>JBBDSM010000068.1:0-41942 GCA_040904945.1 Gemmatimonadota bacterium
CCCACGCATCACCCGAACCCGCCAGTCGTCGATTCCTCATGACCCTCCCTCCACGTCGAATACGAACCTCATGCCGGCCTCGAGGTGCTCGGCAATGTGACAGTGCACCATCCATCGGCCCGGATTGGATATCTCGAGCAGAATGTCCGTCGTGGACCCCGCGGGCAACAGCACCGTGTCCTTCCACCCCAGATGCTCGTTCGGGATACCGTTCTGCGAGAGCACCAGAAACCGTTGCCCGTGAATGTGGAGCGGGTGCTGCATGGCGTGGAACGAGGTCCGGTCGTTGTGCACCCGGAGCTTCACGACGTCGCCCACGTCGAAGCGCCAATCGATATCCATATTCTCACGCCCCGACCGCACGTCGCGAAGCACCCATCGCACGCTACGCGCCGACACGGCCCAGTTCATCATCGGCATCGTCCCCGTCCACTCGACCGGGTTGAAGTAGGCCCAGTCGTAGCGCATGGACTGCTCGATGGTCATCGGCAGCGAATCCGCCTGCAGCTCCATGACGAGCTCATGCGTGACCGGGTCGTCGAAGCGGTCGCGCACCCGGTCGATGTCCTGAATGACGTCTTCGTGCTCGCGCAGCGTGAGGAACGCGTCCGTCAGATCGCGCGGGGGCGGCTCGCCGGCCACGGTGACCCGGCCGAGCTCGGTCCGCTCCTCGAGGAAGAGGCCCTGCCGGTGGTTGATCCCCTGGACGTGGTTCACGAGCACCCAGCTCCCGGCCTCGGGGAAGCGCACGTCGACCACGTACCGCTCGGCCGGCCCGAGGACGACGCTCTCGGCTCGGCTCTCCCGCTCGAAGCGGCCCACGTCGGTAGCCACGACCTTGAGCGGGAGCACGTCGGGGGGAGGGCGGCCGTCCGGCTGAGCGGGCCCCGTCGCGCCGGCGCGATCCTCGGCGCCGTCCCCCAATTCGTCGGCCCGCTGCAACGACAGGTTGAACGTCCGCGTGTTGGCCGCGTTCGTGAGGAAGAACCGCACGACCTCGCCGGGTCGCGCGTCGAGCCGGTAATCGGGCTCGCCGTTCACCAGAAGCATGTTCCCGAACCGTCCCATCAGCGCATGGGTCGCACCCTCCGCGCCGAACGGCACGACACCACGCTCGTCCAGCAGGAGGTCGTCGAGCATGAGGACCTCCTCCCGATGGACCGGGCTCCATGCGCCCGGATCGGGCGGATCGACGCGCAGGTTCCCGTACAGGCCGAGCTCCTGCTGGACGTCCTCCCGGTGGTGGGGGTGATACCAGTAGATCCCCTCGTCCGGGAAGTGGATCCGGTACTGGAACCGCCCCCCAGGCGACACGGCCTCCTGGGTGACGCCGGGCACACCGTCGAAGGCGTTGTCGAGCCGGATGCCGTGCCAGTGGATGGCCGTCGGGAACGGGGTGTCGTTCGTGAAGTTGACGAAGATGGTCGTGTTGGCCGCCACCTGGATGAGCGGCCCCGGGTGCTGCCCGTTGAAGGCCAGCATCTCGATCTCCAGGCCGCCGACCTGCTTACGCACGAAGCCGGCCGTGAGGTCGAGCGTGCCCCCATCCGGAAGCCGAACGACCTCACGCGGCCGCACCATCGGCGGCGGGCCGGCATCCTCGGCCGCCTCTACCCGGAGGGGCGCCACGTCGGGCTCGAGGGTCATCATGCCGGGCAGCATCTGGACGCGCTCGTACCCGGGCGGCATCGCCCATCCGGAGTCCCCGGCGGCCGCCATGCCCCCTCCGGCGTGCCCCGCGTGTGCGTCCCCGGGCGCTCCGCCGGCGGCGCCCCGCGGGTCCCTGCCCCCGCTCTCCTCCGCGGCCGGCGCGAGCGCCAGAAGGTCATGAGCCTCCATGAACGACGAGGGCGACCGGCCCCGAAGCACGAGCGGGCCCTCGCGCTCGGTCACGTCGGCGGACGACTCGGCCGAGATCCAGACGAGGTATTTGCCGAAGGCGATCTCCCCGAGATCCGACGTCCCCTCCCCCACCGCACCCAGAGGCACGACCGGATCCAACGCGAGCGGCGTCGCCCAGGCTACGAACGTGGTATAAGGGCCCAGCGACGCAGGGTCGGGCAGCCCCTCGACGCGGACGGACAGCCGGTGGATGTGCCGCCCCTCGGGCGTCACGGTGACGCCGAACGGTGACGGTGGACGCTCGAGCGTGACCACACCCCGGGCATCGCCTCCGGCCGCAGCGGGGATCAGCTCGATGCAGCGCAGGTCCCACGCCGGTGGTGGTGCACCGGTCCCCCGGCGCTCGGGTGAGTCGGGCCGCGGGATGTCCATGGGGCACCGGGCATCTTCGACGGTCTGACCGGCCACGGGCGCCCATGCGCCCGCGGCCGTGACCCATGCGAGCGCCAGTATCGCGCCGCCCGAGAGACGGTGCCCGAGGTGCATCGCCGCGCCTTCTAAGGCGTCATCAGGATGCCCGCCACGTCCGGAAGCTCGCGCAGCCGGTGCACGGGAAGCGCATCGCCGACGCTCATCTCCGCGTCGTACCGACCTTCGCTCGCGAACGAGTCGATGTCCTCCGGCTCGAGCAGCGCGAATGCCAGCCCCGCCATGGGCTGACTGGCCCGGACGAGGTAGCCGCCACGCGGGAACACCGCGCTCCGCTCCTCCAGGCTGGTCCAGACCGAGCGCTCGTAGTACCCCTCGGAGGGCGACGACGCGACCTCGACCGAATCGACGATGAAGCTCTGGACCGGGGTCCGGACCAGGCCGTCCACACGCTCCACCTGGAGTCCGTGACGGACCAGCTCCTCCGCGAGATCACCCCGGTGCGCTTCGATGAAGTAGCCGACCGGACGGGGGCGAACCACCACACCCCTGATCCGGTTCTGGAACGGAACCTCGACCTCAAGCACATCACCGGTGGGCTCGTAGCCACCGTCCGGCCCGCGCCGCATCTCGGGCGTGCGGTACTGAACCGGATCCCCCGGGACGAGCTCGGCGCGCACCACGATCGTATCGGCCGCATCGTAGACGCTTCCAAGCCGCTCGTTCTCCGCGCGACCCTCCGCCACGGCGGCGACCACCTGGCCTCCGTTCTCGACGGCCCACCTCGAGACGCCCTCCATGGCTAGGTAGTGCCAGAGGGCGCGCTCCTCGATCCGCTGCGTCGGGTCCGCATCCCGGCGGCTCTCGAACAGCAGGCTAATGGCGCCCCGCACGCCGCCGTAGCTCCGGAGGATCCGCACACCGTATCCCGCGCCGAAGATCCCGACCTCGGGGATCGTCGTCGGATCGGAGGGGAGCAGGTGGTACGGGAAGTACCCGAAGCCCCCTCCCTCGATCGCCTCACGCACGGCGTCGGTGGCCGGCCCCGCGGCCAACTCGCGGACGGCGCTCGGCGTCGACAGATGACTCGGATGCAGGGCGTAGAAGTCGTAGGCGTGCGCTCCGGACAACTCGTGCGCGTCGACCGCGACGTGCGGACGCCACGGCACCAGGATCTCCTCCACCACCGCACGCGTCTCGGGGTTCACCAGGCGGGCGTAGTCGCGGTTCACGTTGTAGCCGGCCGGGTTCGTGCGCGTGCCGCTCTCGTTGGCCTCGCCGGCATCGGGATTGATCTGCGGCACGAAGACGAACACGCCGTCACTCAGGAGGTCCTGGGCGTTGCCGAGCGCCAGCTCACGGGCGAAGAGCATGAGGCCCTCCTTCCCCGCCGGCTCGTTCCCGTGCACGGAAGCGCCGATGAAGATGATCGGCTTACCGGAGACGTGCGCCTCCCACGGCTCGGCGACCGCAGGGCTGGCCACCGTCACCCCGAGGATGGGCCGCCCTTCGCGCGTCTGTCCGATCTCCATCACGCGGACGTCGTCCGAGTGCCGGGCCAGATTCTGATAGAACCGGACCACCTCGTCGGCCGGCGTCAGCTCGCTGAAGCCGGTGCGCTCGGCGTGTGTGCGAAGCTCGGTCGGGAAGTCGGACGGCGGGCTGAGTGGAGCCTGGCCCGAGGCCGCCAGCGGACCGATCGCCGCCAGCAGTGTCGCGACGACGGACAGCCCGAGCCGAGACGGCCGGGAGCGAGCAACGCGCGAGGACGAACGAGCCGACAAAGATGACAGCACGGCGGGCTTCTCCGGTGCGATGGAACGAGTTGGACCGCTCACGCTAATCCGACGCCGCATCCCACGCAAAGGCGCCGCAGCGCTCGCGGCCCACCCCCGATCACCCGCGCGGGGCGCCAGGGTGGCCGCCGCGACCTGCTAGATCCGCTCGGGCTCCGCGACGGTCCGCTCGTTCCGCTGGTCGCCTGTGTTCAGCGTGCCGACGGGCTCCAGCAGAAGCACGTGCGCCTCCTCGTGCGCGACGGGCTTGTGCTCGACGCCCCGCGGCACGATGAGAAAGTCCCCTTCCGAGAGATGTTCGACGCGGTCCCGGAAGTGGATCTCGAGGCTGCCACGGATCACCAGGAAGAGCTCGTCCTCGTCCTCGTGCCGGTGCCACACGAACGATCCGAGGAGCTTCACCAGCTTCACGTGCTGGCCGTTGAGCTCACCCACGACCTTCGGGCTCCAGTGGTCGTCGAACAGCGCCAGCTTGTCGGCGATGCGGACCACCGGGGGCGTCTCGGGGGTCATGGTCCGGTTGCGACGCCGGGTCCGCCCACACCCGGCCGCCCGTCGCCGTTCGACAGGGCCTCCGAGCCATCGGGCGACGATACGCCGATGCGCACGCCGCTCCTGCGAAGGACGGCACGCATGCGCGACTGCAGGCGGTCCACGGCCACTGGCTTGAGCATGAAATCGTCCGCGCCCTGGTCGAGCAACTCGATCTCACGGCGGGGGTCGGGCGAGCTCGTAAGCACCAGCACCGGGAGATACTGGGTCTCGATCGACTTGCGGATCCTCTGTAGAACCTCGAGTCCGTCGACGCCGGGTAGCATCAGGTCGAGCAAGACCATCGAGTAGCTGCCGCCGTCCTTCGCGAGCAGGTCGATGGCGTGGTTCCCGTCGACGGCCTCGACCACGTTGAAGCCGAGATCGCGGGCGATGGAGCCGATCAGGAGCCGGTCCTGAGCTTCGTCCTCGACGAGCAACACCGGTCCGGCCGAGCGGGCGCTCTCCTCCCTTGGCGGCACGATGCCGAGCACCCGCTCGACCTCCTCCACCGTGGTCTCACCGCGCGCCACTCGATCGAGGGCCACTTCCGCGAGCCCACGAACGCCCTCCATCTGGGCAGCGAGCTCGAAGTCCGCATCGTCGCATCCCTCCGTGAGGAGCGACCGGAGCGCGGGCGTCAGGTTCAGCACCTCGGCCACCGGAAGCTGGCCGAAGTATCCGGTTCCCGCACACGCCTTACAGCCGACCGCCCGCTTCGGGGGCAGGATACCCAGGATATCCGCCAACTTACGCTCTCTGGCGGGCAGGTCCTCGGGGGCCTTCACGCCGCGCGCGCAGTGCGTGCACAGCCGCCGCACCAAGCGGAGTGAGATCACTGCGTGCAGTGATTCGGCGAGCCGTCCGGGCGCGAGCCCGAGGTCGATCAGGCGTCGAACGCCCGAGACCGTGTCGGGGGTGTGTACCGTGGCCAGTACCTTGCGGCCGGTCACCGCCGTCCGGAGTGCGATGCGCGCCGTCGCGAGATCGCGGATCTCACCGGCATGCACGACGTCAGGATCCTGATCGAGCAGCTGCTGAAGGGTCTCGGCGAACGACTTGCCGGTCGAGGCGTCGTACCGGACCTGCGTGACCCCCGGGATGTGGAGCTCCACCCGGCCTTCGAGGGAGAGCACGTTCTGCTTGTTGAGGGCGTACATGCTCGCGTAGACGAAGCTCGTCGTGCCAGACCGCGCCGGCCCGGTCACCAGCACCAGCCCCTCGTTGCGTCCGAGGATATGGCGGATCAGGTGTCCCTCAGGGCCGTCGAAGCCGAGGGCGTCCAGCGTCGGGAGCTCGTCAGGGGCGACGAGCCGGACCGAAACGAGCTCGCCGTCCGGCGTCGGGGTCGTGAGCAGATGAGCCATGCGTTCGAGCGACGGGCCCCCGCGAACCGCGAAGCCCTCCTCGGACACGCCGACCTTGCCCTTCGCCATGTAGCGGATCCGCGCCACGAGACGCTCGTGCGCTGTGGCGGGCAGCGCCACGACGTGCTGAAGCACGCCGTCGATACGGTACCGTACCCGCCCCTTGTCCCGCCCCGGCTCGATGTGGATCTCCGTGGCCCGGTAGCGCACGCCCTGCTGGAGGATGACGTCGGCCAGCCGAACCACGGCTGGATCCTCGAGCTCGAAGGTCGTGAACATCCCCCGGCCATCCGACGTGACCACCTGGAAGTCGCTCTCGGCGACCTCCGCGACCAGCTTTTCGAGCGTGTTGCCCGGCGCCTGACGCGCCTGATACGCGCGGTCGAGCGCCTCGCCGATCGCGGTCGGGCTCGCCATGAGCAGGACCGGCTCCCTGCCGGTATGCTCCACGATGGCCCGGTGCGCCGAGCGGTTCGACGGATCGAACGTCGCCACCACCACGTTCCGCTCCGTGAGCGCCACTCCGAGAATGCCGTACCGACGGGCCACGTGCTCCGGAATCAACCGGACGGCCTGCGCGTCCCGCTGGGAAACGTCGGCGACACCGATCCGGAAATGGCCGGCCACCCGGCGGGTGAACTCCGTATCCGTCGTCTTGCAGGCGGTGACCACCCGGCTCCACGCGGCCTTGAGGGTCGGCAAATCCGGCCGTAACGGCAGATCGAGGGCGAGGCCGGCGTGGCCGGCGACGTCCTTGAGCCAATGGGACTGGGTGGAGGGTTGCATGATCCAAGATATCGCAAGAATCCGGCCACCGTCACCGCTGTTCGGTCTGGCGCGCGGCGTTCGTTTTTTGATAACCTCCTGGCATGTCCATCATGAACTGGCTCAGCGCCGCGTGCGCCTGCTCGCTGCTCGTCGCCGCGCCGTTGGCGGCCCAGCAGGAAGATCCCGCAATCCAGATCGTCCCCGGCGAGCCGATCGTGGATCTCGACCGTGCTCCGCGCCCGGCGGCCGTCGCCGCGCGCGCTCCGGGCGCCATCGACATCGACGGAGTGCTCGACGACGCGGCGTGGGCGGCGGCCCCGGTCATCGACCGGTTCATCCAGCAGAAACCCGATCCGGGCCTACCGGCGACCGAACGCACCGAGGTCAGGATCCTTTACGACGACGAGCATCTCTACATCGGTGCGGAGATGTACGACTCCGATCCTTCGTCGCTCGTGATCCCCACGTTGCAGCGCGACCCCAACACGCGGGATGGCGACGCGTTCGGGTTCACGCTCGACACCTTCCTGGACGGTCAGAATTCGTTCGCATACTTCGTGAATCCAGGCGGGGCGGTCCGCGATTCGCAGACCTCCGACGACGGGCGCATCAGCAATGCTGCCTGGGAATCCGCACACGATCTCCGGACGCGGATCCATGACCGCGGATGGACCCTCGAGATCGCGATCCCCTGGTCGACGCTTCGCTTCGACGGCAGTCGGGACGCGCAGGTGTGGGGCCTCAACCTTCTCCGCCGGATCCGCAGCAAGAACGAAGACGCGACCTGGGCGCCCATGGACCGTCGCTGGCAGCTGTACGTGATGTCACGCGCCGGCACGCTCACGGGGCTGGACGGCATCCGTCCCGGGAGGAACCTCTCGATCAAGCCCTTCGTGGTCGGGAGCCAGCCATCGGGGTCGCTTCAGACGGACGCGGATCCCGAGTTCGACGCGGGCGGAGACCTCAAGCTCGGGCTCACTCCGGGACTCACGCTCGACCTGACGGTGAACACGGACTTCAGCCAGGTCGAGGTGGATCAGCAGCAGGTCAACCTCACCCGCTTCTCGCTGTTCTTCCCCGAAAAGCGCGAGTTCTTCCTCGAGAACGCGGGCATTTTCCAGTTCGGCGACCAGGGCCAGTACTCGCAGCGGAACGGCGCCACGGACCGTGACTTCACGCTCTTCCACTCCCGCCGCATCGGTCTCACGCCAAATGGGGCGCCCCTCCCGATTCTCGGCGGGGGAAGGATCAGCGGCACGGCCGGCCCCGTCACAGTGGGCGTCCTCAACATGCAGACCCGGGCCGAAGACGCGTTCGCGGCCGAGAACTTCAGCGTCGCCCGGGTCCGGGGCGAGCCGCTGCCGGGCCTCACGACCGGCGGAATCTTCGTGAACCGCACCGCCACCTCGGGATCACCGGAGGAAGGCCGCTCCTGGGGCGTGGACCTGAACGTCGAGGCACTCGGAAACTATTTCCTCGTGCAGTCCTACCTCGCCGGAACGAGCGGGACCGCCGCGGACGGCTCACCCCTGGAGTCGGGGATGGCGGGGCGGCTCTCGGCCGCCTGGCGTGATCCCTTCTGGGAGGTCGAGGCGCTCTACCGGCAGTTCGACGACGACTTCGATCCGGGCGTCGGCTTCGTCCGCAGGAGCGGCGTCCGGCACGGATACGGAACGGTCGGGGTCCAGCCGCGCGTGGAGTGGGGCCCCGTCCAGCAGCTCAACCCTTATGTCGAAGCTCATTACTTCGCGAATCTGGATGGCGTGCTGGAGACCCGCGAGCTCGGAGCCGGCCTCGACACGGACTTCACCGACGGCGCCACCGCGAGCGTCAGCGTCACCGACCGCTTCGAGCGGGTGCCGACGGCGTTCTCCGTGCGGGGCGCGACCGTCGCGGCCGGGAGCTACGGTTTCTCCGAGGCCAGGGCGTCATACACCGCGAGCCGCGCGCGCCCGCTCTCGGGACGGGTCTCGGTGGGCGGCGGAGGCTACTTCGGTGGCGACATCCGCTCGGTGGGCGGAAGCGTGCTGGGCCGCCTCGGCTACCGTGCCCTGCTCGACCTGTCCGTGGAACACAACCGCATCGACCTGCCGGGCCAGGCGCCCGTGACGGCCGACATCTACAGCGCCAAGCTCGACGTCTTCTTTTCGCCTCGGTTCCTCACGAGCGCCTTCGTCCAGTACAACGAGGCGACGGACGAGGTGATCACCAACGCCCGGCTCAACTGGATCCACGCGCCGCTGTCTGATCTCTACCTGGTGCTCACGGAGCGGCGTCGCGGTGGAGACGTCCTCGAACGGCTACTCTCGCTCAAAGTGACGAAGCTGATCTCGTTCTGACGGGCGGCCCCTGAAGCAGAGTTCTCCCCACAGCCCGACGCGGGAAACACCCGACGGCATCCGACCTCTGCTGGCACTAACATGAATGGGGTGATACGCTCACTCGAGGGGGGCGATGTGATTCGACGCGTACTGTTGGTTCTGGATGGATCGGAGCGCGCTGAGCGCGCGATCCCCTATGTCATGACCCTGGCTCGCGCCTTTGGCTCGGAAGTGCTACTCCTGAGGGTGATCGAGGCCAAGCCGGGGTCCGACCGCCTCTGGACGGATCCGGTCGAGTGGCGACTCGAGCGCAGCGAGGCCAAGGCATACCTCGAGGGCGTAAAGAAGCGGTTCGTCGATGCGGAGATCGCGGTCGACATCGACGTCGGCGTCGGGGACGCGAGCGAAGAAATCCTGGAGATGGCCCGTGCACGGCGAGCCGATCTCCTGGCCCTGACCACCCATGGCCGCGGTCAGGCCACGGGGGTCCCGGTAGCGGGTACTGCACACAAGGTAGTCGCCGCTGCGGAGACGTCGATCCTGCTCGTTCCGGCCGGGACGGCGGAGAACGGTCGTGGGCCGCGGCGGATCCTGGTCGGTCTCGACGGATCGCCCAGGGCCGAGTGGGCGTTACGCATCGCGGCCGCGGTGGCACGCACCGCCGACGTGCCGCTGGTCCTCGCTCACGTAGTTCCCGCATCCGAAGTCCTCGCGGTAGGAGATACGGGCTCCCTCCGCGCGATGGCTGCGGAGCTGGCGAAAGCGAGCGGCAAGCTCGCCCGTGGCTATCTCGCCGACGCCGCTAAGCGACTGAGCGCACGGGATCTGCATATCAGCACACGAACGGCCAGTGCGAAAGCGAGCGTGCCCCGGGCGCTGGCCAGACTCGTGGCCGAGGAGCCGGACACGCTCCTCGTCCTCAGCGCGCGAGGGAGTACGGCTATGGAAGGCTGCACGCACGGGACCGTCGCCCAGGCCCTGTTGCAGGCCGCCGAGCACCCGGTCCTCGTGCTTCAGGATGCCTCGCGCGTCGCAGCCTCTACACAGCCCTCTCCCGAGAGGTCCCGGCGGCGGCGGAACACCGAAGGCCTGCCGAGGGCGTGAGCGACGAGAGGACGGCGGGACCGGGCTCGGCACTCGCGCGCGCGCTCGCCACGCCCATCCGGGAAGCACCGCCCCGGAGCCTCTCCCGACGATTCAGACGCCGCCTTCGCGCCGTCCGGGATGACGTGGTGGCCGCCGTCAGGCGTGCCGACGCTCAACAGGACTCTCTGGGCGCGAGCCGTGCGGAGTGGCTGGTCGGCAACCGCCACGTGATCGTCCGGGCAGCCGATCAGGCCCTCGAGGACGTTCCGGCGGGCTTCCACGCGGTGCTGCCCCGACTCTCCGACGACTCGACCCTCCCCCGCATCGAGCGGCTCGCCGGCGAGCTGGTCGAACGCAACGACGGCTTCGTGGACGAGCAGGCAGTGGTGGGCTTCGTGCGCGACTTCCAGTCCGTGACGGCTCTCGACACCGGCGAGCTCTGGGCCATAGCGCCGTTTCTTCGACTGCTCCTCCTCGAGCGGCTCCTCTCTCTGACCAGCCAGGCCGAGGAAGAGGGGAGCGACGGCCAGGCGGTGGGTGCGTGCATCACGAGCCTGCGTGCCATCGACCATGCCGACTGGCTGGCGATCGTCGAATCACTGAGCCTGGTGGAGCGCTGCTTCCGGCGGCTGGACCCGAGCCGCTCATATGCGGACATGGATCGTCGGACGAGGGACCGATATCGGAGTGCCGTCGAAGAGCTCTCGCGCTGGAGCGATACCTTGGAAGTCGGGGTTGCCATGGAGTGCGTCAGCATGGCCGGCGGTGACGCGCCGGACCACGTCGGCGCACTCCTGATCGGTGACCGACGCCCGGAGTTCGAGGCGGCACTCGGCGCTCGGCTACCCCTGCGAGCCAGAGCACGCCGGCTTCTGTTCCGGCACGCGGGCCGCGCATACTTCGGCCTCGTCGGAGCATTGTCGCTGGCGGCTGCGGCCCTTCCGCTCCGCCCTCTCCTGGCCGACGATGTGGGCTGGGGGTGGCTCGTGCTGGCCGCACTTCTGGTCGCCTCCCCGGCGATCTCGGTCGCCGTCGCCATCGCCAACACCGTACTCACTCGGCTCGTGCCTCCGAGGGCCCTGGCGAAGATGGACTTCTCGTTGGGCATTCCCGGATCCTGGCGGACCTGCGTGGCGGTTCCGGCCATCGTCCAGGACCCCGCCGACATCGAGGTGATCGTCAAGCAGGTCGAGCGCAACTACCGGGGCAACGCCGACGAGAACCTCGTCTGCGCCATTCTTCTCGATCCGCCGGACGCCGACACGGAGGAGGCTCCCGGGGACGCCGCCATCATCGCGTCGGCCGAGTCCGCGATACAACGGCTGAACGATCGCTACGGAAGCGAAGGGCACACGCCCTTCCTGTTGCTGGCACGACCGCGTCTCTGGAATCCGGGCGAGGGACGGTGGATGGCCTGGGAGCGCAAGCGCGGTAAGCTGCACGAGCTCAACCGGCTCATCCTGGGAGATCAGGGCGTCGACCTCCGCTTCCGCATAGGTGACGTGGGAGCGCTGGACGGTGTGCGCTTCGTTCTGACCCTCGACGCGGACACGTTCCTGCCCCGGGGGGTGGCCTCCCGACTCGCAAGCGCGCTGGCCCACCCTCTGAACCGGCCTCGCTTCGACGAAGAGGACCGTCTCGTCGACGGCTACACCGTCCTGCAGCCGCGTGTCGAGACGCTGGTAGAGGGAGACGAGGAGACCTGGTTCACGCGGATCTTCCAGGCCGATGAGGGGCTGGATCTCTACTCCCACGCCGCCTCGGACATCTACCAGGACCTGTTCGGCGAGGGCGTGTACGTGGGCAAGGGTCTCTACGACGTGGCCGCCTTCGAGCGAAGCCTCACAGGCCGGGTCCCGGAGAACTCCCTCCTGAGCCACGACCTTTTCGAGGGAGTCCACGGACGGACCGCCCTCGTGAGCGATACCTCGGTCATCGAAGATTACCCATCAACCCCGACCGCCTGGATGCGCCGCCTGCACCGTTGGGGACGCGGCGACTGGCAGCTTCTGCCCTGGCTTCTTCCGTGGGTGCCCTCGGCGTCGGGATCCCGAATCCCCAATCGGCTTTCGGCGCTCGCCCGCTGGATGATGTTCGACAACCTGCGCCGGAGTCTGGCTTCTCCGTCCCTGCTCCTCCTGGCGGTCTTCGGTTGGCTTGCCCTACCTGGAGGCGCAGGGTGGTGGACGGCCTGGATCGTGGCCTTCCCTGGAGTTCCCGTCCTGTTGGCGGCGGTCTCGGCCGCCCCCGCCAGGGTACGCCAGTGGCCCTCGGGAGCACCGTTCCGGCGCTCCCTGAGGCCGGCTTTGCACACGGTGGGCCGTTGGGCCGCCGCGGTCGTGTTCCTGCCGTGGCAGGCCCTGACCGAGCTCGACGCCGCCCTCAGGACCCTGTTCCGACTCATGGTCAGCCAACGGGGTCTACTGGAGTGGACGTCGGCCGCCCAGACGACCCGCTCGCTCGCGGGGGAATCGAGGGTGGGCGTGCGCCTTGGTCCGATGATTCCCGCGCTGACCGTGAGCGCGGCGCTGGGCACGACGCTCTGGCTTTTCCCTCCTCTGCAGACCGTCCCCCCGACGCTCCTCCTGCTCGCCTGGCTCGCCTCCCCGTTCACTGCCTGGGCGCTGGCCCGGCCGAGGCGCCGGCGACGGGATGACGTCACCGCCGAGCAGCGCCTCTGGCTGCGCCGGCTGGCACGGCGAACCTGGGCCTATTTCGAGCGGCTGATGTCACCGGTCGATCACTGGCTCCCCCCCGACAATCTGCAAATCGAGCCGGACCGGGGCATCGCCCACCGCACCTCTCCGACCAACATCGGCCTCGGGATCCTGTCGGTGGCAACTGCGCACGAGCTTGGTCACACGACCCTGAGTCGGGCGGTGGCGACGCTGACGAACACGTTCGAGACGCTGGAGCGGCTCGAGCGTCACCGGGGACACTTTCTCAACTGGTACGATACGCGCAACCTCCATCCGCTCGCGCCTCGATACGTGTCGAGCGTCGACAGCGGGAATCTCGCCGCATGTCTCGTAGCCACGGGTGAGTCGCTACGCGATTTCGAGCGGACCCCTTTTCCCCGATCGGCCGACGTCCACGGTCTCGCCGACACACTGGAGGTCACTGCCGAGGTGACTCGTGCTGCTGGGGCCCCGGCGGAGTCGAGCGAGCCCCTCTGGAGGGTGGCGCGTCGACTGCGGGCGATGGAGACCAACCCCGAGCGACTTCCCGTCGTGCTGGAGCACGTCTTCCAGGAGGTTCTGAAGCCGATCGAGGCCATCACCGCGATGGTGGGGGAAGGGGCACCCGGCTGGGAGGGCGGGCAATCGGAAACGTCGGAGATCCGTGGGTGGGTGGGCGCGGTGCACAGGCAGCTCACCCACCTGCAGCAGGAGTTTCAGACGCTGCTGCCGTGGCGTGCCCACCTCGTCTTCCCACCGGCTGTGGTCCGGGAGGCGCCTCCCGGACCGATCGGTGACGCTTGGACCGCGTTGCGCGCGACGGTCCCGACGAGGACGAGTCTCGCGGACGCGGCGACGACGAGCGAGCGGGTACGCGGTTCGTTGGAGACGCTGCGCCACGTCCTCGAAGCCGCCGACGACCTCACGGGGCAGGCCCGGGACGAGGCCCTGTCGTGGATACGTAACGTGGATCGCGATCTGGATATCGCCGACGACAGAGCGCGGGCGCTACGCGCCCAGATCGTCGAGCTCCGCTCCACGGCCAGGCGGTTCGTGGCCGACATGGATTTCCGGTTCCTCTACGACACGTCCCGGAGGCTGCTCCACATCGGCTACAACGTCGACGCAGCGGGGCTCGACCGGAGCTATTACGACCTCTATGCCTCCGAGGCACGGCTGGCGAGCTACATCGGCATGGCCAAGGGCGACCTTCCGGTCCAGCACTGGCTGGAGCTCGGGCGCCCCTTCGGGCGGCGCAGCGGCTCGACGCTGCTGCTCTCCTGGGCGGGTACGATGTTCGAGTACCTCATGCCCGCCCTCTTCCTCCGCGTGCCAGAGGGGTCGCTGGCCGACGAGGCCGGCCGTCGGGCCGTCGATGCTCAAATGGCGTACGGCAAACGGCACGGCGTGCCCTGGGGCGTGTCCGAATCCGGCTACGCGGATCTCGATCCGAGCGGCGACTACCGGTACCGGGCGTTCGGAATTCCCAATTTGGCGCTCCGCCACGATCCGGGCGACGATCCCCTCGTGGTCACGCCATACGCCTCGGCTCTGGCGCTCGTACAACGGCCCGCGAGCGCGATACGAAATCTTCAGCACCTGGCCGACATCGGCTTGCTCTCGTCGACCGGCTTCTATGAGGCGGTCGACTTCGGGTCGCGGGCGTTCGGCCCTGCCCGCCCGCGGATCGTCAGGAGCGCGATGGCGCACCACCAGGGCATGATCCTGGGGGGGATCCATCACGTGCTCACCGATGGCGCCATGTCCGAGCGCTTCCACCGCGACAGCGCTGCCGGGGCGCTCGCCTACCTGCTCCATGAGGAGTCCCCGGGCGTCGTCCGAACGAGCGCCGCCCCGCCGCCCGCCCCTCGCACCACGCTGCCGCCGAGGCCGGCGCCGGCGCCCCCGTGGACCGTGGACGCCGAAAGCTTTCCGCCGCCCGCCATGGTGCTGTCGAACGGCTCTCTCAGCACGCTCCTGACGGCCCGGGGCGCAGGCGGGCTGCGGTGGAAGGGTCGCGACGTCCTGCGCTGGCGGCCGGACCCCACCATCCAGGGGTGGGGAATGTGGGTCTACGTCCGCGACGTCCGCACCGACCGGGTATGGTCGGTCGGCCAAGCTCCGAGCTGGACGCCTTGCGATCGCTACGAGGCGATCTTCTCCGGAGAAGCCGTCGAGTTCCACAGGGACGACGGTCCCCTGAAGATGCGCACCACGATCGTCGTCTCCCCGTCCGCCGACGTCGAGATCCGTCGGGTGACGCTGGTGAACGAGGGTGACTCTTCGGTGAGCCTCGCACTCACTTCACTCGGGGAGGTGGCGTTGGCGACACCGGCGGAAGACCGGCGCCACCCCGCCTTTGCACGGCTCTTCGTGGAAGCGGAGTTCGATCGGCCGTCCGAGACTCTGCTCTTCAGGCGGCGAGCCGAAGGGCTCGACGAGCAGGGCTTGTGCATGGCCCACACCGTCGTAGCCTCCAGCGGTGAGCTGTCGCGATGGGAAGTGGATCGCGGTCGGTTTCTGGATCGCGGAGGGGATCTCCGACGGCCTCCCGGCGTGGTGGATCCGGGACCGGCCGGAACCGAGCGGGCGGTTTGGGCCCCGCTCGATCCGGTGGCGAGCCTCACGTGGAAGATCGACGTTCCGGCAGGCGGCGAAGCTTCGGTCGCCTTCCTGACGGCGGTGGGAGGGACGAAGCAGGCCGTGGAAGGGACCATCCGAGCACACCGGTCGCTCGGAACCGTGCAGTGGGCCATCGACAGGGCGAGGGAGCGCTCGCGCGAGGTCCAGCTCCACCTCGGCATCGAGCCCGACGAGCTACCGGCGTTCCAGCGGCTGCTCACGGCGCTGGTCTTTCCGTTCCATCGGTCGAGGATGCATTCAGCCGTCCCCCCCGCGTGGGCCGGAGAAGGTACGCGCCAAGCGCTCTGGTCTATCGGGGTCTCCGGCGACGTCCCGGTGCTGACGCTGCGGGCCTCGGGGGACGGGGACAGCACGCTCCTCACGTCGCTTCTCCGCGCGCACGCCTTCTGGGAACGACACGGAGTCCGTTACGACCTGGTGGTGATCGGCGACGGGACCGGCGACACGTACGCCGAGCCCCTCGGCGGTCGGTTGAGAGACCTGCTGGCTCAGGCTGGCCGCGGCGAGTTTCTGAACCGTCCTGCCGGCATACACTACGTGCCGGCGGGACGAATTCCACCCGCCGAGACGCGACGCGTCGAAGAAGCGGCAAGCCTCGCCCTGCATGAAGGCCAGGGCTCGCTCTCCGCTGCGTTGGCCGACCTCGAGCGCCGGCCCGATCCTCTGCCGTCCTTCGTCGCCGTCCCGTCCGAGCCGATCGAGAGCTTTCCTTCGACCCCGCTGGAGCCTGACCAGAGCCTCGACTTCTTCAACGGCTTCGGGGGCTTCCGTCGAGAAGACACGGCCTATGTCATCCGTGTCGAAGCCGGCAACCTTCCGCCCGCGCCGTGGATCAACGTCGTGGCGAACGAGCGTTTCGGCTTCCTCGTATCGGAGGCCGGCCTGGGCGCGACCTGGGACGGCAACTCGGGCGAGCGGCGATTGAGCCCCTGGTCGAACGACCCGGTGCTGGATCCGGCCGGTGAGGCCCTCTACCTGCGCGACGAGGAGACCGCGGAGATCTGGTCGACGACCCCGGGACCGGCCGGAGGAAACGCCGCCTGCCACGTCACCCACCGACCGGGGAGCACGAGCTTCCTGAAGCACAGCCACGGCCTGGAGCAACTCGTCGAAGTCTTCGTCCCGGGCCGTGAGCGCGCGAAGGTGGTCGAAGTCCGATTGCGGAATCTCTGGCCGCGCCAGCGGAGGATCACGCTCACGTACTTCGCCGAGTGGGTGCTCGGCTCCGCACGCTCGGTAACAGCCCCCCACATCGTGACCAGCTTCGACCGACGCGCGGATGCGATCGTGGCCGAAGACCACCTCCAGGCCGCCCCGGTCGGGTTCCTCGCGTCCGACGCGCCGGTGCACGGCTTCACCTGCGACCGCACCGAGTTTCTGGGTCCCGAGGGTGATCGGGCCACCCCCGCCGGCCTGAAGCGCATTGGCCTTTCGGGCGCGACGGGAGCCGGCCTCGACCCGTGTGGCGCGCTCCAGGTTCACGTGGATCTAGCTCCCGGGGGCGATCGCGTCGTCCGTTTCTTCCTGGGTGCGCTCGAAGGCCCCGACGAGGCGTCGGACCGGCTCGCCTCTCTGCGCGACCCCACTGCGCTCGACAGCCAGCGCACGGAGACGGCGACATTCTGGGACGACGTGCTGCACCGGACGACCGTGAGGACGCCGGAGCCTTCCATGGACCTCCTCTTGAACGGCTGGCTGCGGTACCAGGCGCTGGTGTGCAGACTGTGGGGCCGCAGCGGCTTCTATCAGTCCAGCGGCGCGTTCGGCTTCCGCGACCAGCTCCAGGACGGTCTCGGACTCCTCAGCGTCGCGCCCGAGGTGTGTCGCGCGCGGATCCTCGATGCCGCCTCGCGCCAGTTCCTCGAGGGAGACGTGCTGCACTGGTGGCACTCCGAGTCCGGTCAGGGTGTGCGCACGCGCTGCTCGGACGACCTGTACTGGCTTCCTTACGTGACCGCTGCCTACGTGGGCACGACGGGCGACGAAGGGGTGCTCGACGAGCTCGTTCCCTTCCTCGAGGGGGCGCCCCTGGAGCCCGACGAGATGGAGCGGTATGCGACATTCGAGACCGCGGAGCCACCTGCGACGCTCCACGAGCACTGTCTGCGGGCGCTGCAGCGGACCGGTGTCACGAGCTCCCGGGGAGTGCCGCTCATTGGAAGCGGGGACTGGAACGATGGGCTCAACCGGGTCGGCGTGGAGGGTCGCGGCGAGAGCTTCTGGCTCGGCTGGTTCCTCGCGCGCGTGAGCCTGGACTATGCCCGGGTGTGCGAGCGACGCGGTGAGGATGGACAAGCCCGCCGGCTCCGCGCGCGAGCGGACCGCCTCCGGAAGGCGACCGAGGCTCACGCCTGGGACGGAGCCTGGTATCGGAGAGCGACATACGACGACGGGGTGCCCATGGGCTCGGCACAGAGTCGTGAGGGATCCATCGACTCCCTTCCGCAGTCATGGTCCGTGCTGTCCGGCGTCGGGGACGCCGAGCGCAGCCGCGTCGCCATGCAGTCCGTCTGGGACGAGCTGGTGGATCCGGAGTCCCGCTTGGTCCTCCTCCTCAAGCCGCCGTTCCACGACACACCACGTCACCCCGGCTACATCAAGAGCTATCCACCCGGCGTGCGGGAGAACGGCGGGCAGTACACGCACGCGGCAACGTGGGTCGGCTGGGCGCTCGCCGAGATGGGCGACGGCGACCGCGCGGAGGCGGTGTTCCGCATCCTGAACCCGATTCTCCGCTCGACGACGCCCGAGGAGGCGGAGCGCTACCGCGTCGAGCCCTACGCCGTCGCGGGAGACGTGTACGCCGGGCCGCACCACGCCGGTCGGGGCGGCTGGACGTGGTACACCGGCTCGGCCTCGTGGCTGTACCGCCTGGGAGCCGAGGCCATCCTCGGGCTCCACTTCGTTCCGGAGGGGCTCCGCATCGATCCGTGCATCCCCTCACGTTGGAAACGGTTCGTCGTGCGGCACCGACACGGCGACGCCACGTACCATATCCTCGTTCGCAACCCCTCGTCGGTCACCGAAGGAGTCCGCTCGGTGACGCTCGACGGGAAGACGCTGGAGGGCCCCATCGTTCCGTTCGAAGACGATGGGCAGCACCACCACGTCGTCGTCACCCTCGGTCCGTCCGGGGTCGGCGAAGCGCAGGGGACCTGACAGCTTTCGTATACGTGCGCTTCTCGCCGCGGCTCCTGACGAGCGCTTTCGTACGGCGTTCGTGGCGAGGGAATTCACGACCACGTAGGTGAGCCCGACCACGATCAGGGCCACGATGAATGGCGAGGGGAAGCTGCCGGCGTGGCCGCTCCACCTCTTCGGCGACATTCACCATGTCCTCGAATCCGATGAACCCGAAGATGCGGTCCGGAACGGGTTCGACGCCAACGCCTACTCCGCCGCGAGCGCGCGGACCGGGTCCGTCCGGGCCGCTTTCCGTGCGGGCAGCCAGACCCCGAGGAACGAGACCGCGCCCAGCGCCAGCGCCACGGTGGCGAACACGACGGGGTCGTCGGGCTCGACGCCCACCAGCACGCTCCCCAGGAGCCCCGCGAGGCCGAACGCCGCGCCGAGGCCGATCATCAGCCCGAGGGCGGTCCGACGCGCGCCCTGGAGCACGACCATGCGTACGACGTCTCCGCGGCCGGCCCCCATGGCGAGGCGCACGCCGATCTCACCCTGCCGCTGGGCCGTGGCGTGCGCCGTGACCCCGTAGATCCCGACGGCGCCCAGAAGCAGCGAGAGGAGGGCGAACGTCGCCATGAGCTCGGCGATGATCGCGTAGCCCCCCACGCGGCGGTCGATGAGCGCCTCCATGGTCTCGACCTGGAAGACCGGGAGCGCCGGATCGATGCTCCATACCGCCGCCTGGATCTCCGGGAGCAGCTCCCCGGGATCGCCGGCGGCCCGAACCACCAGCGACCGGGTCCGGATCGCCCACGATGCCATGGCCCAGCGGATCCGCACCCGCGGGGAGATAGCGCGCCACGAACGTCTCGTTCACCACGGCGACCAGCTGTCCCTCCGGCACGTCCCGCGCGTCGATCCCCCGTCCTCGCGCCATCCGGAAGCCGAGTGCCTCGAAGAGCCCGGCCGACGCATACGTGGTGCGTACGGTCCGATCCGCGTCCGCACCGTCGTCGAGTCCCGCGATCCGGATCGTGTTCCCCCAGTTCGAGCCCATGAGCGGATGGCTCTGGGTCGAGCCGACCGCCTCGACGCCGGGCACGGCGTCCACCCGATCCTCCACCGCGTCCCAGAACGCCCTCAGCTCTTCGGTCCCCGGGTAGGCGGTGCTCGGCGGCGCGATGCGCATCGTGATCACCCCCTCCGGATCGAAGCCGAAGTCCTGGCTCCGCATCCCGGCGATGCTCTTCATCAGCAGGCCACCCGCGACGAGGAGGACGACCGCCATCGCCGTCTGGAGCACGACCAGCGTGGCGCCGAAACGCCGCGCGGTCCGGGTCTGGCCGCCGCGCCCCCCGTCGCGGAGGGCGTCGCCCGCGTCGCGAGCGGAGCGGAGGGCGGGAATGAGCCCGAACAACAGCACCGCCCCCAGCGTGACGCCCGCCACGTACACGAAGACGCGTCCGTTCATCTCGAAGCTGAACACGGGAGGAATGGCCGAGGGGAGCCCCGCGACGATCGCCCGCGACCCGTACCCGCCCAGGGCCAGGCCGACCGTGCCACCCACGATCCCGAGCACGAGGCTCTCGGTGAGCAGCTGCCCCACGACCCGGCCGCGACCGGCTCCGAGCGCCGCCCGCACCGCGAGCTCGCGCGTACGTCCCCCACCTCTGGCCAGCAGCAGGTTGGCCACGTTCACGCACGCCATCAGCAGGACGAAGCCCACGGCGGCCAGGAGCACGAGCGAGGCCTGGCGCGCCACCGGCCCCACGAGCTCGCCGTGCATCGACACGACGTCGACGGTCCAGCCGGCGTTGGCCTCCGGATACTCGGCCTCCAGCTCGCCCGCGATCCCGCGGAGCTCCTCACGGGCGTCCTCGAGCGTGGCGCCTTCCGCGAGCCGCGCGAACGCCTCGGCGTAGTGCCCGTCCCGCTCGGCCGCGGTCGGGTGGACGTCCTGCGGCACGAACACCTCGGCGCGCGCGTCGACGAAGCGGAAGTCGGGCGGAAGGACCCCGATCACGGTGTAGCCGCGGCCGTCGAGGTCGATGGTGCGGCCGAGCACGTCCGGGTCGCCCCCGAACCTCCGCGTCCAGAAGCCGTCGGTGAGCACGACCACGCCGTCCCGCCCCTCTCCGACCTCGTCCTCGGTAAAGCCGCGGCCGAGCACCGGGTGGCGCCCCAGCAGGTCGAAGATGTTAGGCGTGACCCGCAAGGCGGTAACCAGCTCAGGCGGCCCGTCGCCCGTCATGTTGAAGTCGTCGCCATGGAAGACCGCCAGATCCTCGAGGGTGCGGCTCCGCGCCCGCCAGTCCCAGGCGTTGGCGGGACTGACGTCCGTGTTCTCCCAGCCCAGCTCGGGGTTCTCGTCCCACAGAACCACGAGCTCTTCGGGGTTCTCGTACGGGAGAGGCTCGAGCAGGAAGCCGTTCACCACGGTGAAGACCGAGGCGTTCGCCCCGATGCCCAGGGCGATGGTGAGCGTCGCGGTAACGGCGAAGGCCGGCCGCCACCGGAGCCCGCGCAGCGCGAATCGAAGATCCGTCAGGAACGTTCCCATGAGCCCTTCCCTCCTCGTCGTCTTCGTCCCGAGTGCGGCCCGGACCCTCATGGCCCCCCCGCGCAGCGCCGCGTCGACCACGGCGCCGACCCACGTCCTCGTTCTTCCCCACGCTCCGGCGCGGGCGTCCTCTCGCCTGAGCAGCGCGCGGAAGGCGTCCTCCATCTCCAGGCCGAACCGCTCCCGGAAGTCGCGCGGATAGGCGCGCAGCAGCAGCCGGTATAGGCCCGCCCGGTCGCTCACGCGCGGCCCGCCTGCGGGCCGATCCGCTTGGCCCGCGCGTCCCGCACGAAGCCGGCCAGACGATCCACCTCGTCCGCGAGAGCGCCGCGTCCCGCCGCGGTGATCCGGTAGAAGCGCCGCTTCCCGCCCTCCGTCGGCGCGTCGTCCGGCGGCGGCACCTCCTCGATCCATCCCGCGTCGTCCATCTCCTTGAGCGATCCGTACAGCATGCCCGGCCAGAGACGGAGCTCGCCCTCCGTGCGGTCGAGGACCTCCTCCATGATGGCCGTGCCGTGGAGCGCCTGGTCGGCGACGGCGAGGAGGATGTGGAACCAGTGCGGCTTCATGCGGCCGGTGACGGACATGGGAATCTCGGGGAGAAGCTGGCTACGATACCGTATCTATACGGGATAGTAGTTATAAGGGTTTCAGGGCGCCAGGCCGAAGCTCCCACTACCGTGATGACCTCCACGCCCCCGCTATTACGCGATCATCAAGCAGAGGCACGACGCGCTCCGGGCCGAGGTCGAGCGGATGGCCGAGCTGGTGAGGACCGCGCGCCGGAAGCGGGTCGTGGACGGCATGGAGCCCGCGTGAGGCGCCGAAGCCCGACGCCACGCCATCCCGCTCAGCCGATCTCGCCCGCCCGCCGCTCGAGCTCCCGTCCGATCCGGTCGACGGTCGCCGGCGGCACGTTCCGCCCGCGCGCCCGGTCCGGCCAGTCCGCCACCGCGTCACGGATGCCGTCGATGACGCGGTCCGGCGCCCGGATCCCGAAGGTGTCGGCGACGGCGAGCAGGTCCGCCCGTGTGAGCCCGGCGCGCTTGTCGTTCACCCGCATCTGATGGCTGGCCGTCCACCCGCCGCCCTTGGCGAAGGTGAGGTCGTAGGCGGGCGTCAGGCGCCACGACCCCTCGTCGTCCATGTGGAACGAGAGGTTCTTCACGTGGTCGTCCTGGTTCACGGCGAGCACGTTGAAGACCATCCGGCGGAAGCCTTCCAGCACCTGGCCGTGCGCCATTCCGAGCCGGAGGATCGTGCGCAGGTACTCCTCGTAGCTGCTCGCCCCGGCGTCGTTGTAGTCGACGTGGAGGAGGCCGCCGAGGGTGTGCTGGTGGAGGGGGAGAGCCCCGTTCCGGTCGAACCGCGGCACGACGAGGTGCGCGTGCCCGTCGTCGCTCTCGAGGAGATGCGGCTCAGTGACGTCCAGGCCCGCTGAGCAGGCCATGTCGGCGTAGGCGGCCTCGACCCGGTTGAACGGTTGGGGCTCGCCGAGCCGCTTCTCCACCTCGGCTTCCCCGACGCCGTCGAACTTGAGGATCGCCGGAACGTCGCCGGGACGGGCCGGTGCGAAGGCCGACCGGATCTCGCGGGTGGCCTCGTTGAAGAGCACCACCGCCTTGGGCCGCATCCCGCCCGCCGACGATCCCACCCGGTAGATCTCGGGGATGGCCACTTCGGGATCCCCGGCAATGATGCGACGGGCATCGGCGACGAGCGTGGCGACCTCGAGGGCTTCGGCCTCCGCCGCCTGGAGCGGCAGGTCCTCGGCGGGATGGAACGTCAGCGCGCCGATGGCCCGTGCGCCCACGTAGAGGAGGTGCTGCACCGGCGAGAACGCCTTGGCCACCTCGCCGCGCGCCGTGTAGTAGGCCCGGATCACCTGGGTGCCGAAGGCGTCCGGAAGCGCGTCCGCCAGAACACCCGGCAACCCGCGGAACGCCTCTTTCCGCCGCAGCTCGTCGAAGCGCACCGGCCCACCGAGGGAGAGCGGCAGGTGGACCGGAGAGATCTCGAGCCCGCTCCTCCGGAAGCGGTCGTCGTACTCGAACACGATCCCGCCGTCCTCGAGCTCCACGACGCCGCCCACCGTCCGGCCGTGGAGCCGGACCTCCGCGAACGCTCGGACGTCAGCCACCGGCTTCGCCTTCGCTGTCGCTGTCGCTGCGCCCCCGTTCCCGGACGAGCGCCATGGGACTCACCCCCGCCTCGGGGATGAACCCGTCGATGGCGGCCAGGCGCCCGTACGCCCTGAGGAGTCGTACCACGGTGAGGAGGGTCGGGTTGTCCCCGTGCTCCGCCCGCGAAACGGTCGTCGGGTGGAGACCGGTCGCCCGGGCGGTCTCCTCCAACGTCAGCCCGCGAGCCTTTCGGAGCGCACGGAGGCGTCGTCCGACGACCTCGAGGACCTCAGGATCGGCGCGCTCGACCATGCTTTTATCCATGATTTCGGTCCTCTGGAGTCCTGATATCATATATATCCGTCTTCAAGGTAGCCGACCGGGGAGGGCATCGCAAGGACGATATCGGATATATACACTATCTGCTGCTCCATACCTTGTTTTCTCGCTTTTATCCGCTATCACCAGGTATCCGTCGGACACGTCACAACGGATACCGGCGAAGGAGACCCACCCACATGAGCCGGTGGCGCCCGTTTCGGCGCCCGGAACCGCGCCCTACATTGGCACCCATCGGGCCGGACCGCCCCGCCCCCGGATCTACGCCAGCCTCGAGGCCATGTCGGAAGCCACGGACGCACAGCTCCACGCACGCTGGAAGGACGAGCCGGCACCCCTCCTCCCCCTCCTCCACGCGCTGCACGACCGGGACGGCTATCTGTCCGACGACGCCCTCCGGGGGGTCGCCAGGGCACTCCGGATCCCCATCGCGGATCTCTTCGGGACGGTCACCTTCTACCATCACTTCGCCCGGGAGCCCGGCGGCCTGAGCGCGCCGCGGGTCTGTACAGGTCCGGTCTGCCGCATGCGGGGCGCCGACGCACTCCTCGAGCAGCTCGACGGGGCCACGCCCATGCCGTGCTCGGGACGCTGCGACCAGCCGGTGCCGGTGCTCCGCGGGCACGACACGCTCGTGGGCTCGTCGGCGGACGCCCTCGAGCTTCGGGCCTCCCCCCTCCCATCACCACCCGCCCCGGGCGTGGAGGAGTGCGTCTTCGCGGAGATCCGAGCCGCCGGGCGGGCGGGCTTCGAAGGGTACCGTCGTACCGGTGGTTACGAGGCTCTCGAGGCCGCGCTGGGCGGCACGCCCGACGCGCTGATGGAGATGGTCGACGCCTCGGGCCTCGCCGGACGGGGCGGCGCGGGCTTCCCCACCGGCCGGAAGTGGAGGGCCGTGGCCGAGGCGCCTGGCCAACCCAAGACCATCGTCTGCAACGCCGACGAGGGCGAGCCGGGGTGCTTCAAGGACCGCTGCCTGCTCGACCACGACCCGCACGCGATCCTGGAGGGGATGATCCTGGCCGCCTGGGCCACAGGCGCCACCCGCGGCTTCATCTATCTCCGCTACGAGTACCCGGAGACGGAAGCGGTGCTGGAGCGCGCCATCGCCGAGGCCCGGGACGCCGGGCTGCTGGGGCGGGACATCCTCGACAGCGGCCTCGACTTCGAGCTGTACGTGCGGCGCGGAGCGGGCGCCTACATCTGTGGCGAGGAAGGCTCGCTGCTGAACAGCCTCGAGGGGAAACATCCGTTTCCCCGGAACCGGCCCCCATTCCCGGTCACGCACGGCTTCGAGAGCCTTCCCACGGTGGTGAACAACGTGGAGACGCTCGCGTCCGTCCCGCCCATCGTGCGACGCGGCGCCGACTGGTACCGAGGGCTCGGGCGGGGGGACCTCGCCGGTACCAAGGTGATCAGCCTCTCGGGAGACGTCGCGCGCCCCGGCAACTACGAGGTGCCCTTCGGCTTCCCGCTCGGGGAGCTCCTGCACGACGTGGCGGGCGGCCCCGGCGCGGGCCGCACGGTCCAGGCCGTCACCATGGCCGGGCTGTCGGGCGGCTTCCTCGGCGGCGACGACCTCGACGTGACGCTCGACGAGCCGAGCATCCGGTCGAAGGGCTCGTTCCTCGGCGCCGGAGGCATCATGGTCTTCGACGACACCCGGGACATGATCGACATCGCGCACCAGGCGATGACGTTCTTCGCCCACGAGTCGTGCGGAAAGTGCTTCCCGTGCCGGATCGGCACCCAGCGGCTCATGGAGCGCCTGGGCCGGGACGCGGGTCCGCGCGAGCTCGGGGCCTGGACGGACGAGGTGGAGGACCTCGGCCGGACCATGATGGAGACCAGCGCGTGCGGACTCGGCACCGCTGCACCCCTCATCACGAAGAGCCTCCTCAAGTATTTTCCGAAGCGGGTGGCGGAGCACGTGGCCCGCCCGCACCAGAAGCTGGAGGGCAGGACATGAGCGGCAGCAACGGACGGAACGGCGGCCCACCGGCCCCGAAGTCTCCGACCCTCTCCATGGACGGAGAAGAGGTCGCCTTCACGCCTGGAGAGACCCTGTTCGAGGTCTCGGAGCGGCACCGGCGCGACATCCCCACGCTCTGCTACGACGACCGCTTGGAGCCGTTCGGGGGATGCCGCCTGTGCGTGGTCGAGCTCGAAGGCGCAAGGAATCCGGTCGCCTCGTGCACCACGAAGGCCGAGCCGGGCATGAAGGTGAAGACCCGGGGCGGACGGCTCGATATGCACCGCCGGGTCCTCATGGAGATGGTCGCCTCGGAGAACCGAGACGTCGACGTGGATCCCCTGTCGGGCTACGCGTCGCAGGAGACGGCCCGCCTCGTCGACCGGTACGATGCCCGCACCGGTCGCTTCGAGGGCCGGAAGTCGGGGCGGAGCAAGCCGGACGACGCCAACCCGTTCCTCCTCCGGGACTACGAGAACTGCATCTCGTGCTACCGCTGCGTGCGCGTGTGCGCCGAGCAGGAAGGCGACTACGCCATCAGCGTCATGAACCGCGGCTTCGAGACGCAGATCACCACGGAGTTCGACGGAGACCTCCGGGACTCGGCGTGCACCTTCTGCGGGCAGTGCATCCAGGTGTGTCCCACGGGGGCGCTGGGAGACCTGAAGGCCCTCCGCTACAAGGACGAGCCCGGCGAGACCGAGACCACCCGCACCATCTGCACCTACTGCGGCGTGGGCTGCTCGGTGGACGTCATGACACGCGGCGAGAAGATCGTCGGCGTGCTCCCCGCCATGGACGGGCCCGCCAACGAGGGCGCGCTCTGCATCAAGGGGCAGTTTTCCTACGACTTCGTCCAGCACTCCGACCGGCTGAAGACGCCGCTGGTGCGGGGTGACGACGGCGAGCTCCATGCGGCGTCCTGGGACGAGGCGCTGGACCGCGCGGCCGAGGGATTCCGGACCGTCATCGAGAAGCACGGGCGCCACAGCTTCTACGCCATCGCCTCCGGGCGCGCGCCCAACGAGGCCGCCTACGTCATGCAGAAGCTCGTGCGGGCGGGGCTCGGCACCAGCTACATCGACAACTGTAGCCGTGCCTGACACGCCCCTACAGTCGCCGGTCTGGCGGCAAGCATCGGAAGGGGCGCCATGTCGAACCCGCTGGCGGACATGGAGCAGCCCGATGTGATCTTCTGCATCGGGACCAACATGACCGAGGCGCACCCCGTCGCGGCCACCCGTCTCAAGAAGGCCATCGCCCGCGGGGCCAAGATGATCGTGGCCGACCCGCGTCGGATCGACCTCGCCGAGCGCGCGCACCTGTATCTGCCCATCCGGGTGGGGTCGGACACCGCGCTCCTGCTGGCGATGGCGCACGTCATCGCCCGAGAGGGCCTCGTGAACGAGGCGTTCCTGCGCGACCGCACCGTCGAGGGTGAGGCGTTCCTCGAGCACGTGAAGGAGTTCACGCCCGAGTGGGCCGCGGAGATCTGCGAGGTGCCCGCCGAGGACATCGAGGAGGCGGCGCTCTGGTACGCGCGGGCCGACCGCGGCGCGATCTACTACACCCTGGGCATCACCGAGCACGTCTGCGGCGTCGAGAACGTCCAGAGCCTCTGCAACCTGGCACTGATGACCGGGCACATCGGGCGCGAGGGGACCGGTATCAACCCCATGCGCGGACAGAACAACATCCAGGGCGCCGGCGACATGGGCGCCATCCCGAACAACTACCCCGGGTTCCAACCCGTCTCGGACCCGGCGAACCAGGCGAAGTTCGAGAAGGCTTGGGGGACGACGGTCGATCTCGAGGTCGGCATCACCAAGATCACCATGCTGGACCAGGCGGGCGACCAGATCCGGGCGCTCCTCATCGACGGAGAGAACACGGTGGTCTCCGACGCCGACCGGGGGCACGCGGAGAAGGCGCTGCGGAAGCTCGACTTCGTCGTGGTGTGCGACCTGTTCCTCACCGACACCGCCGAGCTCGCCGACGTCGTCTTTCCCGCCGCCGGATGGGCCGAGGTCGACGGCACCCAGACCAACACGGAGCGGCGCGTGCAGCGGCTACGGGCGGCGGTTCCGCCCCAGGGCGAGGCGAAGCCCGACTGGTGGATCGTGAGCCGGCTCGCCCAGCGCATGGGCTTCCAGGGCTTCGACTACGAGGGCGCGAAGGACGTCTTCAACGAGATGTGCGCGCTGTCGGCCACATACCGGGGGCTGGACTGGGACCGGGTGGAAGAGGGCCTTTATCAGTGGCCGGTCCCCGAGAAAGGACATCCGGGGACGCCCCGCCTGCACGAAGACGTCTTCGAGAACGGGCGCGGCATCTTCAAACGCACGACGTACCGTGATCCGGCGGAGGTCATCGACGACGACTATCCCGTCTGGCTGACGACGGGCCGTAGGCTGCAGTCGTACCACACGCACACCCAGACGGGTCGAACGGCGGGTATCGAGTACCTGCTCCCGGGCGAGTCGCTCGAGATCCATCCGGACGACGTAGAGAGGCTCGGTTTGAGGGACGGCGGGATCGCGCGGGTCACGAGCCGTCGGGGGAGCGTCGACGTGCCCGTCCAGGCCAACCCCCGGTCACCGAGGGGAACGGTCTTCCTCTCGTTCTCGTTCGCGGACATTCCGGTGAACGTGCTCACCGGCGGTGGCTACGATCCGATTACGCAGACGCCCGAGGTGAAGGTCTGCCCGGTGCGCGTCGAATCCGTCAGAGGATGATCGCGAGCGGGAGCAGAACGACGTAGGCGAGCACGAGCAGCAGCGGCGCGGCCGTGATCGAGCCCTGAGCCAGTAGCCAGTAGCCGAGCGTCAGCGTCAGGAGGCCGGCGACGCCGAGCGCCGCGTTCACACGGGTGAAGCGGAGCGCGGCCGGTTGGCTGCGCGCTGCTTCGGCGGCTCTCCGCCGCGAGGGCTTCTTCGTCTGATTCTTGTCTTTGGGCATGGCGGCTGATTCTAGTGTAGTGTGACCAAAGTCTCTTGGCATTCGAGCGCCGCTGCATCTCCTCCGGCTGCGTTGCTCCTCCTCGACGTAGCGGTGCTATGCCTCGTCGTCGCGCCTTGCCGGCGGAGCGCTTCGGCACTCTCGTTACTCAAGAGACTTCGGCCACACTACACTAGGTCGAGGCTTCGGCTCGGTCAATCGGATTGGCCAGGTGGCTATGGAGCTCGTCGACCTCGATGCCGAGCACTTCGGCCGCCCGTTCCTCGTCCCCATCGCAGCTCTCGACCACGACCGTCACGTGCCGTTGGATCGCGGCGGCGAGCGTCAGGTCGGCGCCGCCGGCTACGGAACCGTCCTCGTCGCCGAGAATGAGATGGTCGCCCCCGATGACGGTGCCCCGCGCCATGATCGCGGCGCGCATGAGGGCGTTCTCGAGCTCCCGCACGTTCCCGGGCCAGTCGTACGTACGGAGCTTGAGCACGGCGCCGTCGGAGATCCGCCGGACGTTGCGGTGCGTCTCCTCCCGGATCCGCCCGAGCATGGCATTCGCGATCAGCTCGATGTCGTCGGGACGGGCACGCAGCGGCGGAACCTCGACCTCGACCACCTTCAGCCGGAAGTAGAGATCCTCGCGAAAGCTCCCTTCCTCGACGAGCTGTTCCAAGGGCTGGTGCGTCGCCGCGATGACGCGCGCCTCGGTCCGCCGCACCTGCTCCCCTCCGACCGGATAGAAACGCCGCTCCTGGAGCACCCGCAGGAGCTTCGTCTGGAACTCGGGGCTCGTGTCACCGATCTCGTCCAGAAAGATCGTGCCCTTCTTCGCGAGCTCGAAATATCCCTTACGGGCCCCGGACGCTCCCGTGAACGCCCCTTTGACGTGCCCGAAGAGCTCGGACTCCAGGAGGGTGTCGGTCAGCGCGGTGCAGTTGACCGCGATGAAGGGCTCGTCGGAGTACTCGGAGTGCTGGTGGATGGCCCGCGCGATGACTTCCTTGCCGGTTCCCGTCTCGCCTCGGACGAGCACCGTGGCCCGGTTCCGTGAGAGCACCCCGATCGTCTTGTAGATCTCGATCATGCGCGGGTTGCGCCCGATGAGCTTGCCGCGAGGCAACGCGCCGTCGTCCTCGGACGCATCGTAGTCCCCGTGGTCGATGGCCAGCGCCCGCTCCCGAAAGCACCGCTCCGCCAACCCCTGCACGGCCTTGGGATCGACCGGCTTGACCAGGAAGTCGAACGCACCGGCTTTCATCGCGCTCACCGCCGTCTCCATGTCGTCGTGGGCGGTCATCACGACCACCTCGACGCGCTCCATGGACGAGCGGATACGCTCGAGGAGCTCGAGGCCCGTCATGCCGGACATCCAGACATCGGTCACCACCAGACCGGGGTCGAACGAGCTGACTTTCGCCAACGCCTTCTCCGCGCTTTCGGCCGTCTCGACCTCGTAGCCGGCGTGGGCGAGGCGGGTCCGGAGCACTTCGAGGCCGTCGACGTCGTCGTCTACGACGAGGATGCGCTGGGATGGGGATGATTCCGTCATGGCGAATGTTAACCCCCGAGCCCGGAATCAGGGTCCACGCCTTCCGAACTGCGTGGGCCGCCCGGGTCACCCGGCGGATCCTGTCGCCGGACATCGATGGGCTCGAGGTTCCAGTAGGCCGGGAGGTCCGGAAGCTCTTCCGCCCTCAGACGCGCCAGCTTCTCGTCGTTGCGTACCTTCCGCACGCGCACCATGTAGATCAGGACGACCCCGAGGAGGAGCCAGAACACGGACGACCGCGCGAGGACGAAAAGCCACCCGTAGCGGGACTTCACGTGAGCCCGCCAGTCCTCTTCGAGCTGCCCGCTCGTCACGCCGTAGGTCTCACGCAAGGCGACCTCGAACGAACGTTCCGCGCGCCATCGCTCCAAGAAGATCGCCAGGCCACGCTCCCCGCTCCCTTGCACGAGATACGTCACCGCGCTCGCGGACAGGAGATACGCGGTGCGCGCCTGGTCACGGCGGCTCGGCCATCCGAGAGCGATCGAGTCGAGGGTCGGCGTGCCGCCGAACGCCAGGCCGACCCGAAGCTGCCACACCTCCATCGCGTCGAACCCCCCCGCCGCCCACTCCGCGTACCCTTCGTTGAACCAGCGCGGGATCCGGAGGCCGCCCAGGAACTGATGCAGCCCCAGGTGAGCCCACTCGTGACGCAGCGTGCGGAGCCCTTCTCCGGAGAGCACCCCGGTGCCTTCACCCGACGGGATCACCAGCAGATGACGTGACGGAACAGCCACGCCGGCACGCCATTCCGGGACGACGCCACCGATCGCGGCGTCCAGCGCCGCCGGCGAGTGCGCCAGCACCGCGTGTACGCCGAAGGGGATCGAGTCGGGGAGGGCGGGAAGCGGCGCCTGGGCGTCGAGCAGGTCCCGCATGCGCTCGGCCAGCGCCGCCTGGGCCGGAACGTGGTAGACGGTCGCGCGACGGCCCGGAAGCGCAACGTAGGGCAGGCCGTCGAGGGTGTCGGGCACGGGCGCCGCTTCGACCTGGAATGCCGCCAACTCAGGCACAGCGCCCGGGACGCAGGCAGCCAGGATGCCGAGTGCGAGCCCGAGACACGACCTCCTCACCCGGCTTGCAGCATCTCCAGGTTGGAGCGCACCGCCTCGTTGTGGGGGTTGAGATCGAGCGCCCGCCGCCAGAGGAGGAGTGCGACGTCTCGGTCGTTGTCCTTGTAGGCCATGGTCCCGAGACGGAGATAGACGTCGTCGCCGAGCCGGGGCGAGAGCTTCACGGCCTTCTCGTACTGGACGCGCGCGCCTTCCATGTCGCCGTGCGCGTACGCCTGGTCGCCGAGGTTCTTATGGGCCTGGGGTGGCGGCGGCTGGACGGCTACGGCACGCTTGTAGAGGGCGGCGGCGGCCTCCACCTCTCCGCGTCGCTCGAGGACGGCGCCCGTGTTCACCAGAATCGAGCCGGACTTCGGGTAGTGGCTCATGCCCTCCTGCCCGACTCCCACAGCGAACTCGAGATCGCCGGCCACCGCGGCGGCCAACACGGTGTAGGCGTAGTACTGCTCGGCCGGGACCTTGAGGCCGGGATAGGTCCGGTACCGGCGGAACGCGTCGAGGGCCTTGTCGACCTTCTGCGCCTTGAAGTGCACGATGCCGCGCGCCAGATACACCTCGTGGTCCTTGGGACGGGCGACGCCCGCGGCGTCCAACGCCTGGAGCGCATCGTCGTACCGGCCGAGGGCCTCGAGCGCGAGCGCGGTGTTCCGGTGCACGGCATAGCTCTCGGCGTACCCGGGCGGCATCGAGCCGAGGTGCTGGAGCGCCTCCTCGAGCCGGCCGCGTCGGAACGCGATCAGACCCATCATGAAGTTCGCGCGGGCCTGCCGCGGATCGGCCTCCAAGGCCTCTTCGAACTCGCGCTGCGCGTCCTCGAGCATCCCGGAACGGTAGAACGCGATCCCCACATTGAGGTGCTGCTGAAGGGCTTCGTCGCCGCCCGCCTCCTCCTCGGTGGTCCGCTCGCCGGTGCGAGATACGAAGCCGGCTTGGATGAGGCCGTACAGGGCCTTCCCGGTATCGAACTCGACGAGTCCGGCCTCGTTCATGATCTCGTGCACGGTCCGCACGCCATCGACGAAAGGCAGGATCTTCTTCTGATGCGGGGTGAGCTCCACCTCGGCTTCGCTCGCGGACGTCGTGGGATCGTGGTCGACCTGGAAGACGATGTCGAACGAAGGAATCTTCTTCTCGACCAGGCTCCATTCGTCCACCCGGCGCGCGCCCTCCATGAGGAGTGCCTCGGGCGGGATGTCGACGAGCAGCAGCCCGTCTTCGTCGGGCATCTGATCGGTGTCGAAGTGGAAGGAGCCCTGCGACCAGGTGAAGAGGTGGTAGACCGCTTCCTCCACCTGCATCTGTATGTAGCGGCGCAGATCCTCGTGGGTGAGCGCGCCCATCTCCATCAGGATCTCCCCGAGACGCTTGCTCTTGTCCCGGGACTGCGTCTCCATGGCGGTCGACAGGTCCTTCCGGGTGATCACGTGGTTCCGGACCAGGAGCTCGCCGAGGCGGTCCCTGCGGTTCAGGACCGAGGCGTAGATCACCCTCCCCTTCTGGAAGTAGACGTAGCCGAAGTTCGACCGGTCCGTGATGCTGAGGCATCCGGTCTTGCGGCCCATCCCGAGCAGCTGGCAGATATCCGCCAGACTGACGTCCTGGAGTGCTCCCTCGATGGCCATTAGTCGAGCTCCTCGATGGACATTAGTCGAGCTCCTCGATGAGGAGGTCGACCACGCGGGGCCAGTAGATCACGGCGTTCTCCCGGCTCGGGAACCAGGCGCCGCCCTTCTTCGGGGTCGCGGGGGGTGCCGGCTCGGGCATGATGGTCTTGACCTTGGGCTCCTTACGGGGCGGCGGGGGAGACGTCGGGGTCTGCTTCGGCAGAGGTGACGTCGCCTCCGGAGCGGCCGGCGGCGCGCTGCTGGCTTCCGGAGCCTGGGGCTCGGCGGGAGCGGCCACCTCCGCAGCGGCCGCGCTCGCGTCCCCCACCGCGCCGCCGATGACCGGGTCGAGCTGCAGGTCCGGCACGAACGAGGTGCTGTCCAGGGAGATCCGCTGGTCCTCCAGAATCAGGTCGCTCCCCGGCGTGCCGCTGTTCAGCTCCAACACCAGACCACCCTCGAAGCGTGACCGCAGCCGGTCGTCGATCTCCCCGATCTGTCCCGGGACCCGGTCCGAGAGCAGGAGCACGCGGGCCCCGCGCCGCTTGAGGGCCTCGAAGAGGTGGAAGAACTCGTCCTGGGCCCGCTCGGTCTCCGAAAGGGCCTCCACTCCATGCACGAGGAGCAGGTCCACCGTCCACCACCGCTCCCGCCACGCCCCGGCGACGCCCTCTCCGAGCGCGCGAATGAAGTCGTCGGCGAAGCTGCTCAGCGAGGTCACCGCCATGCGAGCCTCGGGATGCGTGACCTGATACGTCCGGCCCGCGGCGCCAAGGAGCGTCTTCCCCAGGTCCTCATCCGGCGCGGCGACGAAGAGGGGGTTGTACTGGGGGCGCTCCTGTCCGACGAGCTGAGCCGCCGCCTTCAGCACGATACCCGGGAAGTCCTCGAGATCGGTGAGCAGCTGCCCGCGCGCCAGCCGTGGGAACGCCCGCTGCCGCTCGCGAACCGATGCCAGCAGCGACTCGGCCTCCTGAATCCGGTCGGGATCCTTGAGGACGCCGGCGGCCGCCTCGGGCCAGGGGTTTCCGAGCTCGTCGAGCTCGTCTTCGATCTCCCGGAGTCGGTCGACGTCCTGACGGAAGCCCTGGACGATCTCCTCCCACCCGTCCGGCTCCGAGCCCTTCATGTAGGGATCGAGACGGAGGCTCGAGAAGCCTTCCCGCTCGGCCGCGTCCACGGCCTCGCGGAAGGCTCGCCGCCACGGCTCTTCCTTCTCTTCCACGACTTCGGCGAGGGAGGTGACGAGATCGTCGAGGAACGAGTCGAACTCGGCGTCATGGGCACCGTCGCCCGAGGTGACCGAACCCATGAGCAGGGTCACCTCGTCCACCCGCACGCGTCGTTCCTCGAGCTCCTGGGTGGCGAGAACCTTGTTCAGCCCCCCGCCCAGCTCACGGACGTTGCGGAACGGATGCCGGGCGAGCGCCTCGGCCACGCCCGGCTCCAAGGTCTGTCCGCGCTCTTCGGCCTTTCTCCGGATGATCGCCACCCGCGTCTCGTACTCCGGGACGCCGATGTCGACGATGAGTCCGCCCGAGAATCGCGAGAGCAGTCGGGCGTCAAGACCGTTGATGTCGGCCGGCGGCCGGTCGCTGGCCAGCACCACCTGGCTTCCGGACGACGACAGCTCGTCCAAAGTGCGGAGCAGCATCTCCTGCGCTTCCGGCTGGCCGGTCACGAACTGGACGTCGTCCAACAGCAGGATGTCCAGCTCCTTGAACATGGCCATCGTATCCTGAGATCCGTCCTCGATGGCCGACTCCAGACGCTCGAGGTACTTCTCGAGCGCCATGTACTCGAGCTTGCGCCCGGCCGACGTCTTGAGGGCCTGGTGGGCGATCGCCGTCAGGATGTGGGTCTTGCCGAGCCCCGAAGCGGAATACACGAACAACGGGTTGTAGCTCGTCCCGGGGGAATCCGCGGCGCGCCTGGCCGCTGCGGAGGCCAGGCGGTTCGCAGGACCCACCACGAACGACTCGAAGGTCAGCTTGGGATCGAAATCCGACATCAGGACCGGGATGCGTTTCCCTGTGAGGACATTGCGCGGCGACGTTGGCGCGAAACACGCGGAACACTAAGTATCGGCTCGCGACAACGGGAAAAAAAGGGTGATCCGGCCCGGGCCAACCGCCTAAGACTCGGCATCCGACGATCCCGCCCCCGTCCCCCGAGCCCAGCGAGCAGCCGTGGCGAGGTCCTCGGGGAGCTCGGCTCGGAAGCGCATCCGCTCCCCCGTGACCGGGTGGTCGAAGCCGAGCGCGGCGGCGTGCAGGAACTGACGGCGCACCCGCCGCGCGAGCTGGTCGGCCCAACGTCGGCTCCCGCCGCCCATCCCGCGCTCCCACCCGAGCCCGTACACCCCGTCCCCGACCACCGGATGCCCGATGTGGCTCAGGTGCACACGGATCTGGTGCGTGCGCCCGGTCTTCAGCGCGACGTCCAACAGGTCCGCGCGCTCCCACCGCTCCGCCACCCGAACCCGGGTGAAGGCGTAGCGACCGTCCTCGACGACGGCCATGCGCTTGCGGTTCCCCGGGTCACGACCGATGGGGGCGTCGATGATCAGCACGTCCTCGGTGAGGTGCCCCCATGCGAGCGCGGTGTAGATCCGCTTGATGCGCCGTTGCTTGAGCGCGTCGCTGAGCACGTGGTGCGCCTTGTCGGTTTTGGCCACCACGAGGAGTCCCGACGTATCACGGTCCAGGCGGTGCACGATGCCGGGGCGCAGGCGACCGCCCACGCCGGAGAGGTCGCGCACGTGATGGAGCAGCGCGTTCACCATGGTCCCGGTGCGGTTCCCCGGGGCCGGGTGCACGACCATCCCGGCCGGCTTGTTCACCACGGCCAGGTGCGGATCCTGGTAGACGATCTCGAGGGGAAGGTCTTCGGCCTCCATGGTCACGGCCACCGGCGGGGGCACCTCGATGCGTATCCGCTGCCCGGCCTCCACGACCTCGGATTTCCGCGCCGGGCGGTCGTCGATGGTGATGTGCCCGTCCTCGAGGAGCTTCTGCACGCGCGTGCGCGAAAGCTCCATCCGGGCGGATATGAAGCGGTCGAGGCGGACCTCGTCGCCCTCCTCGACCGTCAGCTCGTGGACGTCCCGGTCGCTCAAAGGCTCACCCGGCCCGCGGGCCGGAGCGCGATCCAGGCCGGCGTTCCGTCGAGGTCCACATCGGACGCATGCGGGAAGCCGTTGCGGTCCGGCGACGCCTCCTCCAGCACCGTCACGTCGAGGGCGAGCGTCTCGCCACCGATGAAGTCCCGGTGCCCCTCCGCGGCGGCACGCACGGAATCCGGTCCGGCGATCCCCAGCTCGATGCGGTCCGTGATCTCGAGCCCGGCATCCTTGCGGAGGCGCTGGATTCGGTTGACCAGCTCCCGCGCGAGCCCTTCGGCGCGCAACTCGTCGTCGAGCTCCGGATCGAGCGCCACGGTGTAGGCGCCCTCCCCCTTCACCACGAGATCCCCGGTAGCCTCCTGCAGCACGTCGAGCTCGTCCTCCAGGAGTTGATGCCGCTCCCCCTCGATCTCGATCTCGACCGATTCGCCGCCCTGGAATGCCCTGACCTGCTCCTGATCGAGCGCCCGGATGGCGTTGGCGGCATCGTTCGTCTGCTTGCCGAAACGGTTGCCGAGCGCCCGGTAGTTCGGCTTGGCGCTCAGCGTCACGATGTCCTCGGAGCTGGACAGGAACCGGACCTCCTTCACGTTCAGCTCGTCCCGGACCACGTCCAGCACCTCGCCGGACAGCGCCCGCCCACCCGGCACCACCGCCTCCATCACGCGGAGCGGCTGACGGACCCGAATCCGAACCTCCTCTCGCGCCGCCCTTCCCAGCGATACCAGCGTGCGCGCCGCGGCCATGTCGGCTTCGAGCTGCTCATCGCTTGCGCCGGACACTTTCGGGAAGCGCTCGAGGTGGACCGTCTTCCCGGTGAGCCCACGGTGCAGCCAGTCCGCCGCGAACGGCACGACGGGCGCAGCCAGGAGCGTCACCGTCCTCAGCGCGTCCCAGAGCGTCCGGAAGGCCGCCCGCATGTCGTCCGTGTCCTCGTTCCCCCAGAACCGGGCCCTGTTCCGACGCACGTACCAGTTGGAGAGGTCCTCGACCACGAAGTCGCCGAGGGCGCGGTAGGCGCGGGTCAGCTGATACGCCTCGAGCTCGCGGGTCACTTCGCCCACGACCGTGTCGAGACGGGACACGAGCCACCGGTCCAAAAGCGGCCGGTCCCCAGGGGCCGGATCCGCGGCGGACGGCTCCCAAGCCTCGACCTCCGCATACATCGTGAAGAAGCGGTAGCTGTTGAAGAGCGTGTCCAGGAACTTGCGCGCGGCCTCGCCGACACCGGCCGGGTCGTACCGCTTCGGGACCCACGGGTTCGACGACGTGATGAAGTACCACCGCAGCGCATCGGAGCCGTGCTCGTCGATGGCGTCCCAGGGGTTCACGGCGTTCCCCTTGGACTTGGACATCTTCTGGCCCTCGGCGTCGAGGATCAGGTCGTTCACCACGACGTTCTTGTAGGCCGGTCCACGCCCCAGGAGCGTGGAGATGGCCATGAGCGAGTAGAACCACCCGCGCGTCTGGTCGAGCCCCTCGCAGATGAAGTCCGCCGGGAAGTGCTGCTCGAACTCCTCCTCGTTCTCGAACGGGTAGTGCCACTGCGCGTAGGGCACGGCGCCCGAGTCGAACCAGACGTCGACCACCTCGGGCGTGCGGCGCATCGTCCCGTCACACTCCGCGCACGACCACGTGAGCTCGTCGATGAACGGCCGGTGCGGATCGAAGTCGTCGGGCAGATCGCCGACCTTGGCCCGCAGATCCGCCAGCGACCCGATCCAGTGCACGTGGTCCTCGTCCTGGTCGCATACCCAGACCGGAATCGGGGTGCCCCAGTAGCGGTCGCGGGACAGGGCCCAATCGATGTTCCCGCGGAGCCATTCTCCGAACCGGTTCTCACCGACCTCGGGTGGATGCCAGGAGACCTGGGCGTTGTTTTCCAGCAGCTTGTCGCGCATCGTCGACGTCGCAGCGAACCACGAGTGACGCGCCACGTACAGGAGCGGCGAGTCACAGCGCCAGCAGTGCGGGTAGTTGTGCGTCATACGACCGATGTCGAAGAGCAGGCCGCGAGCTTTCAGCTCCTCGACCAGCACGGGGTCGGCGTCCTTGACCCACTGACCTGCCACGAGACCGACGTCCTCGGTGAAGCGGCCGGCGCCGTCGATGGGGTTGAGCATGGGGAGCCCGTGCCGCTGGCCCGCCGCGTAGTCGTCCGACCCGAAGGCGGGGGCCATGTGGACGATCCCGGTGCCGTCGTCGGCGCTCACGAATTCCTCGAGCACGACGGTCCAGCCGTTCTCGACGTCGTCGGGCTCGGGCACGAGATCGAGGGGCCTCCGATACCGTATGCCGGCGAGCTCGGATCCCGGGTAGCTACGCGCGACCTCGGCATCCTCGCCGAAAAGGGCCTCGACCCGGTCGAGCGCCAGGATGTACCGACGGCCGTCGCGCTCCACCTCGGCGTAGGTCAACTCCGGATGCACCGCGAGTCCCGTGTTCGACGGCACCGTCCACGGGGTGGTCGTCCAGGCGAGGAATGCACGCCCATCCGGTTGGCCGTTCTCGTCGACGACTTCGGCCACGAAGGTCAGCGAGGGGTCCTCGACGTCCTTGTACCCGAGCGACACCTCGTGAGACGACAACGTCGTCCCGCAGCGCGGGCAGTACGGCACACTCTTGTGCCCGCGGTAGAGGAGCCCGTCGTCGGCGAACTTCTTCAGGATCCACCAGACCGACTCGATGTAGTCGGAGTGGAAGGTCACGTACGGATGCCAGTACTCGAGCCAGTAGGCGATCCGCTCGCTCAGCCGCTCCCACTCTTCCTTGTACGTGAAGACGGAGTCGCGGCACACCTCGTTGAAGCGCTCGATGCCGAGGGCCTCGATCTCCGGCTTCCCGCTGATACCCAGCTTCTTCTCGGCCTCGATCTCCACCGGCAGCCCGTGCGTGTCCCATCCAGCGATGCGGGTGACGCTCCGGCCTTCCATGGCCCGGTAGCGGCACACGAGATCCTTGATGGTGCGGCTGATGATGTGATGGATGCCGGGACGCCCGTTCGCGGTCGGAGGACCCTCGTAGAAGACGAAGGGCTCGCCGTCCGCGTTGGCCTCGAGGGTGCGGCGGAAGAGGTCTTCATCACGCCACAGTTGGAGGGTTTCCTCTTCGATCTCGAGGAGGCTGTCGGGAAGCTCTGGGTAACGCATGGATGCGGGGATGCGGGTGGTGGTGTGGTTCAGTCGCGCTCGTTGGGCGCGTCGTCTTCGTCGAGATAGAGCAGCAGATTCTCGGCGCGGCGTGGCGCGTCGAGGGGCTCCTGCTCGGGTGCGTCTTCCGTCGCGTCCGTCAGGGGGTCGCCGGCGGGCGGTGCGTCGAGGCCAGGCTCGGCCGCCTCGGCGGCATCGTCTGCGGCACCGGCGTCTGCGTCGCCGGCGTCTTCGCCGTCCGAGGAGGCTTCCGCACGCTCACGGTCTACCTGAGCGCGGATCGCGCCGAGGTCCATTTCGTAGGAGCGGTCCTCCAAGGGCGTTCGAGCCTCCTCGACCTCCACGACGTCCATCTCGCGTTCGAGAAGTTGGCGGAACGAGCGGAGGAAGCGGAGGCGTCCCCGCTCCAACTCGCCCAGCGACCGGACGATCTCGTCGGCCTTCCGCTCGGAATTCCTCAGGCGAATCCGCACCTCGGCCTCCGCCTCGGCGATCATCCGTCGGGACTCCGTGCGGGCGTCCTCGACGATCTTCTCCGCCTCGACGCGGGCCTGTTCCCGGATCTCGGTCCGGAGCTCCTGCGCGGTGACGAGAGCATCGCGCACGGCAGACTCCCGCTCGGTCTGCGAACGAACCTGAGCCTCGAGCGACTGCGTGCGCTCCTTGAGCTGCAGATTCTCGCGGACCAGCGCTTCGAGGCGCTCGGCGACCATCTCCAGGAAAGAGTCGACTTCCTGGGTCTCGTAGCCCCTCATGCCTTTGCGGAAGTCACCCCGCTTGTTTCGTACGTCCAGCGGTGTCAGGTCGATCATGCTCCGTCCCTCTCCCCGAAGAGTGCGGTCCCGATCCGGACCATGGTGCTCCCCTCCCGAATCGCGATCTCGAGATCGTTCGTCATGCCCATCGACAACTCCGGGCCCACGCGGTCCGTGGCCGCCCGAACCCGCTCCGACACGCTCCTGAGCCCGGCGAACGCTTCGGACAGAACCCGCTCGTCGTCGACGAACGGAGCCATCGTCATCAGCCCCAGCACCTGGAGACCCGGCAGCTCGGCGAGCTCCTGGAGGTCTTCTATCAGTCGCGCTCCTTCGAACCCGCCCTTGGCGTCCTCACCCGAGGTGTTCACCTGAGCGAGCACCGACACCGGCGCCCCCCGTTCCTCGGCGGCGCGCGAGATCTTCCGCGCGAGCTTCAGCGAGTCGATGGAGTGGATCACATCGGCCACGTCGACGGCCCGTGGCGCCTTCCGGCTCTGGATGTGTCCGATAAAATGCCACGACACGCCCGACAAGTCGGACAACTCGGCGCGCTTGGCCTCGGCCTCTCCGACGCGATTCTCACCGAGTTCGGTCAGGCCCGCTTCGACCGCAGCCTCGATTGCGGCAACCGGATGGCCTTTCGTGACGGCCACCAGTCGCACATCTCCCGGATCGCGCCCAGCGGCGCGAGCGGCCTCGTCGATCCGGCGGCGCACGGCCGGCACCGTCTCGGCCAGCCTCGTGGCATACTCCTCAGCGGTCGCAGACGTCATCCGATCATCCCGTTAGTCAAACCAAAACATACTGAAACGCAAAGGGACCCCGCCGGAGCACCGGCGGGGTCCCAAAGGGTCCTCTCAGGCTCCGTGTCAGCGAACCTGGAAGGTAATCGGGAAGGACACCCAGACAGGCACCCTCTGGTCCCGGTTCAGGGCCGGCGAGAACTGGTAGACCTCGGCCACGTTCAGCGCGGCTTGGTCGAGCGCCTGGTGCCCGGAGCTCTGGTCGATGCGCGTGTCCTGAACGCGTCCGCCCTCGTCGATGAAGAAGTACACCCGCACCGTGCCACCGATACCGGCGTCACGGAGAAGCGGCGGGTACTCGCGCTCCATCGCGCGGATGACCTCGGTCCGGTTCTGGATCTCCGGAGCCACCGTGAACGGCGTGAAGGTCGGCTGCGCGGAGAGGTCCGTGCCCTGCTCTTCCGGCGGCGGCGGCAACTCCTCAACCGGATTGGACTCGAAGTCGGTCATCTCAATGGTGATGTCCTCGTCGATGTCCGCTTCGGCGATCACCGGGGTCGCCGGCCGCGAGATAGCCTCCGGCGGCGGCGGAATGTCGATCTCGGGCGGGAGTTCGATGGACTCCAGCTCGGCGGACATCACGGAGAAGTCCTCCGCGGTCAACTCGGGCCAGAACGCGAACGCACCGAAGTGCAGCAGCGTGGCCGCGATCATGGAGCCCCAGAACCACGAGGCGAACGAACTCTTGAGGCGATCGTTGGCCGTGGTCGGCGCTTCGATCGACGGAACCGCTTCGGCTGCGCTCATCGTCTTGCCCTCTGCATGCTCTGCTCCAACTGCGCGGCGAACACTACTCTCACGACGCCCGCCTCGACCAACTCCTTCTGGACCAGGTCCATGAAGCGGTAAGGCACCTCACGGTCCCCTCGGATGGAGATGACGAGCGCCCGATCGGACGCGGCGTACAGCGGCGCGATGATCGTGGACACGTCTGCCATGGTCGTCAGCTGGTCGTTGATGTAGACCGAGCCGTCGCGCTCCATCCAGATGTTCAGGATGTTCTTCTGCTTCTCGTCGATCTTCTCCGCGGCCCCGGCTTCCGGCCACTCGATGGGACGATCACGGTCGTTCTGGAACACGGTCGTGACCATGAAGAAGATCAGGAGCAGGAAAGCGATGTCCGCGAGTGACGAGGTCGGCACCTCGGACGAAGCCTTCGACTTGCGGCTAAAGCCGCCACCCTTAATGGACATCGACTAGTTCTCCAGGATCTGGAGGGAAATTCTCGCGGCATTCGCGGCGTGGAGCGCGTCGAGCACGTTGACCATGTGCTCGTACGCCGCGTCCGGATGCGTCTTCACGGCGGCGATCAGGTTCTCGTTCGCGGCCACTTCCTGGCGCCAGAGACCCTC
>JBBDSM010000069.1:0-41832 GCA_040904945.1 Gemmatimonadota bacterium
TCTCGTTGTAGGACTTCCTTATGTAGCCCTTGCGTTCCAGATTGCTCAGGTGCTCATGGACCGTCGCAAGCGACGAGTACCCGAAGTGCTCCGCGATCTCCTCGAAGCTGGGCGCATAGCCCTGCTCCTCGATGAACGCACCCATGTGATCGAGAATTTCCTTCTGTCGCTTCGTGAGCGGCATGGAGCCCTCCCTGGGCACCCGGGACACCCGAACAAGAACCGAAGCAAGGATAGGCGAACGTTGCCGGATATGCAAGACGCCGAGGCCCTGCCCGGCATTCTCGCGAAGATCGTGCGGACGAAGCTCGAGGAGGTGGCGGCGCTCGGCGCCGTCCGAAGCGAGCTCGAGGCCGCCGTCCGCGACGAGGCGCCGCCGCGGGGCTTCCGCGATGCGCTGGCGGGAACGGGTCATGTGGCGCTCATCGCCGAATGCAAGCGACGCTCCCCCGGGGCGGGTGACATCCGACCGGAACTCGATCCGGTGGATCTCACGCTCGGATACGAACGCGCCGGAGCCCGCGCCCTGAGTGTCCTGACCGACGGCACGTACTTCGGTGGCTCCCTCGAAGACCTTCGCGCCGTGCGACGGCGGTCGAGCCTCCCGGTGCTTCGCAAGGACTTCACCATCGACCGGCTCCAGCTGCTCGAGGCTCGCGCCTCGGGCGCCGACGCCGTGCTCTTGATCGTCCGGATCCTATCGGACGCGTCGCTCGCCTCGCTGCACGCAGAGGCAACCGGGCTCGGCCTCGACGTCCTCGTGGAGGTCCACGACGCGGTCGAGCTCGAGCGTGCCGTGGCGGTCGGGGCCGATCTCATCGGCATCAACAATCGCGACCTGTCGACCTTCACGACCGACCTGGAGACGACGCTGCGGCTTCTTGCGGACGTACCGGACGACGTGGTCCTGGTCTCCGAGAGCGGCATCCGGACGGCTGCTGACGTAGAGCGGCTGGGGGAGCACGGGGTCGACGCGGTTCTGGTGGGCGAGACGTTGCTTCGGGCCGATGACCCGGAGGATGTCGCGAGGAGCCTCGCGACCGTCCCGAGGAGCGCGCGCCTTGCCCGCTGATGCGCCGTCTACGCCCAGGGTCAAGATCTGCGGGCTCACCCACAACGACGACGCGCGTCTCGCCGAGCGGCTGGGCGCGGATCTCCTGGGCTTCGTCCTCAGCCGCGGCTTCGGTCGCTCGGTCCCGGAGGACGCGGCCTCGAGCGTGGCCTTCGGGACCGGCGTCGAGCGGGTGGCGGTGCTGGTCGACGAGCCCGTGGACCGGGCCGCTCGCCTGGCGCGTTCCATCGACGCCGCGGTGATCCAGCTGCACGGATCGGAGTCTCCCGAGACCGTCGAGCGGTTGCGGTCGGCGGGAGAGTGGCGTGTATGGAAAGCCGTGCGCGCCAGGTCGCTCGAGGACGTGGCGCGAGCCGTGCTAGATTATGGCTCGCTCGCCGATGGACTGCTTCTGGAGGGATGGAAGGCCGGGGTGACCGGGGGCGGTGGGGCGCGCCTCGAGCTGGGGCCCGACGAGGTTCGGCGTGAGATGGCCGGGGGTCCGGCGCTCATCCTCGCGGGCGGGCTGACCCCTGACAACGTCGCCGATGCGGTGGCGCAGTTCGGTCCCGACATCGTCGACGTCTCTTCGGGAGTGGAGACGACACCCGGACGGAAGAATCCGGAACTGGTGCGGCGGTTCGTGGCGGTCGTGAAAGCAAACGAGACTCGATCCTGGAAGCATATATGACGGCCCGATTCGGGGCATTCGGCGGACGGTACGTTCCCGAGACGCTCACCAAGGCACTCGACGAGGTGACCGAGGCGTACGAACAAGCGCGTCTCGATCCCGCCTTCGGCGCGGAGCTCGACGACCTTCTGCGGGACTTCGTGGGGCGGCCCTCGCCCCTCTATCACGCACGGAGGCTGGGCGAGGCCGCCGGGCACGGAGAGGTTTATCTCAAGCGGGAGGACCTGAACCACACGGGCGCCCACAAGATCAACAACACGGTCGGTCAGGCGCTGCTCGCCCGTCGAATGGGGAAGCGTCGGATCATCGCCGAGACGGGCGCCGGACAGCACGGGGTGGCGACGGCGACGGCGTGCGCCCTCTTCGACATGGATTGCGTAGTCTACATGGGCGAGGAGGACGTCGAGCGGCAGGCGCTCAACGTTTACCGGATGGAGCTATTGGGCGCGGAGGTGCGACCCGTCGGCTCGGGGACCCGCACCCTCAAGGACGCGACCAACGAGGCGATCCGCGACTGGGTGACGAACGTCGAGGATACGCACTACATCATCGGATCCGTGGTCGGGCCCGACCCGTTCCCGCGTATGGTTCGGGACTTCCAGGCGGTGATCGGGGTGGAAGCCCGCGCACAGATGCTCGAGCGGTGTGGCCGGCTTCCCGAGGCGGTGGTGGCGTGCGTCGGAGGAGGCTCCAACGCCATGGGCATCTTCCATGCGTTCGTACCCGACGACGAGGTTGCTCTGGTCGGGATCGAGGCGGCGGGAGAGGGGATCGAGTCGGGTCGGCACTCGGCTTCGCTCGCCGCTGGGGTGCCGGGTGTTCTCCACGGCTCACTCAGCTATCTTCTCCAGGACTCGGACGGTCAGGTGGCGCCGGCACACTCCGTTTCGGCGGGACTGGACTATCCGGGGGTGGGACCCGAGCATTCGTTTCTCAGGGATTCCGGACGGGCGACCTATACGAGTGTCACCGACGACCAGGCACTGTCAGCTTTCCATCGGCTCTCAGAGCTCGAGGGCATCATTCCCGCCCTCGAGACGGCCCACGCCATCGCGCACGTTCTGCTTCACGGAAGCTCCTACGACGGCCCCATCCTGGTGTCGCTTTCGGGCCGGGGCGACAAGGACGTCGCCCACGTGGCCCGTGTCGAAGGCCGCGGCTCCCTCCTGTAGCGCGGCCTCGTGAACGAGTTCGAGCGGTCTTCGGGTGACTCCATGGAAGGGGGTGACGTCCTCTGGGACGACGCCCTTCCCGTCGAGGATGTCCGCCAGCTCTTCGTGACGCTGGCGAAGGCATTCCGGGCTTATCAGCTGTATGACGACAACAACCCGGTGCGTCGCCGCTTCCTGGAGGGCCTCCGCACCGAGCTGCAGCGGCTGTGGACCGAGATGGACCGGATCGTGGTCACCGTCGACGAGGATCACTTCTACCTCGACGGCCGAGAGGTCTACCGCTCGGAGTCTCGGGCCGACTCGCTCGCCTTCCTCTTCTTCAAGGACGGGGTCCGGGAGATCACGTTTCTCCCCGGCGTCGAAGGTGACGAGCTCGAGCGCTTCCTCGGTGTGCTCCAACGAGCCCGCAAGCTCGTTCCCGAAGGCGACGACCTCCTGACCGTCCTCTGGGAAGAGGATTTGCGCTTCTTCGAGTACCAGTACGTCGATCTCATGGCCGAGGGCGTCACCCTCCCCGAGCCGGGCGCCGGGAACTCGTCGGCGGAGCTACAGGCGGTCCTCGAAGCCGAAGACGAAGCGGACGAAGCGGACGAGGCCGAATCCGGGGAGGCCGACGAGGCTCCTCCGCCGCAGACCGTCAAGCAGGACGACTTCAATCCGACGCTCTACGCGCTCGACCCCCGCGAGATGGAGACTCTCCGGTCCGAGGTGAGGAAGGAGCTCGCCCGCGACACCCGGAGCGACGTCCTCTCGGCGCTCTTCGATCGTCTCGAGGAGCACCACGACCGGAGTCGCCAGACCGAGATCCTACGGATCCTGAGCACGCTCCTTCCGAACTTCCTGAGCCGTGGCGCCATCGTCCCCGCCACCAGGGTCCTCGAAGAGCTGCGGACGCTCGAACGCCGGGACGGCGTGCTCGACGAGCGAGGGCTCACCGAAGTCGGGGCGATGCTCGACGCGGTGAGCGCCCGGGATACCCTCGACGAGCTCATCAAGGCGCTCTACGACGGCACGATCAAAGCGACGCCGACCCAGCTCGCCGGTTTTCTCACCTACCTTCGCGGCGCCGCGCTTCCGGCGCTGTTGCACGCTTCGGAAACCGTGGAGCACAAAGAGCTCCGGTCGGTGCTTCGGGCCGCGGTCCAGGGGATCGCCCGGAAGAACCGGGCCGCGGTCCTGACTTTGCTCGAGGAGGACGATCCGGTGGTCGCCGCGGGCACTGCGCGGCTCGTCGGCGACATGCAGATCACCGAAGCCGGCCCAGCGCTGGCGGGCCTTCTGGCCCATGATGCGGCGTCGGTCCGCCTCGCGGCGGTCGAGGCGGCCATCAGCCTGAAGGCTTCGACGGTCGCCGGAGCGCTCGAGCACACGTTGGACGACCCGGATCGTGACGTCCGCGTCGCCGCCGCCAAAGCTCTCGGCACGCTGAAGTACCGGCCCGCAGCCCGGGCCCTGGGGGGCATCGCAAAGGGCAAAGACATCCGTGGCGCGGATATCGGTGAGAAGGTCGCGGTCTTCGAGGCTTACGGGGCTGTCGCCGGAGACGAAGGTGTTCGGCTTCTCGATGGCCTTCTGAACGGGAAGAGCCTGTTCGGGAAGCGCGAGCCGACCGAAGTGCGCGCGGCCGCGGCGCTCGGCCTCGGGCGCATCGGCACGGCCGACGCCAAGGAGTCGTTGCGCAAAGCCCTCGACGACGACGACGCCGTGGTGCGGAGCAATGCCAACCGGGCCTTCCGGAGGGAAGATTGATGGCTCACGAAAGCGGGCTGAATCTCCAGGAAGAGGGACGGCGGCTTCTCGCCTCGCTGTACGGAACGCTGAACGCATTGCGCCTCTACCCCGTGGAGAACGAGACCGTCCAGCAGGCGATCTCCGATCTCCACCGCCTCGTGGAGCGGATCGTGGAGGCCGAGGGAGGCGCCGAGGTCCGGGTGGTCGGCGACTTCTTCTTCCTGAACGAGACACGGCTCCGCCTCGACCTGTCGAACTTCTCCACCTTCGGCTCGTTCGCGAGGGCGCTTCACGACCACGGGATCGGCGCCGTGGAGATCTTGCCCGGGATCGAGCGCTCGGAGTGGGCGCCGTTCATCTCGATGCTCCTCCGGGGACCGGGGGGCGACCTGCCCTTCGAGACGTTCCGGGATCGCTTCGCCACGACGCCGGTCGAGCACATCGAGCTCCGGCCGCTCTCGGAGGTCGATGAGCCGAAGGACGATGCCGAGTCGCTCACGGCAGCGAAGAGGACGTACGCCCAGTCGGTCAAGGTCGCGAAGGACGCGCTCGGGGACATGCGGCTGGGCAAGGCCGTGAACGTGCGGAAGGTCAAACGCGCGGTGCAGGGGATCGTCGACCAGGTCCTCTCCAACGAGTCGTCCATGGTCACCATGACGACGCTCCGGGACTTCGACGAGTACACGTTCACGCACTCGGTCAACGTCTGCATCTTCAGCGTCATCATCGGGCAGCGGATCGGACTGGACCGGCTCCAGCTCTACGAACTCGGGCTCGGCGCCCTCTTCCACGACGTCGGCAAGCAGCGCATCGACCTGGACATCATCAACAAGCCGACCGGCCTGACGGAGGAGGAGTGGCGGGAGCTCATGGAGCATCCCACGGAAGGACTCCTGATCCTCTTCCAGATGCAGGGCTTCGCGGACGTTCCCTACCGTCAGATGCTCATGGCGTACGAGCATCACATGAAGACCGACCTCAGTGGCTACCCCTCGACCAAGCGTCCGCGGGAGCCCACGCTCTTCTCCAGGATCGTCTCGGTGGCCGACGCCTTCGACGCGGGCACGTCCGTGCGCAGCTATCAGTACGAGCCGTGGCCGCCGGACGCGGTGCTTCAGGAGATGCGCGACAACCCGAAGCGTGGCTTCGACACCCTGCTCGTGAAGGTGCTCATCACCGCGACCGGCGTATATCCGGTCGGGACGCTCGTCATCCTGGACACGCATGAACTGGCGGTGGTGTCGCAGGTGAACCCCGACCTGGAACTCCTCCACCGACCCAAGGTGCGTGTCATCTCGGACCCGGTCGGTCTTCCGCTTTCCGAGCCCGTCACACTCGACCTCTCCGACGACGATCCCGCCACCGGCGCGCCCGTGCGGCAGATCATCAAAACCACAGACCCGCAGAAGTACGGTATCCGGGTCAGCGACTACCTCCTCGCGTGATATCCTCCACATTCGCGGCACGCCGCTCCGAAGAGCGGTGCACGCTCATTCCCTACGTTACCGCCGGCTATCCCGAGCTCGATTCGACGGTTCCCGTGCTCGAGGCGCTCGTCGACGCGGGGGCGGACGTGCTCGAGGTCGGCATCCCTTTCTCCGACCCGCTCGCAGACGGCCCGACCATCCAGCGTGCCTCCTTCGAGTCGTTGAAGAACGGGACGACGGTGAAGCGCGTCCTGGCTGACGTGGCGGTGTTCCGGGCCCGCCATGACACGCCGGTGGTGCTCTTCACCTACTTGAACCCGCTTCTACGCTATGGCATCGACGCGTTCGTGCGGGATGCGGTGGCGGCCGGGGCGAACGGCGTGCTCGTGACCGACCTGCCGGCCGGTTCGGACTCCGAGGTCGAAGGGAAGCTCGTCGAGAGCCCGCTGGACCTGATCCGGCTGGTGGCGCCCACCACGGATCCCGCTCGGTTGGCCGATGCGGTAGAGGGTGGATCGGGCTTCGTCTACTACATCTCGCGCACCGGCGTGACCGGGGCGAAGTCCGACTTGCGCGAGGCGCTCGGCGAGGAGGTGGCCCGACTCAAGGGTGCGCTCAGCCTACCCGTGGCCGTGGGGTTCGGCATCTCGACGCCCGACCAGGCCGCCGCCGTCGCGGGCGTGGCGGACGGCGTGGTGGTCGGCAGCGCGCTGATCCAGGCGCTCGATGAGGGCGGGATCGAGGGCGCGCGGACATTCCTGGCGTCTCTGCGGTCGGGGATGGATCGCTAGCTCTCGTCGTCCTGGATGACACTCATGGTCCCGTCACTCTCCAGGTACACTGCGGCGGCGTTTTCCACTCCGGACACGCCGCTGGCGCGAATGGCGCTCAGGATCTCCCGCTCGGTGACCCTCTCCCGACGCATGGCATCCTTCAAGAACTCCCCCTTGCGGACCAGCAGGGCCGAGGACGAGCGCACACCCCGGGCGAACGCGTCCCACCGAACCGAGGTGGCGGTGACCAGGTATTGGAGCCCGATGAGAAGCGCCAGCGCCGTGATTCCGTTGGCCAGGGGCACAGTCTCAAAGCTCAGGACCGAAGAGAGCGTGGACCCCAGGGCCACCGTGACCACCAGATCGAAGGCATTGAGCTTGGCCAACGTCCGCTTCCCCGTGGTCCGGAGGAAGGCCACGAGACACACGTACGCCAGGGAGCCCACGATCAGGGTGCGGACGATTCCCTCCCACCCCTGAAAGAACATCGCCATCCAGTCCATCGGTTCACTCCTTCAGAGGTTCGCAGCCCTGGCCTCGCCGGGGCTCATTGAGGTGCGAGCGCCCGCTCCACCGCGGGATCCGGATGAACGAAAAGCGTGCTCACGCGGTCCGGCACGACGGCGCCCCGCGCCGCGCCGCGCGGCTTGCGGACGTACTTCCGAAAGGTCCAGTCGACCGGGACGCTCCCCGAGGTGCGGGCCTTGGAGTGGAGCGCCGCCAGCGTGGCCGCCTCGGCAAGGTCGCGTGACGGTGGATTGCCCGGTCCGTTCCAGCGTAGGATGACGTGCGCCCCGGCTGTGTGGCGAGCGTGCAGCCAGACGTCACCGGGCGACGAATGGTGAAAGGTGAGATCGTCGTTGTGGCGCGCGCCGCGCCCGACCCGGATCTCGAGCCCTCCCGAGCTCGTGAAGGTCCGGTAGGGTACGGTGACCTGTTCTTCGTCTCCGCCCGACGGCGGCCCCGACGAGGACGGGATCGCCGCCAGCAATTCCTCGGGCGTCGCCTCTCCGGTCCGGGCACGCCTCAGGACGTCCTCGAGCGCGTCCGTCTCCCGCCCCGCCTTCTCGATCAATCCCGGTAGCCGTTCGCGAGCCCGCTCGATGCGCGTGGCGCGGTCGTAGTAGCGCGCGGCGTTCTGGTGGGGCTCGAGCTCCGGGTCGAGCTCCACGCGCACCTCGGCTCCCTCGAAGTCCACGAGGACGACCTCGACCTTGCCACGGGCGACGTCGCCGTACCGCGCCAGGATCAGATCGCCGGTAGCCCGCAGGGCGTCCTCGTCGCCCAGGCCGTCGAGCTCGCGGGCGAGCTGTCCGGCGCGCCTCCTCGCTCGCTCGGCTGCCTGCTCGAGGCGACGGATCAGGTCCGGATCGACCAGGGAGGGCGCCGCATCGGAGTCGCCGGACCCGTCGAGACCGGCCGCCTCGAAGCCGTCGAGGAGGGTGGAAACCGGACGGGCCGGGATTCCGGGTACAGGAAACGGATACGGCTGACCGCCGTCGGCGTCCAACAGGACGGGCCCCTCGGGCGCATTCCCCCGAACCCAGTCGCGCCACCGCTCGTGCCCGCGCACAAGCCGCTCCCGCTCCGTAAGGCCGTCCAGGTCCCGGCCCAAGAGCGCGGGTGCGTTCAGGGGGGACGTCCAGGCCACATTACGCACGAGCGTGCGGGGCCGGACGGGTTGGTCGCCCTCTTTCACCAACGCGAGCCAATCGTCGATCCCGAGCTTCCCGTCGACGCCGGCCCGGGGCTGTTTGTCGGGGGGTGCGTAGATCGCTCCCACCCGGTGGCCCCGTCCGGTATCTCGCGACCACAGAACGTGTCGCACGGTGCGGGAGGCGGCCTCGACGACGATGGCGTTCCACTGGTTGCCGAGCAGCTCCACGATCAGGTCCCTGGGCGGCCCGCTCCGCTTCGGGAGCAGCTCGATGCGGATCAGCCGCTCGTCGGGCGGGGCGACCACGCGACGGACGCGAGCCGCGTGTCTGAGGTCGTTGGGGCCCGGGGGGGTCGCGTCGCGCACCAGGAGTTGTCCACGGCTCGGATGAAGCCGCCAGATGAGCGTCCGGTCGCGGAAGAGCAGGAACAGGTCCCGCTCGGCGCCGTCCAGCCTGAAGGCGCGCAACTCGACGCCCGAAAGCTCGCGCTCGAGCTCCCGCGCCGTCTCTCTCACCAGAAGGGCGTCCCATCGGATCGACATGACCGCTTGGTAACCCGCGCCCGGGGGTAGGGTGCCGAAGCGCCTCGCAACCCGCGCTGCCGGACGGACCGGGCGAAGGGGCTACCCATCGCCCCGACCCCGGACCCATCTTAGCGGGTCGGGAGTGCATCGATCACGGGGAGAGCGAGGGGATGGTCCTACACGAGCGGGTGGCGGCGGCGGCCGAAGGTGTGCTCCCCGAGTGGGCGTGCGTCGGCTCGAAGCGCCTCGCTCACATCGAGCGCGTGGCCGCTCTCATGGATTCGTGGGGGAGCGCCTTGCGGCTCGATGACCACGACCGGGCCCGCTGGCGCGCCGCCGCCTATCTGCATGACGCCCTCCGGGAGGCCGACCCCGAAGAGCTCCGGGCGGCGCTGCCGAAACCATATGCCGTGCTGCCGGGGCCGGTCCTGCACGGTCCTGCAGCGGCCGAGCGCCTCCGCGCCGAGGGTGTCGGCGACGAGCCTCTGCTTCGATCGGTCGCCTACCACACCGTCGGGCACCCCGACCTCGACCGAATGGGACGCGCCCTCTACGCGGCCGATTTCCTGGAGCCCGGGCGACCGTTCCTGACCGAGTGGCGGGCGGAGCTCCGCGCGCGCATGCCGGAGGACATCGACGAGGTGACGCGCGAGATTCTGGGCTCGCGCATCCGGCACCTCGTCGACTGCGGGGTGCGACTCCTCGATCCGACCGTAGCGTTCTGGAACACCGTGCTCGACGAGCGGACGGCCGGCGTCGCATGACCCGTCGACGTGGACGGCGCCCGGCGGCTCGTGGACGGGGCACCCGGGTCGGGCTCGCGTGGGCGCTCGGCGTCGCTGTCGGCGTGGTCGGCATGGCCTACTTCGCGATCAACACGGCGTCCAGTGATCCGGCCGGCGAGCCCCGGACGCTGCCGGCGCCCGGCGAGCGTGTCAGGGTCGAGATCCTCAACGGCGGCGGCGTTCCGGGAGCGGCCCGCCAGGCCACCGAGCTCGCGCGGGCCGCCGGTTACGACGTCGTGTACTTCGGGAACGCGGCCGCGTTCGATCACGAGACCTCGGAAGTCGTGGAGCGAGTGCGTCGCTCGGACTTCGCGGAGGGCGTTGCGGCGGTCCTCGGAATCGATATCGTCCGGAGCGATCCGGACCCGGACCGCTACGTGGACCTATCGGTCATCCTCGGACGTGACTGGCGACCGCCGGCCGCGGACGGTCCGCTGCCCGAGCAGCCCTGAGCCCGCGAGCGTGCCTCAGCGCGCTCCTTCAAGCATCCCAGAGCAAAGCAGAACCCAGACGATGGCGAAATCCCCGACCAGCAAAGGGCGAGGCCACTCCGACAAGGCTGGTACCCGCAAGTCGCGACGCCGCGGCGGCAAGGAGGAACCGCCCGGGCGCGGTTCCGCGGTCGAGTGGCTCAAGTCGCTCGGGGTCGCGCTCCTCCTCTTCTTCGTCCTCCGTACGTTCATCGTGCAGACCTTCGTCATCACGTCGGGGTCCATGGAGGATACGCTGCTCGTGGGCGACATGCTCCTGGTCAACCGCGCCGCCATGGGATCGCGCGTCCCGCTGCTCGGCCTCCGGATTCCGGGCTATTCGGAGCCTGCTCGAGGGGACGTTCTGGTCTTCGATCCGCCCCACGAAGAGACGCTGATGCTCATCAAGCGCCTCATCGGGCTTCCGGGTGACACGCTCGAGATGCGCGACCGGGTGCTCTTCGTGAATGGCGAGCAACTCGAGGAGCCGTACGTTCGGCACGACCCGGTGGAAGACGAGCGTCACCCGTGGATGTCCTGGCAGCGGGACCATCTGCCGGTCGGCTTGGATCCGGCGACGTACGGGCCGACGCGCGACAACTGGGGGCCCATCGTCATACCCGAGGACCGCTACTTCATGCTGGGCGACAACCGCGAGAGGAGCCTCGATTCACGCTACTGGGGGCTGCTGGAGCGGTGGCGCCTCGAGGGCCGCGCGGTGTTCACCTACTATTCGTACAATCGCGACTCGTACCGGCCGTTCCCCGCGCTGCGCGAGGTTCGCTGGAACCGGATCGGGCGACCGATCGATTAGCCGCCTTCCGCTTCCGGGCCCTTCGCGCCTTCGATCTGCGTGAGGACGTGCCCGCGGAGCTGCCCGCAGGCGGCGTCGATGTCACGACCCCGGGTCTCCCGCACTGCCGCCGAGACGCCGCGCGCCTCCAGGATATCCGCGAACTGGCGGATCCGCGCCATGGGCGAAGGCTTCCAGTCCTGATAGGGGATCGGGTTGAAGGGGATCAGGTTCACGAAGGCCCCGCCGGCCTCTCCTGCGAGGTCGGCGAGCTTGGGCGCCAGCTCGAGGTCGTCGTTGATCCCATCGATCATCGTGTACTCGAAGGTGATGCGCCGCCCGCCACGCGCGTCGAAGGCCCGGAGGGCTTCCATGAGCTCGGGTAGCGGATGGCGCTTCTCGAGGGGGATCAGCTCCCGACGCAACCCGGTCTCGGGGGCATGCAGCGACACGGCCAGCCCGAACTGCTCGGGCCGATCGGCCAACTCGAGGATCCCGGGAACCACGCCCACGGTGGAGACCGTGATCCGGCGGGCGCCGACGTCGTAGCCGTGGTTCAGGATCGTCAGCGCCGGATGCAGCGCCTTCCGGTTCGACAGGGGCTCGCCCATGCCCATGAAGACGATGTTCGTGATGGGGCCGCGGCCGTCCTCCTCGGCCCAGCGGCGCGATGCCCGGTACTGCGACACGATCTCGCCGGGTGTGAGCTGCCGGGCGAAGCCGCCCCACCCGGTCGCGCAGAACGTGCAGCCCATGGCGCATCCGGCCTGCGACGATATGCAGAGCGTCAGGCGCGTCTCGGTCGGGATCAGCACGGACTCCACCAGCTCGCCGTCGGCCAGGCGCCACAGGTGCTTGACCGTACCGTCCGAGCTCACGGCCACCTTGGCCGTCTCGGGCTCGGCCAGGGCGAAGCGCTCGGCCATCGCGGCCCGCTCGTCGGCGGGAAGATCGGTCATCTCCTCGAGGTCGGCGGCGAGCCCCTCCCAGACCCATCGCTCCACCTGACCGACCCGGTATGCGGGCTGGCCCCGCTCGGAGAAGTACGCGGAGAGCTCGTCCCGGAGCTGGTCCGGAGTGAGCGACAACAGGTCGATCGTTTCTGTGACGGTCATGGGACGTTTCTTGAATGGCCTCGTGGGGCCGTGTAACTTAGCCGTCCGAGCAGAACCTCTGTAGGTGACCGGGCGCGGCCGGTACGCCGCGTCCCTTGGAAACCCCCGTTTGGCCAATCAACTTCGGATGTGGGGACCCGCCGCCGTGTGGGCGGCGGTCCTCTTTTTATTGAGCTCGTGGCCGAATCCCGCCGGCCCGTCTTGGCTCCATGTGAGCGACAAGGTCGTACACTTCGTGCTGTTCGCCGTTCTGGGCGCGGCGCTCGGCCTCGGACGGCAGTGGAGTGGCGGCGCCGTTCGGCATTGGCTGGCCACCGGGGTGGGCATGCTCTACGGGGCCATGGACGAGTGGCATCAGGCACTGGTCCCGAACCGCGTGCCGTCGCTGGGCGACTGGTACGCCGACGTCGGCGGCGTCCTGCTCGGATATGTCGTGGTCACGTTACTCGCCAAGCGCGTCGGACCTCCGTCCGGCGCCCTCTCACAGGCAGATTAGATGGCTTCTCAGTCTGAGATCGAACGGACGACGCTCCGTACCGGAATGGTCGGATCCCTGGAAGCATCGCGTGCGGGGGAGACGGTCCGTCTCTCCGGGTGGGTGCACCGGCGTCGGGATCTGGGCGGTCTGCTCTTCGTGGATCTTCGGGACCGCAGCGGGATCGTGCAGATCTCCTTCGGACCCGAGTGGACGGAGGCGGACGCCCTCGCCCTCGCGGGCAAGCTCGGGCGCGAGGACGTCGTGCACGTCGAGGGCGAGGTCGCGCTCCGACCCGAGGGCGCGCGCAACACGGAGATCGCCACGGGCGACGTCGAGGTCCAGGCGGCGCGGCTCCGCGTCCTGGGCAAGGCGCGCACGCCGGCCATCCCGGTCTATCGCGGTCCCGAGGACGAGCTGCCGGCGGAAGAGCTCCGGCTCCAGCATCGGTCGCTGGACCTCCGGCGCCCGGAGCTCCAGGAGAACCTGCGGCTCCGCCACCGCCTGGTTCTCGAGACCCGCAACTATCTGAGCGGCCTCGGCTTCCTGGAGATCGAGACGCCGATCCTGACCAAGGCGACGCCGGAGGGCGCCCGGGACTACCTGGTGCCGAGCCGCGTCCACAAGGGCGAGTTCTACGCTCTGCCGCAGAGCCCGCAGATCTACAAGCAGCTCCTCATGGTCTCCGGCTTCGACCGATACTTCCAGATCGCGCGCTGCTTCCGCGACGAGGACCTGCGCGCCGACCGCCAGCCGGAGTTCACCCAGATCGACGTCGAGGCGTCGTTCGTGGAGCCCGAGGACATCCTCCGTTGGATCGAGGGGCTTGCCATCGCGTTGGCGGGCGTCGGCGGCGTCGATGCACCGTCTCCGTTCCCCCGGCTCACTTGGGCCGAGGCCATGGAGCGGTACGGGTCGGACCGGCCCGACCTCCGGTTCGGGCTCGAGCTGTCGGATTGGACCGACGCCACCTCCGATATGGATTTCGGCGTGATCCGAGGGGCCGTGGAGAAAGGGGGGCGTGTGCGCGGCTTGCACGTGCCGGGCGGGGCGCGGCTCTCCCGTAAACAGATCGACGCGGTCGAGGCGACCGCGAAAGCCGCCGGCGCGCCCGGTCTGCTCTGGGTCAAGCGGAACGACGACGGCTTTTCGGGTCCGCTGGGCCGGTTCATGGCCGACGGGCATGCGGAACGCATGGGCCTCGCGGTGGGCGACCTCGCCTTCGCGGCGGCCGGCCCCGACACGGTGACGTCGCCGGCGCTGTCGGCGACGCGCGCGGCGGTCGCTCGCGCCCTCGAGCTGCGCGCCGACCGTGAGGACGCCTGGCTCTGGGTGACGGACTTCCCTGTCTTCGAGGAGATGGACGGGGAGGTGTACGCGTCGCACCATCCGTTCGTCATGCCGCACCCGGACGACCTCGACCTCCTGGAGACCGATCCGGTCTCGGTACGGGGCACCGCGTACGATCTGGTGTACAACGGAACCGAGCTCGGCTCCGGGAGCATCAGGATCCACGAGCCAGACCTGCAGCGGCGGGTGCTCAAGGTACTCGGGATGTCGGACGCGGAGATCGATGCGAAATTCGGATTCCTTCTCGACGCACTGTCGACGGGAGCGCCGCCCCACGGTGGCATCGCCCTGGGCGTGGACCGTATCGTTCAGCGGTTCAGCCGGTCCGAGAGCCTTCGCGACGTCATCGCGTTTCCGAAGACGACGGCGGCCCGTGCGCTCTACGAGGGGGCGCCAACGCCAGTGGGAGCCAGGGAGTTGGAAGAACTCGGATTGATCATTGCGCCGGACGCGCGCAAGAAAGGGGTCTGACGACCCCGGGAGATGGGGTGAGCAATACTGAAACCGTGATCGAGCACCGGCTCGACGCCGAGGGCGTCGACCCGCTCATGCTGGCCGGAGTGAACGACCGCAATCTCCAGGAGATCGTGCGGCTGTTCGGCGTGCGGACCATTCTGCGCGGGGACCACGTCATTTTGTCGGGAGGGTTGAGCGCCGTCGAGCGCTCCGTGCCGGTGCTCCAGCACATGATCGAGCTCGCCCGACTGCGCGCGCCCTTCGACGTGTCGGACATCGCGCGCTTCGCCGACGGGATCGACGCGCTCGGAGCCGACGGGGTCATCCGGCCCGACGATGACCTGCGCATCGCCCTCCCGGGGTCGCGGCGTGTGATCGTGCCGAAGTCGGACGGCCAGCGCACGTATATCCGGTCCATCGTCGAGCACGACATCGTGATCGGAATCGGTCCGGCCGGCACCGGAAAGACCTACCTCGCCGTCGCGTGTGCCGTCGACGCGCTGTATAAGAAGCGCGTGCGACGGATCATTCTGGCCCGCCCGGCCGTCGAGGCCGGAGAGAACCTCGGCTTCCTCCCCGGTGATCTCCAGGAGAAGGTCGACCCGTATCTGCGCCCGCTCTACGACGCCCTCGAGGACATGATGCCCCACGAGCGCGTTCGGCGTGCGCTCGAGGATTCGACGATCGAGATCGCTCCCTTGGCGTACATGCGGGGCCGCACGCTGTCGGACGCCTTCGTCATTCTCGACGAGGCGCAAAACGCGACCCGTGCGCAGATGAAGATGTTCCTGACCCGCCTGGGGCTGAACTCGCGGGTCGTGATCACGGGCGACAAGACCCAGATCGATCTGCCGAGCCGTGACGACTCCGGCCTGCTCGAGGTCGAAGACATCCTCGGTGACATCGAGGGCATCTCCCTCATCTATCTCGACTCCAAGGACGTCATCCGACACCGGCTGGTGAAGGACATCATCGAAGCGTACGGGCGTGGAGCCGAGGAGGGGGGCGGCGGGTGAGCACGCGCGGGCAGGACCCGGAGCGGGAGTCCGTGCTGCACAAGCTGTCGGGCGACCCCGGAGTCACACTGGGCGCGCGTTCGCGTCACCATGGATTCCGCTTGCTTTTGCTCGCGGGGTTGGCGGCGTTCGTGGCCCTCGCGTTCCCGCCCGCGAGCTCCATGGAGGTGGAGCGTTACACGGAGGCCATGGTGGCCACCGAGGACGTGATCGCCGAGATCCCCTTCGACGTGCCCAAGAACGCGACCGAGCTGGAACGGGACCGGCGTTCTGCCATGGAGGCCGTGCCGCCCACCTTCGACTTCCGTCCAGAAGTCGCGGATTCAGTCGCCGCGGAGATCGCTCGCTTCTTCGATGCCCTGGACACCGCCGCTTCTGCCGCAGACACGGCGGCGGTGCGCGAGGTGCTTCGTGAAAGCCAGATCACGCCGACGCCCGCCCAGCTCCGATATCTCCTCGATCCCGTCTCACGCGAGGCGTTCCGGACCGCGGCGATCCGGGCGGCCGGCGAGATCCTGCCGCAGGGGGTGGCCGATGCCGCCCGCATGATCGACCTCACGGCGGGATCCGTGACGTTGCGACGTGGCGACGACGAGGAGACGGCGGAAGCGGCGTCGATCCTGACGTCGCGAGACTTCTTCTCGCGCTCCGTGGCGTTCTTGCCGGACGACTTCCCCCCGGACGCGCGCGACCTTTTCCGGCTGATCCTCATTCATCACGTCGACTTCACGCTCGATGTGAACGTCGCGGCGACCGAGAGCGACCGGGCCCAGGCCGCCGCCAGCGTGCCCACGACCAAGGCGCAGGTGCTGCAGGGCCAGGCGATCGTGCGGCAGGCGGACCCCATCGGCCCCGAGGCGCTTGAGCGGCTCGAGGCCTACGAGGAGGAGCTCCGGGCGACGGGGCTCCTCGAGCGCGAAGGGGCGGCGCTGAGCGCCGTTTTCGGATCGTGGCTCCTCAATACCGTTCTACTGTCGATCTTCGGGTTGCTCCTGCTGTTCAACCGGCCGGAGGTGTACGCGAACTTTCGCTGGCTGCTTCTGATCGCGCTGCTGGTGGCCACCTACTTCGGCGCGGGCATCGTCATCGATCGAGGTGGTTTGGCGGTGGAATGGCTGCCCATCGCTTTCGTCGCGCTCCCGGTGGCGGTGCTCTGGGACACCCGCATGTCGCTTTTCCTCGTCCTCGTGCTCGCGGCGGTAACGGGCACGCTTGCTCCGTTTTCGGAGTACGGAACCGTGCTCGCGCTGGTCGCCGGAGGCTCGGCGGCCGCCATGAGTGTGCGCGCCGTGCGGCGTCGATCGGAGACCTGGGTTTCGATCTCCATCATCGCGCTGGCCGCCGGAGTGGTGCTCCTGTCCCACGCGTTCGCGGTCGGCGGCGACGTCACCGACGCGCTGAGGGGCAGCGCGGTCTTCGCCGGCAACGCGACCGTGTCGGCGCTGCTGGCCATGGGGTTCCTGTGGGTGTTCGAGCTCTTCACGGGCATCACCACCGACCAGACGCTCCTCGAGTGGGCCGATCCCACCCGCCCCCTCCTGAGGCGTCTCTCGATGGAGGCTCCCGGGACGTACGCCCACACGATCAACGTGGCGAACCTGGCCGAGGCCGCGGCGTCGGAGATCGGAGCGAACGGGCTCCTCTGCCGGGTCGGCGTACTGTACCACGACGTCGGGAAGATGTTGAAGCCCCACTATTTCGTCGAAAACCAGCCGGACGCACGGAACCCGCACGACAAGCTCAAGCCGGAGACGTCGGCGACCATCGTGCGCGAGCACGTGACGGAGGGTGTGAGACTCGCCCGCGAGGCCAACGTGCCGGACGTCGTGGTCGACTTCATCCTGGAGCACCACGGCACGCAGAAAATCGGCTTCTTCTACGAGAAGGCGCTCGAGGAGACCGATGGGGATCTCGACCTCGCGCGCTACTCGTATCCGGGACCCAGGCCCCGCACCAGGGAGACCGCGATCGTCATGCTCGCGGACTCCTGCGAGTCGGCGACGCGCGCCATGCGCGAGCCGACCACCGAGCGGGTGCAGAACCTCATCGAGTCGATCGTGGCTTCCAAGATCGCCGACGGACAGCTCGATGACGCGCCGCTCACCATGGCCGAGATCGCCCGGTCGAAGGAGCAGTTCGTCAAGATCCTGGGCGGTGTGACCCACCGGCGTATCGAGTATCCGGCCACGAAGCACCTGACCGACGCCGCGCCCGCGGCGGGCGACACCGCTCCGGCAGCGGACACCGAAGGGCCGACTCCTGGGGAGGATCCCGAGGCCGACCAGCTCGAAGAGGCCGAGGTCGGGTCGGACCAGGCCGTGCAGCCGCGGGCCCGGGGATGACCGTGCTGGTCGAGGTCGGCGATTACGCCAACGTCGACGCCGAGGTGCTGGAGGAAGCGGTGCGGCACACGGTCGCCCGAGAGGGGGGTGAGGTGATCGAGATCTCGCTGGCGCTCCTCGGGGACGACGACCTCCGGGAGCTGAATCGCCGCTTCCTGGGTCACGACCGTCCCACCGATGTGATCGCGTTCACGCTCGGTGAAGACGCCGAGCGCGTCGGAGACGTCTACCTGGGCGTCGATCAGGCGCGTCGCCAGGCCGAGGAGCTCGGGGTCCCGGTCGACCAGGAGCTCGTGCGGTTGGCGGTGCACGGGACGCTCCACGTGCTCGGCCACGATCATCCCGAGGGCGAGGACCGTTACGACAGCCCCATGTTCATCCTGCAGGAGCGGATCGTGGCGGAGCTGACCGAGGACGGCGCCGCGTGACCTCCTCCGAGCAGGAGCTCGACCTCGACGCGCTCCGGGAGCAGCTCGAGGACCTGATCAGGTCCGGCACGTTCGACCGTGCGCGTGAATTGGCGGCGCCCCTCCATCCGTCGGACATCGCGGACCTCGTGGAGGGCATGGACGAAGCCGAGCGCATCGGCTTCGTCTCGCTGCTTCCCGCCGAGCTCGCGTCCGAGACGCTGGCGGAGATGGACGCCGGCGACGACCGGGCCGAGCTGCTCGCGGCCCTTCTCCCGGCCAAGCGCGCCGAGCTCCTGTTGGAGCTGGCCGACGACGACGCGGCAGACCTGATCGGCGAGCTGGAGCCCGAGGAGCAGCAGCGGGTTCTCGACGGACTTCCCGACGACGTGAGCTTCCGCGGCCTGCTCGAGCACGAGGAGGAGAGTGCCGGCGGGCTCATGACGACGGAGCTCGTCGCGGTGCAGGCCAAGCTCACGGCAGGGGAGGCCCTCGAGCAGGTGCGCCTCCAGGGACGCGAGGTCGAGGACTTCTACACCGTCTTCGTCGTGGACGGAGCGCGTCGGCTGCGCGGCACCGTGGGGCTCGACGACCTCGTGATCGCCGATCCGGACCAGGAGATCGACGGCATGGTGGAGGCGCCGGTCGCGACCGTCCTCCCCACGATGGATCAGGAGGACGTCGGCCGTCTCATCGGTCGCTACAACCTCGCGTCCATCGCCGTGGTCGATTCGACGGGGGTGCTCCTGGGGCGTATCACCTTCGACGACGTGATCGACGTCATCGAGGCCGAGCAGACCGAGGACATCTTCCTCATGGCCGGCGTCGGTGGCGACCAGAACGCTCTCCGGTATACGTGGCTCGAGTCGGTGAGAGCCCGCATCCCATGGCTGTTCGTGAACCTGCTCACGGCCGCGACGGCGTCGTTCGTCGTCTACTTGTTCTCCGACACGATCCAGAACGTCGTGATCCTGGCGGCGATCATGCCCATCGTGGCCGGACTCGGCGGGAATGCCGGTACCCAGGCGTTGGCCGTGACGGTGCGGACGATCTCCCTCGACGGAGGGGTTGAGCCGGTCCGCGAGCTCGCCTCGATGGTCGGGCGCGAGCTCGCGGTCGGCGCGGTGAACGGGGGGATCATCGGAGGCGTGGTGGCGGTCCTCGCGACCATCGTCGGTGGCGATCCCGTCCTCGGTGTCGTCGTGCTCCTGGCCATGTGGGGGAACCTCGTGATCGCGGGTTTCCTCGGATCGTTCGTGCCGTCGGTGATGAACCGGCTGGGTGTCGATCCGGCGGTCGGCTCGTCGATGTTCGTGACACCGTTCACCGACCTCTTCGGCTTCCTCTTCCTGCTCAGCCTCGCGAGTGGGCTCCTCCTGTGAGCCGGTGGTGACGTGAAACGGATCAGCCGGTCGATCTCGGTCCTCTACAGCCTGCTGCCGTTCGCGCTGGCGTTCCTGCGCGACCGACGCCGCTGGATCCTCATCGGCCGCCCGGCTGCCCGGTCCGCGGAGCATCACGCCCGACGCGCCGACAGGCTCTCGGCACGCCTCGCCACCCTCGGCCCGACGTTCGTCAAGCTGGCACAGCTGCTGAGCGCCCGGGCCGACATCCTCCCGGAGCCGTATCTGTCGTCCATCGGCCGGCTTCAGGACCAGGTTCCCGCCGATCCGGTGGCGGAGATCCGGGCCGTGATCGAGAAGGAGTTCGGGGCGCCGGTGCCGGAGGTCTTCGAGGCCTTCCACGACGAGCCCATCGCGGCCGCGAGCCTGGGCCAGGTCCACCGCGCCCGCCTGGATGGCAACGATGTCGTGGTCAAGGTGCTCCGCCCGGGCGTCGAGGCCGCGATTGCGCTCGACATCGACATCTCGTTCCGGCTCCTCTTCTCGTTGAACATCCTCTTTCCGAACCACCACGTGCGGGCGCTCACCAACGTGGTACGGGAGTTCTCGGTGCGGGTCCGTTCGGAGATGGACTTCCGGGACGAGGCGTCGAACATGGCCCGCTTCCGGAGGGTCTTCGCTTCCGATCGCCGGGTGCGCGTTCCGGCCGTGGTCGAGCACATGACCCGGCGCCGCGTCCTCGTCATGGAGCACGTGGTCGGGACGAAGATCGACCGTTTGCACCCCCTCTTCGAGGCGGGCCGACTCTCGTTCCGAGACGTCATGGAGACGCTCACGGGGGTCTATCTACGCATGATGATGGTCGACGGGTTCATGCATGCGGATCCGCACCCGGGCAACCTGTTGGTCCAGGACGACGGGACGCTCGTCCTGCTGGACTGGGGCGCGGTCCTCGAGGTGCCCAAATGGACGCGCGAGTCGATCCTGAGCTCGGCGCTGGCGGTCGGGCGAGAGGACATCGACGGGGTCATCAACGAGATGTACCGGCTGGGGATGATCAGCCCCGAAGTCTCTCGCGGGGAGATCCGGGAAGCCGCGACCGAGATCCTACGGATCGTGGAGCGGGCGAAGTCCACGACCCGGGATAGGATCGTCGAGGAAATCGTCACGGAGTTCCTCGACACGTTCTACACGTGGCCGCTCGTGCTGCCCCAGGAGCTCGTCTACTTCTTCCGGACGGCCGCCCTCATCGAGGGGCTGGCCTTCGTCTACGACCCCAACTTCGATGGACTGTCGTTCATCCGGGAGGTCGTCCGGAAGCACAAGGCAGAACTACTCCGGTCGACGGGTCAGCAGCCGGCGCAGATCGCCCGCGGCGTGATCGACGAGGCGCAGCAGGCGCTCCGGTCCGTCCGCGACCTCGTCACGCGGGCCGAGCGGGAGGAGCTGCGGGTGCGGGTCCATCCCCGCGACGTGCAGTCGCAGGAGCGTTTCCTGCACCTCCAGGCCCGTCGCCTCCTCCTCAGCATCTTCGCGACCGCCACCGCGGTCATCACCTCGGTCCTGTTCATCGCGCTCAGGAGCTGGTGGCTGCTCGGGGCAGGGCTCTCCCTCGCCCTCGTGATGTTCGTCGTCGTGCTGTTCATCCCCACGCACCTCCTGGAGAATCCGCTGCGACACGCTCGTGGCGTGCGCACCGACGAGTGGCGTTGAAGCGGCGGGGTGTGCGAGCCAGCCCGCCCTTGGTAGGATTTTGCGCCCAACGTCGCCCCATGCTCCAGAGCCCATGACTGAAATGCCGCCCCTCACCGGAGACCTCCCTCCGGAGCACGCCAGCCTGCTCGAGCGCTTCCGGGAGAAAAAGCCGGTCGCCCTCGCCCGCGCCATCTCGATGGTCGAGGACGAACGTCCCGGCTTCCAGGAGCTGCTGCACGAGCTGCTCAAGACCGGTCCGGAGACGGCCCGGGTCGGCGTCACGGGTCCTCCCGGGGCGGGGAAGTCGAGCCTGGTCGCCGCGGCAGCGACCCGCTACCGGGCGAGGGAGGAGACCGTAGGCGTGGTGGCCGTCGACCCGACCTCCCCGTACTCCGGCGGGGCCCTCCTGGGCGACCGTATCCGTATGAACGACCTCGCCACCGACCCCGGGATCTTCATCCGGTCGATGGCCACGCGAGGATCGCTCGGGGGGCTCGCCACCACGACCAAGGAAGTCCTCGACCTGATGGACGCCTACCGGTTCGACCGGATCCTCGTCGAAACCGTCGGCGTCGGTCAGACGGAGCTCGAGATCACGGCGGCGGCCGACACGGTCGTGGTCGTGCTCGTACCCGAATCGGGCGACGCGATCCAGGCCATGAAGGCCGGCCTCATGGAAATCGCGGACATCTTCGTCGTGAACAAGGCGGATCGTCCGGGCGCGGACCGACTCGTCAAGGAGATCCGCCAGGCCATGCACCTGAAGGCCGGGAGCGCTATGAAGGACGTGCCCGCCCACCACGGCGTCGACCTCGGCCGGGTCATGAAGAAGGAGCGGAGCACGTCGCCGAAGCCGGACGACGGCGCCTGGACGATCCCGGTCCTGCCCACGACGGCGCAATCCGGCGAGGGCGTGGACGAGCTGCTGGAGACGGTGGAGAAGCACCGGGCCTGGCTCGTCGAGAGCGGCCAGCTCGAGGGGCGCCGACGCGCCCGGGCTCGCGGCCGGGTCCAGGACGTCGTGAACCGCGAGATCAAGCGCATCGCCTGGGGCCGCGACGAGACGACGGAGCTCCTCGACCGGGGCGTCGAGCGAATCCGTACCAGCGACGCCACTCCGTACTCGGTGGCCAAGCAGATCATCGAAGGGTTGCTTCGTTGAACCGCGGCGCCGCTTCGAACATCTTTCGAGTCGGGACGTAGCACGAGAAGGGGATGCGCGCCCCGTCCACAGCGATCCGTCAGGAGAAGGTATGTCGATCATCGAGAAGGACGTGACCAGCCGGGCCGAGCTCGAAGACCTGGTCCGTCGTCGTGAGAGCGAGCTCGCCGAGCTGAAGGGCCGCCTCGCCGAGTGGCAGACCGTGTTCGAGGCGATGCCGAGCCGTGACGACTCCTTCCTCAGCCTCTCCGGCAAGGAAGTGAAGCCCGTCTACACGCCGCTCGACTTCTCCGGGGACGACTACGAGGAGCGGATCGGTTTTCCGGGCGAATACCCGTTCACGCGTGGGCCGTATACGAGCATGTACCGCACGCGTCTCTGGACCATGCGGCAGTTCGCGGGCTTCGCCAGTGCCGAGGAGACCAACGAGCGCTACAAGTACCTCCTCGCGAACGGCCAGACCGGCCTCTCCGTCGCGTTCGACTTCCCGACGCTGATGGGGTACGACTCCGACCATCCCCGCTCGCTGGGCGAGGTCGGCGTCTGTGGCGTGGCCATCTCGTCGCTCATGGACATGGAGGCGCTGTTCGACGGGATCCCGCTCGACCAGGTCTCGGTGTCGATGACCATCAACGGCCCGGCGATCATCCTGTTCTGCTTCTACGTCGTGGCCGCCGAGCGGCAAGGCATATCCGCGGACAAGCTGCGCGGCACGGTCCAGAACGACATCCTCAAGGAATATCAGGCGCAGCACGCGTGGGTGTTCCCGCCGGAGCCGGCCATCCGCCTGATCGTCGACATGTTCGACTGGTGCAGCGAGAACGCGCCCAAGTACAACCCGATCTCCATCTCCGGATACCACATCCGCGAGGCGGGCGCGACCGCGGGCCAGGAGCTCGCGTTCACGCTCCGGAACGGCTTCGAGTACGTGGAGCGGGGGATCGCGCGCGGGCTCGACGTGGACTCGTTCGCGCCCCGTCTCTCGTTCTTCTTCGACGTCCACAACGACTTCTTCGAGGAGATCGCGAAGTTCCGGGCCGCCCGCCGTATCTGGGCGCGCGGCATGAAGGAGAAGTACGGCGCCAAGAACCCCGAGTCGTGGCGACTGCGGACCCACGCCCAGACGGCCGGCGTGAGCCTGACCGCCCAGCAGCCCGAGAACAACATCGTGCGCGTCGCCTACCAGGCGATGGCCGCGGCGCTCGGCGGCACCCAGTCGCTGCACACGAACTCGATGGACGAGACGCTCTCGCTCCCCACCGAGAAGGCGGTCCGGATCGCGCTCCGTACGCAGCAGATCCTGGCCCACGAGTCGGGTGTGCCGAACACCATCGATCCGCTCGCCGGCTCGTACTACGTGGAGGCGCTCACGGACGACCTCGAGCGCGAGGCCCTGGAGCTGTTCGACGAGATCGACGGGATGGGCGGTGTCGTGCCGGGCATCGAGAACGGCTGGTTCCAGCGCGAGATCGCCGAGTCGGCCATGCGTCAGCAGCGCGACATCGAGTCCGCCGAGCGTGTGATCGTCGGCGTGAACCACTTCACCGAGGGGTCCGGGTCCATCGAGATCGACACCCTCAAGATCGACTCGGAGGTCGAGGGCCGGCAGGTGGCGCGCATGAAGGAGATGCGGGAGCGCCGTGACGACGCCAAGGTCGAAGCCACGCTCACCGCGCTCGAGGGCGCCGCGCGCGACGGTTCGAACGTCGTGCCGTTCATTCTCGACTGCGCACGGGCCGAGTGCACGCTGTACGAGATCCGGCACGCCATGGAGCAGGTTTTCGGGGCGTACAAGGAGCCGGTGTTCTTCTGAGTCGGCGTCTTTCTGAGTGGATCCACGACCGATGAGCATGAGGACCCTGATGCGCGCGGCTGCCCGAATGCACCGTTTGGCCGCCACGTTGGTGGCGCTGGCCCTGTTGGTGGGGGCCGCCGGCCTGGCGCAGGCGCAGGAGCCGGGCGACTCCATCCGGGCCGATTCCGTGCGGGCCGACTCCATCGCCCGCTACGACCTCCAGGGCATCACCATCGACGTGGCGCGACCGAGCACCACCGCGGGTGGGTCGAGCACCGTGGACTTCGACCTGGACTCGGTGTCGCTGCGGCCTGCGCCGACGTTGGAAGAGGCGCTCCGGGCCATGCCGCTCATCACCATCCGCACCAACTCCCGTGGTGAGGCCCAGCCGGCGCTCCGCGGCGCGGAGGACCGGCAGGTCGCGGTCATCGTCGATGGCGTCCCCCTCACGCTCGGCTGGGACGCCCGCACCGACCTTTCCGTGATCCCCCTCACCGCGGCCCGGCGCATTCGCCTCGTCCGCGGGCTCTCCACCATTCTGCACGGCCCGAACGTTCTGGGTGGCGCGGTCGAGATCGACATCGCGCGCGGGTCCGACAGCTATGCGCGACCCGAGCCGCTCACGGCGCACCTAGGGATGGACCAGACGGGGGGCACGTCCGTGGCCGCGACCGGCGGCACTTCGATGGAGACCGACGACGGCGCCTGGGAGTTAAGGGCCGGCTTTGGCTTCCAGGATCACGAAGGCGTGACCCTCCCGGGTGGCCTGGGAGATCCGAGCCTCGATCCCGGCCTCCTGAGCGCGGATGGCCGCCTCCGGCTGAACTCCGACGTGCAGCGGCTCGATGCCTTCGCGTCGGCGCGCTACCGGAGCGAGGACGGCCCGTGGCTGTCGGCCGTCGGATCGGGCTTCCAGGCGGAGCGGGGCGTCCCGCCCGAGGCCCACGTCGATGACCCTCGCCTGTGGCGCTATCCCTATCAGCGCCGGACCATCGTGGCCGTGTCGGGCGGGACGGGCTTCCATGACACGGCGCTCGGCCTCGCCGACCTCGAGGCGTCGTTGGGTCTCGATCTGGGACGAACCGAGATCGACGCGTTCGCCACGCAAGCCTTCGACCAGGTGGTGGACACGGAGCTCGGAGACGACCGCACGCTGACCCTCCGGTTGATGGGCGACGCCGGGGTGACGGACCGCACCGAGCTCCGCGCCGCGCTGACGTTCGCGGACGTGGACCACGAAGAGGTCATCGGCGACGGACCGGAGTTGGCCTACTCCCAGCGCCTCTGGAGCCTCGGAGGAGAGGTCGAGCAGCGCTTCGACGGATTTCTCGGCGTCCCCGGCCTCGGAACGACGCGGATGACGCTGGGGGTCGCAGCCGACGGCTCCGATACCCCGGAGTCGGGCGACAAGCCGGCGCTCGATCGGCTCTGGGACTGGGGGGCGCGGCTGGGTCTCGCCTCTCTCTCGGAAGGCGGCAACGTGTCGTACCACGCCTCGGTCAGCCGCCGCACCCGCTTCCCCGCGCTCCGCGAGCTCTATTCGGGCGCGCTGGGCCGATTCGAGCCAAACCCGGGGCTGCGCCCCGAGGTCATGATCGCGGGCGAGGCGGGCATCACGGTCGAGGGCCGGAGCGGCAGCGTCCAGCTGGTCGGCTTCCATCAGCGACTCCAGGACGGGATCGTCCGGACCTCGATCGAGACCCCCGAGGGGAGCCGCTTCCAGCGTGTGAACCAGGACGCGGTGCACAGCACCGGTCTCGAGCTGTTGGCCAACACGCGCTTCCATGGAGCGGTCCTGTCGGGCGACCTGACGGTCCAGGACGTGACCGGGCGCGACGCCGACGGGACCGCGGTCGAGCTCGAGTATGAGCCGGCGTTCACGGCGAAGCTCGGCGTGCAGCGGAGCGTCATCCTCGATGTCGTGGCCTCTGCGGATATGTCCGTCGTGGGGAGCCAGCTGTGCCAGAACCCGGAGATCGGGGGACTCGAGTCGTTCGACACGAGCCCACGGCTGGACCTGGGGCTCAGGCGCGCCTTCGGACTCCCCGGCTTCGGGGGCTTCGGAGGAGGAGAGGGGTCACTTTCGATGGCGAACGTCGGGGACGCGGCCGTCTTCGACCAGTGTGGGCTGCCGCAGCCGGGGCGTACCCTGTCGCTTCGATTCAAGATCTGGTAGGGGCCGCTCTCTCGCGCTGCCCGCCACGCCGGCGCCCCGACCCGTATTTGACGGGTCCCGTTCCACCGCCGTACCCTGTCGCCCAGAAGGACGAGCGGCCTCCACTCGGGGGCTCGCCACCCACCAAGGAGAACGCGGCAATGACGAAACAGGGTACGCGCTGGCCTGCGAAGACGCGGCACGGATGGTTCGGACTCCCGGGCCTCGCGTGGCTGCTGGTCGCGGTCGGGCTGGGCACGGTTCCCGTTACGGTTGACGCGCAAGCTCCGTTCATGCCGGTGACCATCGATGCGGAGACCGGGGGGGTCCACCTCCAGATTCCCGTGCTCGACCAGGACGTGCTCTACATGAACGCCCTGGGGACGGGCCTCGGCTCGGCCCGGACCTTCGGACTCGATGTGGGTGCGGGTGGCGACGAAGCGGTCGTCCAGTTCCAGCGTCACGGACCCCGGGTGGTCATGGTGCGTCGCAACACGACCATGATGTCGACCTCCGACGACCCCGAGCATCGCGCGGCCGTCGGGCGTGCGTTTCCCGACGCCGTGATGGCGTCCATGGAGATCGTGGAGAGCGAGGGTGGCAGGCTGGTCGTGGACGCCACGGACTTCCTGCTGAGCGACCTCGTCGACGTCCGCGGGACCGTTCGCGACGCCGGCTTCGGACAGCTCCAGCTGGAGCGCGACAAGAGCTACGTCGACGTGACGGGGACCGCGGCGTTCCCGCTGAACACCGAGATTCGCACGATCCTCACCTTCGCGGGTGATCCGCTGCACGCGGAGCTCAGGCGGCATTCTCCGGACAGCCGTCTCATCACGTTCGAGCAGCACCATACGTTCATGAGGCTGCCGGAGGAGCCGATGCCGGGTCGTCCGTTCGACCCGCGGACGGGCAACTCGTCCACGGTGCTGCAGGACTACAACGAGAGCTTCGACGGAGACTACCGGGCCCGGTATACGTCCCGTTGGCGTCTCGAGCCGTCGGACCCGGCCGCCTATATGCGCGGGGAGCTGGTCGAGCCGGTGAACCCCATCGTGCTGCATATCGATCCGGGCACGCCCGAGCCGTTCCGGACCGCGCATCGGGAGGGGACGCTGTGGTGGAACGAGATCTTCGAGGCGGCCGGGTGGCGAAACGCCATCCAGGTTCAGGACATGCCCGAGGGGGCCGACCCGATGGACGCCCGCTACTCGGTCATCCAGTTCGTGCACCGCAGCAACCCCGGCCCGTCGACGGGCGGGGGGCGAAGGGATCCGCGCACCGGCGAGCTGCTCGTCGGCATGCCGCGCATGGATTCGCACCGCTCGCACACCGACTTCAACATCTACATGGGGCTCATGCCCGTTTACGAGGCGACCGGCGTGACGCCGCAGCTCACCGCCGAGGAGTTCACGATGGCGCGACGGCGGCAGCTGTCCGCCCACGAGGTCGGACACACGCTCGGCTTCCCGCACAACTTCATCGCGACGGCGCAGGGGCGGAGCTCGGTGATGGACTACCCCTTCGCGCTCATCGAGGCCGACGCGCAGGGGCGGCTGGACATCTCCGACGCGTACCGCAACAGCGGTGGATGGAGTGACACCCTCAGCGTTCGCTACGCCTACACCTGGTACCCCACGGCCGAGGCGGAGGCCGAGGGTCTCTCCGAGATCGTGCAGGAGGCGCTCGACCGCGGCCACCTCTCGACGTCCGACGGAGACATTTCGGGCTCCTATCCGGAAGTCACCCGCTGGGTCACCGGACCCACTCTGTTCGACGCCACCGACCGCGCGCTCCGCGTGCGACGCGAGCTGCTCCGGCATTTCGACGAGAACGCCATTCGACCTGGTGAGCCGCTCTCCTGGCTCAACCAGCGCTTCGCGCACGTCTACCTCCACCATCGCTACGTCATGGAGGGGTTGGTGAAATACGTCGGTGGCATGCACTACACGTACACGTTGCGCGGCGATGGCCAGACCCCCACGCGGGTTATCCCGGCCGACGAGCAGCGGCGAGCTCTCCAGACTGTGGTACGGGTGCTCTCGCCCGAGGAGCTCGCGGTGCCCGAGCACATCCCGCCGATCATCCCGCCGACCCCGCCCGGGTACGGCGAGCCGGCCGGCTGGATCAACCCCGCCGGGGTGGCGCTTCCGCCTTCCGTAGGCTCGCACGCCACCTGGATCGAGTCGCCTTCCGGCACCGCGTTCGACCCCCTGGCCGTGGCCAGGAGCTTCGCCCAGGAGACGGTGGACAACCTGCTCCATCGTGAGCGCATGGCCCGCCTGGTCATGTTCCACGCCCGCGATGCGAGCCTTCCGTCGCTCGACGAGGTGCTGGGAGCCATCGTGGAAGGGACGTGGGGTGCTTCGGGAAGCCGGGAGGGAATGACCGGGGCCTACCGGCGGGCGGCGGAGCGCGCCGTCCTCGACGGGCTCTTCGCGCTCGCTACGGACGAACAGGCGACCGACGCCGTGCGGGACGGCGCCACGCTCCGACTCGAGATGCTCGCGGCGAGCCTCGAAGGGCCCGCGGGCACCGCCACACAGGCGGGGGCCGGGCGTGCCGGCGACGCGGCGGACTGGGCGCACGTGCGCCGGGCGGTGGGCGAGATCTCCCGCTACCTGACGCTGGGTGAGGTTCCCACGCTCCGCACGGGCGTCATCGGCATTCCGCTGCCCTGGCCGTAGGGCTGGGCGCGGGGCGCCGGACCGGCGGACGTTCGACCAAACGACGACACGAAGGAGATTCCACGATGAAGCAGATCGGAAACGGTGCCGCACGAGGGAGACACGAGGTAACGGGTATGCTCGGGGTGCTCCTCTGTAGCTGGGCACTGCTGGCGGCTCCGCTTCCGGTGTTCGGTCAGGACCCGGCGCTGGAGGCCGCGGTCTCGCAGCTCGACCTGAGGGAGATCGGGCCGGCGGTGATGGGTGGGCGGCTCTCGGATCTCGCGGTCGTCGAGAGCAACACGAACGTCTTCTACGCGGGCTTCGCCAGTGGCGGGCTGTGGCGGACGGACAACCACGGCCGGTCCTGGACCCCGCTGTTCGACGACCAGCCGACGGCGTCCATCGGGGCAGTCACCGTGGCGCCGTCCAACCCGAACGTGGTCTGGGTCGGCACCGGCGAGCCGCAGAACCGGCAGTCGTCCCCATACGGGGCGGGCGTCTTCAAGTCGCTCGACGCGGGTCGCACATGGGAGGCCGTCGGCCTCGCGGACACCAGGCACACCGGGCGCATCGTCATCCACCCGACGAACCCGGACGTCGTCTACGTGGCCTCCATGGGGCATCTGTGGGGGCCGAATGAGGAGCGCGGCGTGTTCCGCACCACCGACGGTGGGGAGAGCTGGGAGCGTGTCCTGCACATCGACGAGCATACCGGAGCCATCGATCTGGTCATGGACCGGAACGACCCCAACACCTTATTCGCGGCCATGTACCAGAGGCAGCGCACGCCCTGGGGTTACAGCGCCGACGGCGACGGGAGCGGCATCTATCGGACGTTGGACGGCGGCGAGCGCTGGGAGGAGCTCACCGAGGGTCTGCCCGAGGGCGACAAGGGCCGGATCGGGTTGGACATCTACCGGCGTGACGGCCGGCTTCTCTACGCCATCGTGGAGTCCGACCCGGAGGGGCGCGGGCTGTACCGCTCGAACGACCGCGGGAACAGCTGGGAGCGCGTGAGCACGCGCAATCCTCGCCCGATGTACTTCTCCATCGTGCGCATCGACCCGAACAACCCCGAGCGTATCTATCTGGGGGGCGTCACCCTCTCCATCTCCGACGACGGCGGACGAAGCTGGTGGGAAGGAGACGCGGCCGACGGCGTCCACCTCGACCACCACGCCATCTGGATCGACCCGAACGACTCGGACCATGCGCTGCTCGGGACCGATGGCGGCGTGGCCTCGACCCGTGACGGCGGGCGGCACTGGATCCACCACCACAATCTCGCGACGGGTCAGTTCTACCAGCTCGACGTGGACAATCGCGACCCCTATTGGATCTGCGGCGGACTGCAGGACAACAACTCCTGGTGCGGGCCGAGCCGGACGCTGACGGACGCCGGCCGGATCTCGAGCGGGGGGCCGAGCAACAAGGACTGGCACCGGGTCTGGGGGGGCGATGGCTTCTGGACCCTCATCGATCCGACGAATTCGGACGTCGTCTACAGCGAGTCGCAGAACGGCCGGTTCGGCCGCTTCCATCAGAACACGGGAGAGACAGCGCGCCTGCAGCCCACGGCTCGCCCGCTCGAGTCCATGGAGCGGGAGTATCGGTGGCACTGGAATACGCCGCTCCATCTGTCCCGGCACGACGCGAGAACGCTCTATGCCGGCGCGAACCACCTGCTCCGCACCCGCGATCGGGGGATGACGTGGGAGGAGGCGAGCCCGGATCTCACCCGCCAGGTCGACCGGGACACGCTGGCCATCATGGGGATGGCCGTGACCGACAGCACCCTGTCGCGGAACGACGGGACGAGCCACTACGGCGTGATCACGGAGATCGGCGAGTCGCCGTTGGACGCCCGCGTCCTGTATGCCGGAACCGACGATGGGAAGTTCTGGGCGAGCCGCGACGACGGCGCGGCCTGGACGGACCGCACCAACGAGGTACCGGGCCTGGTGCACGGTATGACCGTGAGCGGCATCGAGCCGTCCCATCACGTGCCCGGGCGGGTGTACCTGGCGTTCGACGGTCACCGGAACGACGACTACCGCCCGTACGTAGTCGTGAGCGACGATTACGGTCAGAGCTGGCGGTCGATCACGAATGGGCTTCCGGCGGACGCGTCGGTCAACGCCGTGCGTGAGCACCCGGACACCCCCGAGCTGATCTTCGTGGGGAACGAGGTGGGCCTCTACTTCTCCATCGATGCCGGCCAGCGGTGGGTGAGGCTCACCGGCGACTTTCCGACGGTGCCCGTGGACGACATGCGGATCCATTCCCGGGACAACGACCTCGTCATCGGAACGCACGGGCGGAGCATCTGGGTGCTCGACGACGTGGGTCCCCTCGAGCAGATCGCCCGCGAGAACGTGCTGGAGCGCCCCGCCGCGCTGTTCGAGGGACAGCGGGGCACCATGTGGGTGCTGGCGCCGGGGCCCTGGTTCCACCCTGCCGAGTTCTACGGTGAGAATCCGCCCGACGGCGTGCGCATCCGGTACTGGCTCGCGGAGGACCAGGAGGACGATGTCCGCCTCGAGGTCCTCGATGCCGGTGGCGACGTCATCCGCGTGCTGGAGGGCCCCGGCGAGGCCGGCATCCAACAGGCGGTGTGGGACTTCCGCATGCTCGCGGAGGACGAGGAGGAGGCGGGGTCGGGTGTGCCGGTGCTTCCGGGCGACTTCGGCGTGCGGCTCATCGCGGCCGGGCAGACCGTCACCACCGAGGTGGCGGTTCGTATGGACCCACGTGTCGAAACGACCATGGCTGTGCTGGCCCAGCGGCAGGAGGCGCTGAGTCGCCTGCACGACCTGAACGTTCTGGCGCACCGAGCCGACGAGGCCGCCGAGCAGGTCGAGTCGCGGGTCGGAGCCGTGGAGGCCGCGCTCGAGCACGGCGGCCCGGAGGCCGGCGACCTGCAGGGGCGGGCCGAGGCCGTGAGCTCGCGACTGGCCGAAGTGGTGGAGCAGCTGAACGAGGGGAGGCCCGGAGGCGGGCTCGGCTCGGCGGTCGAGGGAATCTACGACCCGCCCACGGAAGACCAGGACTGGCAGATCGATCTGGCCGGTGAGCGGACGCGGGCCGCCATCGAGGCGCTGAACGCTCTCATCTCGGGCGATCTCACTCAGCTGGAGAACGACGTCTACACCCCCGGAGCGCGCCCCGCGCCGCTCTCACCGGTGCGTTTGCCGACGATTTCGGACGACTGACCCGCGACGTCACCGTTGGATGGCGACCAGGCTGCGCGCCGTGACTCGAAGCTTACGCGCTACGTAGGGCGCTCCCGATCCGGGGGCGCCCTTGCGTGCGGCTCGCCCGACCCTTAGAACACAGTTCGTTACACAATCCCGTGGCCGATCCCGCCCCCTCGCGGCCACAACAGGAGGCGCCGATGCGGAGGACGTCGTTTGAAGTTTGGACTTGTCGAGCCCGAACCTATCGTGAGGTGAGCCCATGAAACCCCCGACTGTATTGCAACGCCTGACGAGCGGAGCGGCGGTCGCCGCCCTCGCGCTCGTCTTCGCCGCGACCTCCGTCGAGGCCCAGGCGACGGGTACCGTCCGCGGCACGGTCGCGTCCGAGACGGCCCGTCCGCTGGTCGGAGCCCAGGTATCGATTCCCGGTACCGGCCTCGGAGGACTCACGAACAACGGCGGCCAGTTCATTCTCCTGAACGTCCCGGCCGGCGAGCACACCATCCGGGTCGAAACGCTGGGGTTCGGAGCCCAGGAGCGGCAGGTCACCGTCACGGCGGGTGAGACGGTCAATGTCGAGATCCGACTGGACGAAACCGCCATCGCGCTCGACGCGTTGGTCGTGACCGGCACCGCGGGCGGTCAGCAGAGCAGGGCCCTCGGCAACGTCGTCGGGCGCGTCTCGGCCGCCGAGATCCAGGCGATCACCCCGGTCACGAACGTGACGGATATGCTCAGCACCAACGTGCCCGGTGTCCGCATCATGGCGTCCGGCGGCGAGGTCGGCTCCGGTGGCATCCAGCGGATCCGTGGCGTGTCCAGCATCTCACTGGGCGCGGCTCCCCTCGTGTATGTCGACGGAGTGCGCGTGAGCGGCGGTAACGAGGCACCCGGCATCGGGACGGTGGCGTTCACCGACGGCGCGCCCTCGCCCATGAACGACATCCCCCCGGAGAACATCGAGAGTATCGAGGTGATCAAGGGTCCGGCGGCTGCCACCCTGTACGGTACCGAAGCGTCCAACGGGGTCATCAACATCATCACCAAGCAGGGCGCCATCGGTGAGCCGACCATCAATCTCCGGCTTCGCCAGGGCGCCAACTGGCTCCCCGATCCCGTGAACTACTTCACGCCGACGTACTACCGCTGCACCGGCGTCTCGCAGACCGTCGACGTCGATCCGAGCCTGCAGTGCAACGCGGGTGAGGTCGTCGAGGTGAGGATCCTCGAGATCGAGCGCGACCTCTACGGGTACAACTGGTTCCGGACGGGCCAGATGCCGGCCATCGGCGCCGACATCAGCGGCGGCGCGGGGACCTTGCGCTACTACTTCTCCGCCGACTGGGACCGTGAGGAAGGCTACGTCTCCTGGAACTGGCGGAACCGCATGGGCGGTCGCGCCAACCTCAGTTACAACCCCAACGATCAGCTGAGCTTCGACTTCAGCCTGGGCGCGGTCCGGAGCCGTGCGCAGACGGCTTCGCCGCAGCAGGCCTGGACGACTGCGGTTCTGTGGGCCTGCCCGTCGCCCGGGTGTGAGCCGGGGAGCGGCGCGGGCAGTGCCCTCGACGGCCCCATGCGGGGCTACATCGGCTACCTGCCGGAGCGCTTCGTCGACGGGGACGTCCAGGGCTACCAGGACGTCGACCGTAACACCGCTGGCCTCACCGTGACGCACACACCCGCGGAGTGGTTCACTCAGCGCGTCGTGTTCGGCGGGGACTTCTCTAATCTGCGCGATACCCGGCTGTTCCGTGCCGGGGGCAAGCGCGGGATGAGCAACAACGACGGACAACGCGATGTCGGCCATACGCGCTCGACCTATTCCAGCATCGACTACGGGGCGAGCGCCTCATTCGACGCGACGTCCGACTTCACCCTCACGACGTCCGCGGGCGCCCAGTTCTACCGGCGCGTCCACGAGGCGTCGATCGCCACGGGCGAAGGGTTCCCGCTCGAGATCCTGGAGACGGTGTCGTCCGGCGCCGTGCGCACGGGAGACGAGGAGTACTGGGAGAACCGCTCGTTCGGCCTTTACGTGCAGCAGGAGATCGGCTGGAAGAACCGTCTCTTCTTGACGGGCGCGATGCGGGGTGACGACAACTCCGCGTTCGGTCAGAACTTCAGCTTCGTCACGTACCCGAAGCTGTCCGGCTCCTGGGTGGCGAGCGAGGAGGCATTCCTCGCGGACCTCGACTGGCTGAGCACCCTCCGCCTCCGCGGTGCGTGGGGCCAGGCCGGCACCCAGCCCGACGTGTTCGACGCCGTGCGGACGTACGCTCCGGTCGACGGCTACGAGGGCGAGGCGGCCATCGCGCCCGATAACGTCGGAAACCCGGACCTCAAGCCCGAGGTGGGCGACGAGATCGAGCTCGGCTTCGACCTTTCGCTCTTCAACGAGCGGATCAGCACGGAGTTCACCTACTTCCGTCAGCGAACCAAGGACGCGCTCATCCGCGTGCCGGTGCTCCCGTCGCTCGGCTTCCCGGGCTTCCAGTTCCAGAACCTGGGGGAGACGCGCAACTCCGGCATCGAGATCGGCTTGAACGCGCAGGCGTACCGCGGGGACGACGTGAGCGTCGACTTCGGCTTCACGCTGGCCTCGGCCAAGAACGAGGTCGTGAGCCTGGGCTCCGAGCCGTTCGTCATCCAGAATGTGACGGAAGGTCAGTATCAGGTGCCGGGCTTCCCCATCGGGAGCATTTTCGCGAAGCGCGTGGTGGACGCGGACATCGAGGAGCGGACGGCACCGCTCCGGAACCGCGCCATCAACATGATGTGCGAGGGAGGCACGCGTGTCGGCGACACCGATTTTTCGTCGGGTGGCGGCGCGGCAGTGCCGTGCGTGGACGCTCCGCTCGTGTACTGGGGGCAGCCGCTCCCGGAGTGGAGCGGGAGTGCGAGCAGCACGGTCACGCTCTTCCAGAACGTCACGCTCCACGCCCTGGTCGACTTCATCAAGGGCCGCACCTGGATCAATGGTGACATCCGCTCCGCGCACCACTCGTTCTTCCAGACGCGGGCGGCGGTCGAGGCGACCGATCCGATCCTGATGTCCTACCTGACGATGGGCGCCGAGGGACGACCCCAGCCGGGCATCATGAGCGGTGACTGGGCGAAGCTGCGCACGGTTTCCGCTCAGGCCAGGTTGCCGGCGGCGTGGGCCGATCGCATCGGGGCGTCGCGCCTGACGCTGACCGTGTCCGCGGACAACCTTTGGCTGATCTGGATGGGAGCCGAGGAGAACTTCGGGCACCGGTCCATCGATCCGGAGCGCGTCAGCCAGACGGGCGGCCAGACGCCGGGCATCAGCGCGGTGCACCAGGAGGCTTGGCCGATGAGCAAGCGCTTCTCCACCACGCTCCGGGTGACGTTCTGATGCGCGCCCGCCATGAAGGGCCGCGCGAGCGGTCGGTGGAACGACATGACACGAGACTCGGTGAAGGAGTCCATATGATGAGGGCTGGAATTCGCGGCGGCCTGCGGAAGCTGGCGCGCCTGACCACCGTTCTGGTCGCCGTGGCTGCGCTCGGCGCGTGCGACATGGACGAGATTCTCAAGGTCGAGTTGCCGGGCCAGGTGCTCGAGACCGACTTGAACGACCCGGAGGTGGCCGATCTGTTGGTCCGAAGCGCCATCTCCGCCCTCGAGTGCGGATGGTCCATGTATTCGGGCGGTGCTTCGCACCACTCGGACGAGTACATGAACGCCTCGGGGAACGCCTGGTGGCGGAACATGGGGTGGCGTCAGCTCGAGGCGAACGATCAGCGCCTGAGCACGGGCGAGTGCAACACCGCGTACTCCATGTACGCCCCGCTGCATACGGCGCGGTTTCAGGCGAGTGACGTCTATCGCCGGCTGAGCACCCCGGAGTTCGCCGAGGTCCCCGACCTCCAGAGCCACCTGGCCACGCTGCGGGCGCTCGGAGGATACGCGCTCGTCGGGTTGGGTGAGGGCTTCTGTGAGATGACGGTGCCGGACGAGGAGGGTGTGCCCGGACCGTTGCTCACACCCACTCAGACGTTGCAGCGTGCGGAAACCCGGTTCGGTGAGGCCATCACCCTGGCGCAGGCGTCGGGTAATGACGACGCCCTCAACATGGCGTTGGTCGGCCGGGCACGGGTCAGGCTCGTGCTTGAGGACTGGCCCGGAGTGATCGCCGACGCGAGCCAGGTGCCTGACGGGTATCTGAAGGTGGCTACGCGAGGTGGTGAGTCGTCTCGCCGCTACAACTTCAACTACAACTCGGTGAACAGCGAGGTACAGAACGCGCACGGCACCATCACGTCGACGTTCCACGACCTGACCATCGATCCGGTGGACGGACGGCCGACGCAGGCTCAGGTCGGCGGCGTGCCCGACCCCCGTGTGAACGTCTTCAACCTCGGCCTGTTCGGGCACAACGAGGTGACGCCGCTCTGGCATCACGACAAGTACACGTCGCGGTCGAGCCCGATGCCGATCGCGTCCTACAAGGAAGCGCAGCTCTTCCTGGCCGAGGCGTATGCGCGGACGGACGAAGGCCAGCTCGCCCTCGACATCATCAACGACCGGCGTGACGAACTCGGCCTCCCCGAGGTCACCTACGTCGACGTGAATGATGAAGACGAGATGATGGCATTGGTCATTGAGGAGCGCCGGCGGGACCTGTTCGTCGAGGGCGGGCACCGCATGAACGACATGCTCCGCTTCGAGGGAACCATCCACGAGATTCCGTGGCTCGGTGAGCCGGGGTCGATTCATCCGGACGGGGTGGACAGCGTGGGCGGCGCGTACGGCGACGTGACCTGCTTCCCGCTGCCGACGGTGGAGCGTATCGGCAACCCGAATATCTCCGGAACCGGCTGAGGGCTCGCCACAGAGCGAGTCGTCCTGACGAAATGGGTGCGGCGGGCCTCCGGGGGCATGAGTTGCCTTCGGGGGCTCGTCCGCATCGTATGTGAAAAGGCTTGGAGGCGACGGTGGTGAGACGTACTCGTACAGCGGCGGTGCTCGGATGCGGCATGCTCCTGGCCGGATCGCAACTCGCCGCCCAGCAGGCGACCTACGACCTCGATGACTGGATGACGGTCAGCTCGGTCCGCTCCTTCGTGTGGGCGCCGGACGGACAGGCGCTCTTCTACACGAGCAACGCGGCCGACAACGGGACGTGGGAGATCTTCCGGATCTCTCCCGATGGCGGCACGTCCACGCAGATCTCGTCCGCTCCCATCGAGGGGCGCGCAGAGCCGAAGGGCGACCTCACGATTTCCGCCGATGGGGGCCGCCTCATCTTCGCGGCCGCGAGTCTATTTCAGTCGTACCTGAACATCTTCACCATGCCCGCTTCGGGTGGGGAGGCGACACGGGTCACCTTCAACGACGCCATGATCCACGCGGGACCGTCGCTGGCGCCGGACGGGCGGACCCTGACGTACTTCGCGCGGACCGGAGCGTCGACCCGGATCTTCATCGAGGATCTGGACGCGCCCACTGCTTGGCCGCGGCTCCTGTTGCCGGAGTCGAACGACGAGCGGTCGCCGGTCTGGTCGCCGGACGGCTCGCAACTCGCGTTCCAGCGCGGCGGCGGCATCTGGGTCACCGACGCTGAAGGAACGACCCCTCGGCGTGTGATCGAGCCGGCCCACCAGGGCGGCAACGGATCGCCCGTCTGGTCCCCGGACGGGACGCGGATCGCGTTCACGACCGGCAAGAGCGGCTTTGGCCAGATCGGCGTGGCGGACGTCGCCACCGGACGCGTCACCGCGATCACGCGCGGGCCTCGGGAACACGGGAGTCCGAGCTGGTCGCCTGACGGGCGCACCCTGGTGTTCCTTCGCGCGGATGAGGGGATGATGGGGAACCACGTGATGACCGCGCCCGCGGACGGCTCGGGGCAGCACCGGACGCTGACCGAGGGGACGGCCCTGCGCTCCTCGCCGCGGTTCGCGCCGGCCGGTCGCAGCGTGGCCTATCTCGAGGAGGCCACCAACCGCACCTCCGATATCTGGACCGTGCCCGCCGGGGGCGGGGCGCCGACACAGGTCACCCACTCGATGGGGCGCATCGACGCGGCCCGATTGAGCGTCGGCGAGGAGGTCCGCTATCCCGGTGTGGGCGACCTGCCGATCCCGACCATGCTCCTGAGACCCTGGGGCTTCGAGGAAGGAGGGAGCTACCCGGTCATCGTGCGTCTGCACGGGCATCCGGGGCAGTGGAACCACTCCTTCGACCCGATGGACCAGTTCTTCCTCGAGCGGGGCTTCGTGGTCGTCAAACCTAACCCACGCGGGAGCCGGGGTTTCGGAGCGGGCTTCCACGACCTGCACATCGCGGACTACGGCGGGGCCGAGTTCGGCGACGTCATGGCGGTGCTTCCCTACCTGGACGGGCTCGGCTACGTCGACATGACGCGCAAGGCCACCTGGGGCGGGAGCGGAGGTGGATATATGAGCTTCGTCATCGCGACCGAGGCGCCCGACGCCTTCGAGGCCCAGGTCATCCGGGCCCCCGTGTCCGACTGGAAGCTGCTGGCCATCGACCGGTTCGGGGCGTCCGGACGAGCCTGGACCGCCACGCGCACGCCGCGTCGGGAGCGGAGCGAGTTCGGCGGCAGCGAAGCCGAGATTCCAGAGGAGTACGACCGCCGCTCGCCCATCAACTTCGCCGAAGCGTCGACCGTGCCACAGCTCCTCCTGCACGGCTTGAGGGACAGCGCGGTGCTCCCCCGGCAGTCGCAGATCTGGGCCGAGCGCATGGAGGACCTGGGGCGGGAAAACTTCGTCTATGTGGAGTATGCCGACGAGGATCACTCGCTCAGGCGTTACAAAACCACCGTGCGTGACAGGCTGGAGCGCATGGTCGACTTCTTTTCCCAGCATCTCCAGCTGCCGGAGCTGTCCGACCGATGATCGGCGCCCGAGAGACATCCACGACACGCGCACGGAGAGAGATCATGTCCACGCGATGGATCTACGTCCTACTCGTCACGCTGCTGGCCGCGTGGGCGCCCGACGCGGCGGCCCAGCGTCGGGCGTTCGAGCCCTCGGACTGGTACCACCTGACCACGCTCTCCTCGCCGGCGCTCTCGCCGGACGGGAGCATGGTCGCCTTCACGGTGATGACGGTGGTCGAGTCCGAGAACCGGCGGCACCGGGAGGTCTGGATCGCGCCCACCGACGGCGGAGAGCCCTACCGCGCCACGACGCCGGGGGTCGAGAGCTCGGACCCGGAATGGTCACACGATGGCTCGCTCCTCTTCTTCGAGTCGGACCGGGAAGGGGGCAGCGGTGACCGGTGGGCGATCCGCGTCGACGGCAGCAGGCCGGGCGAGGCCTTCCAGCTCGAGTCGTGGCCCGAGGGCTCGGTGCCGGCGGAAGGCTCCTTCGCCGTCTTCACCCGAGGGACGGACGAGGACGACGATGAAGAAGAGGGTACGGACCCTTACGCCGACATGCCGGCCACCGCGCGCCCCCCGTTCGGGGGCGTGACCGAGCCGCTCGATCCGGCGCGCTTCGACGGGCGCCACATCGTGGACCTGGGCTACAAGAGGAACGGGCCGGGCTTCGTCCCCAACCCCCCGGAGGCTCCGAGCTGGGATCCCGCGCAGCTCTGGGTGCAGGACTTCGAGCCGTCGGACACCGCGCGGCGCATCACGGACACACCATACTCACACCGCAGCGCCGAGGTGTCGCCCGACGGTCGGTGGATCGCGTTCGTGGCCGACCCGGACCTTCGACCCGATTCGGTGGTCGACGCCGAGCAGGACTCGCTGGCCCTTCTACCGTACGACCCCGAGCGCGACGAAGCCCCGCGGAACGACGGCGATATCTTCGTGATTCCGGTGGACGGCGGCGAGCCGCGCCGCGTGACCAGCCAGACCGGCACCGAGGGCGACCTCATCTGGGCGCCGGATTCCAGGCGGCTGGCTTTCGTGAGCGCGCTCGAACGGACGTCGTCGGACCGGCTCTGGGTCGTCGACGTTCAGGCGGGCGGCGAGCCGCGCGACCTCCTTGCGGACTTCGTCTACGAGCCGCAGCTGGTCACCTGGATGTCGAACGATCGCATCGCGATGAGCGCCTCGGTGGGAGGACGCACCGCGCTCTTCCATGTCGACGCTGGGGGCGGGGGCGTCGACGAGGTCGTCTCGGGACGGCGCCGGATCAACGGCTTCTCCTTCGATCGCTCGCGCAGGAACGTGGCCTTCGTCGCCACCTCCGTGGATCAGCCGACCGAGCTCTATCTGGCGACGGCCGACGGAGCGAACGAGCGGCGTTTGACGAGCTTCAACGACGCGCTCAACGCCGAGATCGACTGGCCCGAGGCGGAGCGCTTCACCTACACGTCGGTCGGGGGCCTGGAGATCGAGGCCTGGCTCCAGTATCCCCACGGATACCGGGAGGGGGAGCGCTATCCGCTGGTGCTCTATATCCATGGCGGACCGCACTCGGCCTACGGCGAGGGGTGGTTCGACGAGTTTCACAACCTGACCGGCGCCGGAATGTTCGTGCTCTATACGAACCCGCGCGGATCGAGCGGCTACGGCGCCGATTTCACCTATTCGACCCGCGGGCGCTGGGGACTCGAGGACTACGACGACCTCATGCGCGCCGTCGACATCGCGGTCGAGCGCGACGACGTCGACCCCGACCGCCTCGGTGTCACCGGCGGGAGCTACGGCGGCTTCATGACCGCGTGGATCACCACAAAGACCGACCGCTTCGCCGCGGCGCAGGCCGACCGCATGATCAGCAACTGGGCGTCGTGGTGGGGCACCTCCGACGTGCCTGGCCTCACTGAGTTCGAGTTCTACGGGAAGCCGTGGGAGGCATGGGACACGTATATCGACCTGTCGCCGATCCGTTTCGTGGACCGGGTCACCACGCCCACGCTGATCGTCCAGTCCGAGGAGGACCACCGGACGCCCATGACGGACGCGGAGCAGTGGTTCATGTCGCTCGAGAAGCAGGGGGTTCCGGTGGAGTTCATCCGCTATCCCCGCTCCACGCACGACCTGTCGCGCACGGGCGAGCCGTGGCTCCTGGTCGACCGGCTCGGACGGCTCCGGCAGTGGTTCACGCACTGGCTCGGCGACGGCGGACCGACCGACGACCGCATGGGAGGAAGCCGATGACAGGCCGTGGGCCGCTGGTCGCGCTGCTCGCCCTCCTGACGATCGCCCCGGCCCCGGCCGTCGCACAGTCCGCGGCCGGCGTGGTCGACGCCCTACCGTTCCGGGAGCTCGGCCCCACGCTGATGGGTGGGCGCGTCGCGGACCTCGACGTTCACCCGGACAACCCCGCCCACTGGTACGTGGGCTTCGCGTCCGGCGGACTCTGGCGCACGACATCGCACGGCATGAGCTGGGAGCCTCTCTGGGACGACCAACCCAACGCCTCCATCGGCGACGTGACCCTCGCGCCGTCGAACTCAAACGTGATCTGGGTGGGCACGGGCGAGCCCCAGAACCGCCAGTCCTCCCCCTACGGAGGCGGCGTCTACCGCTCCGTCGACGGAGGGCGCACGTGGGTCGACGTGGGGCTCGGGGAAACCCACCACATCGGCAAGATCGTCGTGCATCCGCAGGATCCGGACGTGGCGTGGG
>JBBDSM010000070.1:0-1292 GCA_040904945.1 Gemmatimonadota bacterium
CCCGGCGCCCGTTGTGAACACAGGTCTGCCCTCCTGACTGTCGCCCCGCCCGATGAACCATTTCCGGTGGCACGAAACGCAGAACGGCCCGCCCCCCTGAACCTCTGAGGACGGGCCGTCGTCTTTCGCACTGCTGCGAGAACCTACCGGAAGAAGCGGTTCCGCTGGTACTCGTTGTACTGCTGCACCCGGAGCACGGGCAGGTTCACGTGGCTCATGACGCGCATCATGGGTACGAGCTGGCGCCGCGACATCGTGTTCTCGGCGCGCTGCATGACCTGCTGCCTCCGCTCCGCGTCGAGGTCCGAGAGGCTCTGGCCGTCACTCAGCATCCCCGAGATCACCTCTTCCACCGAGGCCGGCGTCTCCTGGAGGACGTGATCCGTCCACCCCCAGGTGATGAGGTTGTCGTCCGTCTCGGGCTCCATCAGGTAGGTGATCAGGTTCCCCCTGGACTGCGCGGTCGGGATCCAGAACCACCCTTCGACGGCGTCGACCGTCTCCGACTCCTTGTCCACTTCGACCGACTTCAGGTAGTGCCCCTGGAAGTAGCTGTCGGTCCGGACGGACGTCGCGTAGTAGACTTCCGCGTCGATCTGCGCGGAGTCACGGAAGCGGTAGACCGCGATGTCGTGGTCCAGGAGCAGGGGCACGATGGCCGCCATGGAGGGCGGCATCAGGTACCCGGCCGGGCGCGGCGTGGTGCGCGTCGGCTCCCACTTGAGCCACACCGGAACCGTCTGCAGCGAGTAGCCGCCGGGTGCGTTCTCGTCCTGCATCCAGACGGGCTCGTTGCCGCGGTTCGTGAGCTCGTAGTCGAGAAGGACGTCGCCGGTGCCGTTGTGCCCGTCCCGGATCGCCCGCATGCGCGACGCCGTCGTCAGCGACCGGATCTCGTCGCGCCGCTCGGCCGCGACCTCGAGGATCGTGGTGAGGGCGATGACGCCGCCACGGATCTGGTGGAAGTAGCGCTCGTCCTCGGGGATCTCGACGACGGTGTTGTCCCGCATGACCCGGCGGGAGTTCCGCGGCGTCTCGAGCAGGATCCCGATGGAGTTCGTGAGCCCGGTGTAGACGTGGTGCTTCCGGGGCTCGACCGAGGTGGATCCCCACCCGCGCTGTCCGTCCCGCGTCTGGGCGCCGGAGTAGTCAAAGGCGCGGTAGTCCTCGGCCTGGGCCGCCTCGCGGATCCGCGGGAAGATGTTCTCGTACGGCCAGGCGCGCAGCGCGTCGTCCGCGGCCGGGTTCAGCGTGCCCTGGTAGGTGATCACGTACGGATCCGAGCCGCCGTG
>JBBDSM010000071.1:0-40904 GCA_040904945.1 Gemmatimonadota bacterium
GGAGTGCCGGAGGAGGGACTCGAACCCCCGACACGCGGATTATGATTCCGCTGCTCTAACCGACTGAGCTACTCCGGCGAAGACGGAAAAGCTCATCCCGAGGGGCAGCGGTGTCAACCGGAATCCGGACCCGAAACGACGCGGCTTGAAGGCTACGGGCCGCGTTCCCGTATCTTTCCTGTCTCCGGCCTCCCTTCCCTACCGCAACGGAGCGTCCCCGATGGACTTCGGCACTGTCACCATCCCCATTGTCGCAGCTGGCGCCATCGCGCTGGTCACGAGCCTCCGCATCCTCATGGAGTACGAGCGAGGGGTCATCTTCCGGCTCGGCAAGCTCACCCGAGCGAAGGGGCCGGGGCTGATCTTCCTGGTCCCGTTCGGCGTCGAGCGGATGAAGAAGATGGACCTCAGGATCGTGGCGCTCGACATCGCGCCGCAGGACACGATCACCAAGGACAACGTGAGCGTCCGCGTGAACGCGGTGGTCTACTTCAAGGTGGCCGACCCGGAGAAGGCGGTCATCGAGATCGAGGACTACTACTTCGCCACGAGCCAGCTCGCCCAGACGACACTCCGCTCCGTCATCGGGCAGTCGGAGCTCGACGAGCTGCTCGCAAACCGCGAGCAGATCAATGAGGTCGTGCGAGGGATCATCGACGAGGGCACCGACCCCTGGGGCATCGACGTGACCGGCGTCGAGATCAAGGACATCGACCTGCCTCAGGAGATGAAGCGGGCGATGGCGAGGCAGGCGGAGGCCGAGCGTGAGCGGCGGGCGAAAGTCATCAGCGCCGAGGGTGAGTACCAGGCGTCGGCCAAGCTCGCGGCCGCGGCCGAGATCATTCAGGAGTTCCCGGTCGCCATGCAGCTCCGCTTCCTGCAGACCGTGGTCGAGATCGCCGCGGAGAACAACTCGACGACGCTCTTCCCGATCCCGATCGAGCTCTTCAAGCCGTTCACGGATCCCGGGAAGCCGGCTACGGAGGAAGCGCGGGCGCGAGCGCTGAAGGCCGCCGCAGAGACCATGATCGAGGCGCTTCCGGAGTCGGAAGATCCCGAGGTGTTGAAGGGCGCGGCCAAGCGCATCTTGAAGGAAGCCGCGGTGGCGCGGGGGGCCGCGGCGAAAGGGGACGAGGCGTAGCGGGCTACAGCGGAGGGCTGAGGAACCCTACTCGGGGTTCGGCTCGGTCTCGGGCGTGGGCCCCTCGCCGGCGGGGTGCGCGAAGCGGTAGAGCGTCTCCCCCTCGCGGATCATCCCGAAGCGCTCGCGTGCGATGCGCTCCAGGGTGGCCGGGTCGTTTTCCAGCGAGTCCGCCCGTGCGCTGAGTGAGTCGATGCGCTCCTCGAGCTCGGCCAGCTCGGCCCGCGCGGCCTCGACGTCCGCCCGGGCACGGCGCACTTCGAAGACCGAGTACTCGCCGCCGAAGAACGCGTAGTACACCGCGAGAAGAAGCAGCCCGGGGAGCACGACCCGCTTCAGGAAGCGCACGCGTACGCCTCCGTCGTGGGATTCCCCGGCTCCCCGCCATTGCTCATTCGCCGAACAGCTTCCTTCCCGGATAGCGGGCTCTGCTCCCGAGCGTCTCTTCGATGCGGAGGAGCTGGTTGTACTTCGCCACCCGGTCCGTGCGGCTCGCGCTGCCGGTCTTGATCTGGCCCGCGCCGGTGGCGACGGCCAGGTCGGCGATGAAGGTGTCCTCGGTCTCGCCCGAGCGGTGCGACACGACGCTCTGGTACCCTGCCTCGCGCGCCACCCGCATGGTGTCGAGCGTCTCGGTGAGGGTGCCGATCTGGTTCACCTTGATGAGGATGGCGTTCGCCGCGCCGTCCTTGATGCCCTGCTCGAGCCGCTCGACGTTCGTCACGAAGAGGTCGTCGCCGACGATCTGGACCTCGTCCCCGATGGCGTCGGTCATGGCTTTCCACCCCTTCCAGTCGTTCTCGTCGAGTGGGTCCTCGATGGAGCGGATCGGGTACTTGCCGACCCATTCGCGCCAGAACTCGACCATCCCGGCCGAGTCGCGGCGCTCTCCGCCCGCTCCGTGGAAGACGTACTCGCCGTCCTCGAAGAACTCGGTGGCGGCGGCGTCGAGCGTGATCAGCACGTCGTCACCCGGCCGGTAGCCTGCCTTCTCGATGGCCTGGAGCACCACCTCGACCGCGGCCTCGTTGCTGTCGAGGTCCGGCGCGAAGCCGCCCTCGTCGCCGACGGCGGTGCTACGGCCCTGATCGGAAAGAACCTTCTTGAGATGGTGGAAGATCTCCACGCCCATGCGGAGGCCGTCCGAGAACGTCTCGGCGCCGACCGGCATGACCATGAACTCCTGGATGTCGACGTTGTTCGACGCGTGCGCGCCGCCGTTCAGGATGTTCAGCATGGGCACGGGGAGCAGGTCGCCGCTCCCCTCACCGGCCAGGTAGCGCCAGAGGGGCATCTGGTTCTCCTGGGCCGCCGCGCGCGCCACGGCCATCGACACGGCGAGCATGGCGTTCGCCCCGAGACGACGTTTGTTGGGCGTCCCGTCCAGATCGATCATGGTCCGGTCGATGTCGAGCTGCTCACGGGACTCGAAGCCCCGAAGCGCCTCGGCGATCTCGGTGTTGACGTTCTTCACGGCCTGGAGCACGCCCTTGCCCAGGTAGCGGTCCTTGTCGCCGTCCCGGAGCTCGACCGCCTCGTGGGCGCCGGTCGACGCACCGGAAGGAACCGCCGCCCGGCCGCGCACGCCCGAGTCGAGCGTGACCTCCGCCTCCACCGTCGGATTCCCGCGGGAATCCAGGATCTCTCGTCCTCTGACGTCGACGATCGCCGACATGCGACCTCCTCGGGTCTCTGTGTGCGTTAGGCCGGACGGGCGAGGAGGCCGGCCACGGCCCCGTGCGCCCGTCGGGTGAGCTCGTCTCTGTCCTTCATCTCCAGTTCGTCCACGGGAATCGGATCGCCGAAGCGAACCGTGACCGTCCCGGGGCCGATCAGGAGGCTGCCCTTATGCATGATCTCGCGCGAACCCATGATCGCCGCCGGCACGATTTCCACACCAGTCTGAATGCCGAGGACGAACGCGCCCTTCTTGAACTCTTTCAGCTCGCCGGTCGCGGAGCGCGTTCCCTCCGGGAACATGATGATGGTAGGACGCTCCTTCTCCAAGATCTCCTTGGCGCGATCCAGCGATGCCAGCGCCTTGGAGCGGTCCTCACGGTCGATGAAGATGTGGCCGCAACGGCGAATCGAGGGCCCGAAGAGCGGTGCCTTCTCGATCTCCTTCTTCGCGACGAATCGGTAGCCCCCGGGGAGGTGCCCGGCCAGCGCGAGCACGTCGAACCAGGACTGGTGGTTGACCACCAGGATCTGGGCGCGCTCCGGGTCGATGACACCTTCGTTCTCCAGCACGACGCGTGTGTTGGTCACGCGGAGCAGGAAGCGTGACCACGACCGCGGCACGTCCTCGCAGACGCAAGGCAACCGCGGCGACTTCCACGCCATGGCCCAGAGGATCCGCACCGCGTGGTAGACGGTCAGCGGCGCGATGACGAGCAGGACGGCGAGCAGTCGGATCACGGGCGGGGCGTCACGGACGGAGTCTTCATGGGCGGACGTTCACGGGCGGTGCACGCATCCGTCAATCGTCCCAATGGTCGAAGCCGCCGCGGCCCACCGGGCGGAGCTCACCCGACGGGCTCTCGATGAGCACCAACGGCGGCGCGTCCTCGTCGTAGCCTCCGCCGGCTTTCTCGGGGGCCTCCACGATGCGCCCGACCCGAGTCAGCGAGACCTGGACGTCGAGGGTCCCGTCATCCAGCATCGCGGCGACCGCTCCTGGGCGCGCGGCGAACAGGAGCTCGAAGTCCTCGCCGGCATGCAGCGCGGCCTCCGTAGCGGCCTCGTCTCCGAGGACCGCACGGGCCTCCGGATCGACGGGCACCAGGCCCTCCTCGATCACCACCCCCACGCCCGACGCCGCGGCCAGATGGCCGGCGTCTCCGGCGAGGCCGTCCGAGAGGTCGAGCATGGCCGACGCGACACGAGTCCGGCCGAGCGTGAGGCCGAGGCGGGTCCTCGGTTCCGGCCTCGCGAACCTTCGGCGGAGCGGCTCCGGCGGCATGCGGTCGTCGGCCCAGATGTGGAGGGCGGCGCCCCCCGTGCCGAGGGTGCCGCTCACCCAGAGCTCGTCGCCCGGCTGAGCGCCGGCGCGCGATACCGGGTGCTCGGCGCGACCCAGCACGACGACGTCGATGAACAGTGGGCCGGGTGAGCGCGACAGGTCGCCGCCGATGACCCGGGCCCCTACGGCCTCGGCGGCGGCGCGCACCCCCGCCTGGGCGGACGCGACGTCCACCATGGCTCCGCGTGCCGCTGCCATCGACACCAGGACGCCGACCGGGCGCGCCGCCATCGCCGCCAGATCCGAGAGCGCGGCCGATGCCGCCCGGTAGCCGATCTCCTCGTCGGTGAGCCATCCCCGGCGGAAATGCACGTCCTCGACGGCGAGGTCCGTGCTGACCACCCACCCTCCGTCCAGCACCGCCGCGTCGTCTCCCGGCCCGATCTCGACGCCTTCCGGGAGGCGCGGATCGGCTCCGAGGAACGCGCGGATCATGTCGAACTCGCGTCCGGCGCCCAGGCGCACCCGTGGGGACGTCATGGGGTGTCCTCGGCTTCGGTGGGAGTCGACACGGAGCGGCTCATTCGGCCGCGTCGGCGTCGAAGATCACGAACGGGAGGGCGAGCGGCGACGTGTCGCCGTCGACCGGCTCGCTCAGGGCGTCGGGGAGACGCTCGGCTACGTCCGACGGCGTCAAGGACACGCCCTTCCCGGCGAGCCGGGCAGCCCGGCCGGTCAGATAGAGTCCCACCGCTCCGGCGTCTCCGGGATGCAGACCCTGGGCCAGGAGCGCGCCACACACGCCCGACAGCGTGTCGCCCATCCCGGCGGCGGCGAGATCCGACGAGCCCTGGGTGTCGACCCGGAGCGGCCCGTCCTCCACGGCGACGACAGAGGGTGCGCCCTTCAGGAGGACCGCAGCGTGGAAGCGCTCGGCCGCGAGGCGCGCCCGGTCGGCGGGTCCCCGCGCGCGGCTGCGCTCGGCATCGTCGTCCGGGGTCACCCCGTCGCCGAGAAGCCGTCCCATCTCTCCGGGGTGCGGCGTCAGCAACAGGGGCCGGCGAGCGCCGACGTCCGGGAGATCCACCACGCCCGCCGCGGCCAGATTCAGCGCGTCCGCATCGAGAAGGACAGGTCGGGCCGATGCGTCGGGGTTATCGAGCACCCACGCCAACACCCGCCGTGCGTCGTCGTCCTGGCCGAGCCCCGGCCCGATGACCACCGCGTCGCTCGCTTCCACGGCCGCCTGGACCGCCGAGCCGTCGGTGACGTCGACCCAGAGCGCCTCCGGGAACGCGCTCTGGACGATCTCGCGGTTCGCGGGGACCGTGGCGACCCGCACGATCCCGACACCGGCCCGGAGGGCTCCCCGGGCCGCGAGCACCGCCGCTCCGGCCATGCCCATCCCGCCACCGACCACCAGCAGCCGGCCGACCGCGTTCTTGTGGGTGTCCGTCGCGCGGCGCGGGAGGCGCGCCCGTGCCCAGCCGGGTGTGGCCAGGAACGCCCCGGCCTCCCCTTCCTCCAACGGTGGGAAGCCGATCTCGACGGCCACGAGGCGCCCGACCAGAGCACGGGCCGGATGCAGCAGGGAGCCGAGCTTGGGCGCGCCGAAGGCGACCGTCACGTCGGCCCGCACGGCTTCGCCCGGCACGGCGCCGGTCTCCGGGTCGATGCCCGAGGGCACGTCCACCGCCAGCACCGATGGGGCCGAGGCATTCACGGCCCCGATCGCGGCAGCCTGCCGCTCGCGGGGGGCGCCGCGGACACCGGTGCCCAAAATGCCGTCGATCACGACCGCGGCGCCGTCCAACAGCGCACGCCAACCGGGACCGTCGAGTTCCGCGTCGGTGGACGTCGGAACGTTCCAGCCGTGGGTGAGCGGATCGGAGACCTCACGATCGGCGACGAGCACGGCCCGAACGTCGCGGCCCCACACGGCGAGGGTGCGCAGCATGACCAGCGCGTCCCCTCCGTTGTTGCCCGCGCCGACGATGCCGACGATGCGACCGTCCGGATGGAGACGCTGGAGGACGAGCGCCGCGGCCCGCCCGGCATTCTCCATGAGCACCCGCTCGGGCACGCCGACGCGGTCGATGGCCCGCAGATCCCACGCCGCCGCCTCGGCGCCGGTCAACGCCGGCACGTCCCCTCGCGCCCAGGGCCGGAGGGTGAGCCCCGCGCCGCTCAAGGACCGCGCTCCCGGCATGCCCGGGACAGCGGTCCCGTCAGCGCCCCGCCGCGAACCCCTACTTGTAGCTCTGGCCGATTGCCCGACCGAGCGTGATCTCGCCGTTGTCGATCCGGATGTTGAATCCGCACTCCGGATTCGAGCAGACCCAGGCCTTGTAGCGGATCGGTGCTCCGTCCCTGCCGTAGTCCGAGAGCGGCAAGAGGATCCCGGTCTCGCACTTCAGGCAGCTTGGAAATCCACCGTCTCCCACCATGTGAAACCCCTCCCATGGGCGTTTTGACGAGTCGTGTCGTCGAGGAGCCCGGCACAGCCGGGCGTATGATCTTCGAGAACGCGTCAGGCCGCGTCCCCGCCTTCATCAAGGTTGCGCGTTCCAGGGATAGTTGAGCTCGAACGCCTCTTCGAAGTCGAAGAGGTCGGCGAAGTCTTCCGGCCTATCCCCGTCCTGCTTCACGAGGATTCCGTGCTCGACCATCGCGAATACCACGCGTCCCATGTCGTCGGTCGCATGGATACCCCAATGCTCTAGAACGGTCCGTGCCATCGGACCGAACTGCTCGAGGGCCAACCCCCGCACGCTCTCCGCCAGCTCGCGCCCCGAGATGTGCCTCGGATGATCGAGCGAGCCGATGACCGAGTGCAACGCCTGCAGCACGAAGACGTACGCGCGCGGATGGAAGCGCGGGTGTTTCTCCTGGAGCTCGTCCAGGACTTCGTCGGCGAATTGCAAATGGGTCATGACGGAAAATGTGCGCCGGACGTCGAGGCGAGCACAAGGCTCACCGACCGTCGCTTCCGAACTCCGGGTAGAGAGGGAAGTCCGAGCACAGCTCGCGCACCTCTTCCCGGACCTGCTCGATCCGGCCCTCGTCCTCCGGTGCTTCGAGCACATGCGCGATCCACGCACCGATCCGTTCCATCTCCGGCTCGCGCATCCCACGGGTGGTGAGCGCGGGCGTTCCGATCCGCAGTCCGGACGTCACGAACGGCGACCGCGTCTCTCCCGGCACGGTGTTCTTGTTCACCGTTATGCCCGCGGCCTCGAGGGCTTCCTCGGCGACCTTGCCCGTCAGCTCTTCGTGGCTCGCGCTCAGATCGACGAGCAGGAGATGGTTGTCCGTGCCGCCGCTCACCAGCTTGAAACCCCGGCTCGCCATGGAGGCGCCCAGCGCCCTCGCGTTCATGACGACCTGGGCCGAATAGGTGTGGAACTCGGGCTGGAGGGCCTCCCGGAACGCGACGGCTTTGGCCGCGATGACGTGCATGAGCGGCCCGCCCTGCATGAACGGGAAGACCGACTTGTCGATCCCCTTGGCGTGCTCCTCGCGGGTCAGGATCAAACCACCCCGCGGCCCGCGCAGGGTCTTGTGGGTGGTGGTCGTGACGACGTCGGCGTGCGCAACCGGCGACGGGTGGTGCCCGGTCGCCACGAGCCCGGCGATGTGCGCCATGTCCACCAGGAGCCTCGCACCGACCTCCTTCGCGATCGATCCGAAGGCCTCGAAGTCGATGATGCGCGGGTAGGCGCTGGCGCCTGCGACGATCATCTTCGGCTTCACGGAACGCGCCTGGTCACGGAGGGCGTCGTAGTCGATGAGGCCGTCGTCCTCGCGCACGCCGTAGCTGCTCACGTCGAACAGGCGTCCGCTGAAGTTCACCGGCGAGCCGTGCGTGAGATGCCCGCCGTTGCTCAGATCCATCCCCAGGATGGAATCGCCAGCGTCGAGGAAGGTGAAATACGCGGCCATGTTGGCCTGCGCCCCGGAGTGGGGCTGCACGTTGGCGTGCTCGGCACCGAACAGGTCGAGCGCCCGCTTCCGCGCGAGATCCTCCGCGATATCCACGAACTCGCAGCCGCCGTAGTAGCGCCGGCCCGGAAGCCCCTCGGCGTACTTGTTGGTCATGACCGTGCCCATCGCCTCGAGCACGGCATGCGACACGAAGTTCTCGGACGCGATCAGCTCCAAGCCCTCGGCCTGCCTGCGAGCCTCGCGCACGATCGAGTCGTAGATCTCCGGATCGGAGGACTTCAGATGATCCATCATGACAGGAAGGTCCGGTGTAGGTGCCGTCCGTGCTCGATACGCTCCTCGGCGAGCCGCGAAGCAGCCTCTTCCGGCGAGACGCCCTCGCCTTCGGCCAGGGTGAAGATCCGGAGCAGTGTGTCGTAGATCTCGCCGGTCTTCTGCAGGCTCTGCTCCAGAGACCAACCCTGGAGCTCACCATACACGTTGATGAGTCCGCCCGCATTGAGGACGTAGTCGGGTGCGTAGAGGATACCCGCCTCCAGCAGCGCCGGCCCGTGCTTGGCGGTGTTCTGCAGCTGGTTGTTCGCGGCCCCTGCGACGATGTCGACCTTGAGCCGCGGAATCGTCTCGTCGTTCACGACCGCTCCGAGCGCGCAGGGCGCGAAGATGTCCGCGTCGACGTCGAAGATCACGTCGGGCGGAACCGCCTGGGCCCCGAACTGCTTGACCACCCGGTCGACACGTCCGGTGTCGATGTCCGCCACGCTGAGACGGGCCCCTTCGCCGGCGAGGTCCTCGCACAGGTGGTATCCGACGCTGCCGAGCCCCTGGACGGCGATGTGCTTGCCGCCGAGCGCGTCGTCGCCGTAGCGCGCCATAGCCGCGGCCTTGATGCCGCGGTAGACGCCGTATGCGGTCACGGGGGACGGATCGCCCGACGTCCCTTCGAGCCCCACCACGTGGTCGGTCTCGAGTGCGATGAACGCCATGTCCGCCGGTGACGTGTTCACATCCTCGGCGGTGATGTAGCGCCCGCCGAGCGATTCGACGGCCCGTCCGTGCGCTCGGAAGACCATCTCCCGTTCGACGCCGCTCACCCTGGGATCACCCCAGATCACGGACTTCCCACCGCCGAGCGCGAGCCCCGTCACCGCGGCCTTGTAGGTCATGCCGCGGGCCAGCCGGAGCGCGTCGACGAGCGCTTCGGACTCGGTCTTGTAGTTCCAGAAGCGCGTGCCGCCCAGCCCCGGGCCGAGCGACGTGTCGTGCAGCGAGATGATGCCTTTGTATCCAAAGCGCGGCTCGGACCAGAGCACGAGTTGCTCGTGCTCGCCTTCCGCCATCAATTCGAACATTTCCATGTCCCCACCCCGTTTGTCGTCGATCTGCATGCTGGTGACGGGTCGGCTCAGTCGCCGGCCTCGCGCAGCACCTCACGCGCGATCACCTGCCTCAGGATCTCGTTCGTTCCCTCGAAGATCTCGTATCCCTTCGCGTCCCGGAGGAGCTTTTCCACCGGGTAGTGTCTCATGTAGCCATAGCCACCGTAGATCTGTACCGCTTCATCGGCGGACCAGGTCGCGGCTTCGGACGCCACGAGCTTCGCGATGGCTGCTCTGGACGTGACACCGTCCACACCGGTCCGCAGGGCTCCACCGTCACCCCGGAAGGCCTCCATGACCTCGGCTGCCTCGTGCGCCAAAGCCCGTCCAGCGGAGACCCTGGCGGCCATTTCGGCGAGCTTCGCCTGGATGGCGCCGAAGCGTGCGATCGCTCGCCCGAACTGCTCGCGCTCGAGCGAGTAGCGCGCGGCATGCTCCATGGCCGCGCGTCCCACGCCGCTCGCCTGCACCGCCACTCCGATCCGGCCGAGGTCCAGCGCCTCGAGCGCGTGGCGGAGGCCGGCGCCCGCCTCGCCGAGCAGTCCGTCGCCGCCCACCCGGGCGCCGTTGAGCTCGATCTTCACGGTATCGGAGGCCCGGAAGCCCATGGTGGTCTCGCGAGATCCCACGCTCAGGCCCTTTGCGTCACCGGGGACGAGGAAGGTCGAGATGTCCTCGTTCCCGGTCCGGGCGAAGGTCACCAGGAGTCCGGCGCGACGCCCATTGGTGACCCACTTCTTGTCGCCGTCGATGCGCCACTCGTCGCCGTCCCAGGCGGCGCTGGTGCGCATGGCCGCGGGGTTGCTCCCCGCGCCTTCCTCGGAGAGCGCGAAGGCGCCGAGCACGTCGCCCGCCGCGAGGGCCGGCAGCCAGTGAGCCTTCTGCTCGTCGGTGCCGTGCCACTGGACCAGGCCGGCGACCGGGCCGCTGTGAATCGATACCGCGAGTGCCACCGCAGCGTCGCCCCACGCGAGCTCCTCGAGGACGAGCAGATACGTCGTGAGGTCGAAGTCGAGCCCCCCGTGCTCCTCACCGATGAGCATCCCCAGGAAACCGAGCTCCGCGAGCTTGCCGAAGACGTCGTCACCGAGGGTGCGGCTCTCGTCCCATTCATGGGTGTGCGGGCGAAGCTCGCCGGCGGCGAACTCGTGGGCGAGGGCCTTGATCTCGAGCTGGTCGGGCGTAGGCATGTGCGGCGTGCTCTCCGTTATCGTCGGATTATCGGTCGTAAGAATAGAAGCCGCGCCCCGACTTCCGGCCCAGCCATCCAGCGGCGACGTACTTCCGCAGGAGGGGTGAGGGGCGGTAGCGGTCGTCACCGAGCTCCCGGTGCAGGACTTCGAGGATGTTCAGGCAGGTGTCGAGCCCGATCAGGTCCGCGAGCTTGAGCGGGCCCATCGGATGGTTCATGCCCAGCTTCATGACCGTGTCGATGGCCTCGACCTCGGCCACGCCCTCCATGAGCGCAGTGACCGCCTCGTTGATCATCGGCATGAGGACGCGGTTCGACACGAAGCCCGGAAAGTCGTTGACCTCGACCGGTGTCTTCCCGAGCGCGCGGGAGAGATCGACGGTGGCCTTCGTGGTCTCGTCGCTGGTCGCGAGTCCGCGGATGACCTCCACGAGCTCCATGACCGGCACGGGATTCATGAAATGCATGCCGATCACCTTCTCGGGACGCTTCGTGCGCGCGGCGATCTCGGTGATCGAGATGGATGACGTGTTGCTGGCGAGGATGGTGTCCGGGCCGGCCGACTCGTCGAGCGTCTGGAAGATGGAGTATTTGAGCTCCGGCTTCTCCGGCACCGCCTCGACCACGAGGTCGACGTCGCGGGCGCCGACGGCGAGGTCGGTCTCGGTCTCGATGCGCCCGAGGGTCGCGTCCTTCTCGGCAGCCTCGAGGACGCCCTTCTTCACCTGCCGCTCGAGGTTCTTCGAGATGGTCTCGAGCGCCCGCTCGAGCACCTCGGCCTGAACGTCGATGAGGCGAACCTGCTTTCCATGCTGCGCGGCGACGTGCGCGATGCCGTTACCCATCGTGCCGCCCCCGACGACCGCGATCCGGTCGATCCCCATATCAGCTGAACTCCTTCTCTGTTCGTTCCACAGGTCCGATGGCCGCCAGCGGCTTCGCCGCGACCACGGTCTCACTCGCCTTCAGGCGATCCGTCTTCCAGCACCACCACGTTCCGCCCCCGAGCGCGAGGGTGGCGAGCACGCTCCCCTCCGGTCCGAACGTTCCCCCGCCGAGCCACGCCGGCCCGGACACGGACGCCTCGTAGAACGGCGCATCGAACAGCTCGAGACCGCTCACCGGCAGGTCCGCGAGATATGCGCTTCCCCAGTTCCATCCCAGGTGCGCGCCGGTCGCCCACCAGAGGCTCCCCGTCCGCACCCACACCACGCCGAGCCACAGCCCGGCCATGCCGATGTTCACCACCGCTAGGGGCGTAACCCCCGGATTCCCGAGATGCGCCAGCGCGAACGCCACCGAGGTGACGACCAGAGCGCGCCCCACCCCCCAGGCTTCGGCCAGCGCCTGCAGCGGATAGCCTCGCAGCAACGCTTCCTCGGCGGCGGCGGGGATGGTCAGGAAGAGCAGCGCGCTTCCCGCGGCCCCGACCCAGCCGATGGCGGTGCCCGACTCGGACGTCCATGTGACGCCCCCCACGAGCGCAAGGCCCGCGACGGCACCGAGCACCGTCAGCGTGCCGAGCCCGATTCCGATCCCGAGCTCCCGCCCGCTCGTCCGTCCCAGATGGAAGCCCAGGGCGGCCGGACTCCGTCCGTCCGAAGCAAGGAGCATCCATCCCGCCACGCAGCTTCCCGCGAGGAGGGCGAATGAGCCGGCCAGCACGGAAGCCGGAAGCGCCAGCCCAACGGCCACGGTCACGCACAGGACGACCAGGACGAAGGCGAGCAGGCGCCAGCCGAGACGGAGTCTTCCCGCGTCCGTGCGGAGCACGTGGCCGGAGACACCGTCCCACACGGGCCGCGAGGCCGCCGGTCAGCGGCTCAGAGGCGCCCGAAACTCGTGCCGCGGAGCGACTTCGCCGCGAAGAACGCGAGGAGGACCTTCGTGACGTCGCCAGCGATGAACGGTACCACGCCGAGCGTGATCGCCGTCTGGACGTTTCCGCCCGAGATCATGGCCAGCCAGGAGACACCACCCGCATAGATGGTCGCGATTCCGAGAGTGAGCGCGAGCAGCATGCGCGGGGCTCCGGCAGTGCGGCCGGCGACCAGGCCGACGACCATCGCGGCGGCCGGCATCGCCAGCAGGTAGCCGCCGGTCGGTCCGAGCAGCCACGGCAGACCCGCCGCGCCGTTCGAGAAGACGGGAGCTCCGGCAGCTCCGATCATGACGTACGTGGCCATCGCCATCGCGCCGAGCCGGGGCCCGAGCACCGCGCCCGCGAGGATCACGAAGAGCGGCTGGAGCGTCATCGGCACGGCCGTCCACGGGAAGCGGACGGCGACCTGCGCGCCGAAAGCCGTCGCGAGGACGAAAGCCGCGAGCGCGAGCGCACGCCGGGCGCGTGGATCGGAGACGACGTCCTGGACGGCCCAGGCCCTGAGAGTCTGCGTTACGGTGTTCATGGTGTTCACTCCGCTCCTGTGCTCGAAAAGTGCTTGCGTCCAGTGGTTGCGTCGACCACTCAGGCCTTCTCGACCGAGAGGGCGACGGCGTTCCCGCCGCCGAGGCAGAGCGTCGCGAGCCCCGACTCGGCATTCTTCTGCTCCATCGCGTTCAGCAACGTAATCAGGACACGGGTCCCGGACGCCCCGATGGGGTGCCCGAGCGCAACCGCGCCGCCGTTCACGTTCACCCGCTCCTCGTCCATCCCGAGGGCGCGCATGTCGGCGATCGCCTGCACGGCGAACGCCTCGTTGACTTCGAACAACCCGTAGTCGCCGATCTCCTTGCCTTCCTTGGCCATGAGCTTGTTCACGGCGTCGACGGGCGCGAAGAAGAGGTCCTGCGGCTCGGTGGCGCCCGACGCGTAGGCCGAGATCACCGCCTCGTACTCGAGGCCGTGCGCCTGGGCATACTCCAGCGACGCGACGACGACCGACGCTGCGCCGTCGTTCAACCCTGGCGCGTTGCCCGCCGTGACGACGTGCTCCTCGATGTCTTCCGGGGCGTCACGCACGAACGCGGGACGCAGCTTGCCGAGAGCCTCGAGCGACGTGTCGGCACGCGGCCCCTCGTCGGTGTCGACCACGGTGACGCCGCGACGGCCCTTCACCTCGACCGGGACGATCTCGTTCCGGAAGCGTCCGCCCTCGATGGCGTCGACGGCCTTCTGGTGCGACCGCAGGCTGAACTGGTCCGCGTCTTCCCGCGAGACCTCGCCCTTCTTGGCGGTGTACTCGGCGTGTCCGCCCATGTGGCAGTCGCCGAACGAGCACCAGAGACCGTCGAGGATGAGGCCGTCCTGGAGCTTCTGGTCGCCGAACTTCACGCCGTTGCGGAGACCCCGGACGTAGAACGGGACGTTCGACATGGATTCCATGCCCCCCGCCACGACCAGCTTCGCGTCGCCGGCGCGGACGGCCTGGGCCGCCAGCATGACGGCCTTGAGCCCGGAGCCGCACACCTTGTTGATCGTCAGGGCCGGAACCGTCGCGGGAACGCCGCCGTGCACCGCGGCCTGTCTGGCCGGCGCCTGGCCACCCCCGGCGGTCACCACGTTCCCCATGATGACCTCGTCGACGTCACCAACGTCGATGCCCGCACGCTCGGCGGCCGCACGGATGGCGATGGCGCCGAGCTCCGTGGCCGCGAGCGGGCTGAGTCCTCCGAGGAAGCGTCCGATGGGCGTCCGTGCGCCCCCCTTCAAGATGACGGCGGTCTTCGATGCGTCGGTCATATGCGTGCAGAAACCCCTGATGTCGGGTTCAAACTGTTCTTTCGAAGCTCCGGGACCGATGGCGCGCATCGCCCCGAAGAGCCATCAAGATACCCAAAAAACCGGCTTCGGTCATGACGGCGGGGCGGCAGGAGCGCCGCGCCCCGGCGCCGTGCGCGGCCCACCGGACTTCTACCCCGGGGTCGGCGGGTCGGTCAGCCGGCGATCAGCTTCGGACGATCGGCGTCCGGATCGAGGCGGCCCCAGGCGACTTCGGGATCGTGCTCGAAGATCAGCAGCCACTCCTCCTCGAGCGCCCGCGTCCAGAGCCCACGCTTCGATTCGAGGGTGACGAGCGGCTCGAGGTCGTATCCCATGATCCATGGAAGGGGCACGTGCGCGGACGTCGGACAGACATCGGCCAGGAAGCAGGCGGTCTCGCCGTCGCTCTCGATGAGCACCGAATGGTGGTGTGGCGTGTGGCCGGGCGTGGGCAGGACACGCACGCCGTCGGTGACGGTCGCCTCTCCCCGCACCAGGTCCCACAGACCCGCTTCGGAGATCGGCGCGTGGTTCGCCTCCAGGTAGCTGGCGCGGATGCGCTCGTTCTTGCTCTTCGCGAACGCCAGCTCCTCCTCCTGAACGACGTAGCGGGCGCCTGGGAAGGCCGGAACCACGTGGCCCGCTTCATCGCGCACCGTGTTGCCCCCGGCGTGGTCGAAGTGGAGGTGCGTGTCGAGGACGATGTCGATGTCCGACGGATCGAAGCCCGCGTCCCGGATGGCGTCCTCGAGGCGCGTGGGGTCACCCTCGTTCCGCACGCCGTAGATCTCGTGGAACTTCTCGTCCTCCTTGTTGCCGATCCCGGTGTCGACGAGCACCAGCGCGTTGGGCGCCTCGACCAGGAGGCAACGGAGCGCGAGCGGGATGCGGTTGCGGGAGTCGGCGGGAATGCGCTTCTCCCACAGCGGCTTGGGCACCACGCCGAACATGGCGCCGCCGTCGAGCCATTGGACCCCGGCTTCGAGGGCGTGGATCTTGATGGAGCCGACGGTCGTCGTGCGGCTGAGCGGAAAGTCCTGAATCTCTCGGGGCATGGCTTTTCGGGTGTGGAGCGGGGCGGGTCAGAGGCCCAGCTGGAATTGGTTCGGATCGAGGCGGCGTTTCCTCCTGCGGACGTACCCCTCGAGCGTCTCGAGGTCCTCGATGCCGAGCCCGGCCGCCTCGTCCAGGAGTCGAAGGAGGACGCGAGCGGTCGCCAGCGCGTCGCCGTGGGCGCGGTGGCGGGCATGGATCGGGACGCCGAAGTGACGGCACACGACATCCAGGTTGCGGCGTCGGAGCTCCGGAACGAGGCGCCGTGCGAGCCTCACGGTGCAGAGCTGCGGCACGTCGGGCGCATCGCCCAGGGCGTCGGTCAGCTCCCGGGAGACGAAGCTCCAGTCGAACATCGCGTTGTGCGCCACGAACACCCTCCCGCGGAGGCGCTCCTCGATGGCCTCCGCCACGTGCTCGAAGTAGGGCGCGTCGGCGACCATGTCGGTCGTGATGCCGGTCAGCGCGGTAATGCCAGGCGGCACCCCCCGGCCCGGGTTCACCAGCGACTCGTACTCGGCCGTGATGCTCCCACCGGCCACCTCGACGATGCCGATGTCGATGATTCGGTGGCCTCGCCGCGATGCGCCTCCCGTCGTCTCGACGTCGACGACCGCGAAGCTCAGCTCCGAGAGCGGGCGGCCCAGCGGCACGGCGTCGGGATCGAGCCGCCAGACCCCGTCCTTGTCGACGAGGAAGCGGCGGTCGGCCGAAAGTAGCTGGAATACGGCCGATGCGGCGGCCCCGGGATTCCCCTTCAGCCCGAGCACGTCACATGCGAGGTCGAGGGTGTGGGCCGGCCCTGCGGACAACCGGCGCACGGCGGCCCGGACCAGGGATCCATCCCCGTCGGGTCGGGCGGCGCCGGCCGTGGACGTCACTCGTCCGCCCCTCCCGCCTGTGTGATGGCGAACGAGAGCGCCTCGAGCTCCATGACGAGGCTCACGTCCTCGACCGGCACGTCCTTCGGAACCCGAAGTCGGATGGGCGCGAAGTTGAGGATGCCCTTGACCCCCGCCGAGACCACCCGCTGCGCGAGCTCCTGGGCGGCGGGAGCGGGGACCGCCAGGATCGCCAGCTCGGCGCCGGTATCACGCACCACCTGCTCCAACTCGTCCGCGCTACGGATGGTCACCTCGCCCCACGTCCTGCCGATCTTCTCCGGATCGTTGTCGAACACCGCGACGACGTCGTAGCCGCGGACGTTGAAGTCCGGATAGGCGAAGAGGGCCGACCCGATCCGGCCGGCGCCGACGAGGGCCACGCGCCAGGTGCGGTCGATGCCCAGGATGTGCTGCAGCCTGCCCTGGAGCTCGTCCACCTGGTATCCGAGGCCGCGTTTGCCGAACGACCCGAAATGGGACAGGTCCTTACGAACCTGGGCCGCGGTGGTCTGGCCGCGCTCGGCCAGCTCCTCGCTGGAGACCGTGTAGCCGCCTTCCCTGCCCAGGTCCTCGAGTGAGCGCAGATAGTGCGATAGGCGACGAACGGTGCTTTCAGGGATGCGTCTGGACACGGGGGCCGGCGACCACAGGGGGAGCTGCTGGGAAGTTGCTTGTGAAAAGATTCACAAAAGTAGGCGGCTGGCGGGGCGTGAGCAACGCGGGCCAGGCCGGAGGCCATCATCGCAGACGCCGCGCCGCTGAGCTCAGCGCCCTGAAAGCACGGCCGAAAGCCGCACGAACGCGTCGGGCGAGACGCGCTCGGGTCGGTCGGTGAGCGCCACCCCGGCCGCCGCGACGGCTTCGGCGGCCACGTCGGCCGGGACCGAAAGATCCGGATGGTCCCTCAAAATCTTCCCCAGCTGCTTCCGCCGCCACTGGAACGTCGCGCGCACCACCGTCCTGAGCCGCTCCTCCTCCGCGAGGCCGGTGCGCTCCGGCCGAAACGGATCGATGCGGATGATGGCCGAATCGACGCGCGGGACGGGCCGGAAGGCCTGTCGCCCCACCCGGAAGAGACGCTCCACGGCGGCCACGCTCCGGACCCCGACCGACAGCGCGCCGTAGGCTTTCGACCCTACGGGAGCCGCGATCCGGTCGGCCACGTCGTCCTGCACCATGAGCACGATGCGCGCAGGCCGCGGCCGCTCGAGGAGCCGGAAGAGGATCGGCGTGGTGATGTTGTACGGGATGTTCCCGATGACGAGCAGGGCGCCCGGATCTCGGGAGCGGGCGGCGATGTCGACCTCGAGCACGTCGCCGTGGATCACCTCGACGTCGGTCCGGTCCGCGAACCGCCTCGTGAGCCCGTCGGCCAGGGCGTCGTCGAGCTCGACCAGCACCAGCCGTCCCACGCGGCCCTCCAGATGGTCCGTCAGCGCGCCCTGGCCCGGCCCGATCTCCAGGACCTCGTCGTCCGGACCGGCCTCGAGCGCCGCGACGATCTTCCGCTGCAGGTTCGGGTCGACGAGGAAGTTCTGGCCCAGCGACTTCTTCGCCCGATGCCGCTCGGTCATGCGGGACCCACCCGCTCGGGCATCAGACGCGTACGACCAGCGCCGTCCGGTCGTCTCCGCGGTTGGGCCCGTTCTCGCCCTTCGTGATGTCGAACAGGGCGTCGATGACCTCGGCCGCGGAGGAGAAACGGCTCTGGACGACGGTGTCGAGCACGGTCTGCTCGCCGTTTCCCCGGGTCGTCTCGGTCAGCGCGTCCGACAGTCCGTCCGTGAAGAGGAGCAGGAGGTCCTCCCCCGGCCGCCACGGCCGCCACTCCTCGTGGTACGCGTCGGGGCCCGCGAAGCCGACCGGCGGATCGGTCGCTTCCAGGCGTTCCGTGGAGCCGTCGGCGCCCATCGAGAAGGCGTGGGGGTGGCCCGCGTTCGAATAGACCAAGGTGCCCGTGGTCGCATCCAGGACGCCGTAGAACACGGTCAGGAACATCTCCGTCGTCTCGAGCTCGTCACGAAGCGCATCGTCGAGTCCGCGCAGCACCCGCGCCGGGGAATCGTGCTCCCGGGCGTAGATCCCCGCGGCGCTCATGGCCAGTGTCATGATCAGGGCAGACGGGAAGCCGTGCAGCGACACGTCGCCCAACATCACGCCCACGCGACCGCCCGACAGGTCGAAGAGCTGGTAGAAGTCACCACCGACCTGCTCGGTCGGCACCACGCGGCCCGCAGCCTCGGCCGCCTCGAAGGCGGACGGATCGGGCAGCAGCTTCATCTGCAGGTCGTGCGCGAGCTCCATCTCCCGAGCCATGCGCTCGCGGGACAGCGTCTTCCGCACGAGTCGGCTGTTCTCGATGGCCGCGCCGACCTGCGAGGCGATGGCGGCGAGCAGCCGCTGGTTCGCACCGGTGAAACGGCTGCCGTCCCTGCGGCCGATCATGTTGATGACGCCCACCGTGCGTGATCCGCCGCGCCCGGGGGAATAGCGGATGGGGACGGAGAGGAACGAGTCCCCGGCCACGCCCGCGTTGCGCTCGGACGGCGTCGCCACACGCGTCGCAATGATCGAGCGACCCTCACGGAACACCATCGACGTGATCGTGTCGGGCTCGTCCGGCGAGAGGGCGTCGCTCCGCCCGTCGTCCCCGACCTCCGCGGCGAGGTGGAGCGTGTCCGTTCCGTATTGATACACCCAGATCGATCCGCGCTTGGCGCCCATCACGTCCCGCACCTCGGCGAGCATCTGGTGCGCGCCGTCCACGAGGTCGAGGGTGGTACCCAGCGTCTCGCTGATCGAGTAGAGGAGGTTGATCTCCTCGAAGCGCTCGGAGAGCTCGTAGGTGAACTGGTCCAGCTCACGGCCCGTTCGGGCCACGTAGCCGAGCACGGGCGCGAGGACCGCCAGCACGTCGTCGGGCGCCACGGATCCGTTCGATGCGACCGCGATCTCCCAGGTCTCCGCCTGCTCGCCGGATCCCACGACGACCTCGCGGCAGGCGGCCCCAGCAGGCAGGTCGCCTTCGAGGCCGCGCGAGGCGTGGAGGACCGATGGCGTTTCGTCCGGCGCGGACGGAGCGTACGTGATGCGCACGAGAGCGCCGAAGCGGCTCTCCAGGGTCCGGATCGATTCGAGGATGGGTTCCGGAAGGGTCCCGCGGACCCACCGGTCCGTCGAGGTCACGCCCGCACGCCACCCTGGAGGGCGTCGCCCGAGTCCAGCCGGAGGACGAGGGTGACCTGATTGCCGCGGTCGTTGAACCAGACCTCGTCCAGCAGTTCGCGCATGAGGAAAAGGCCGCGGCCGCAGGGCTTGGTCAGATTCTCCGCCAACGTCGGGTCGGGCACGCCGGCCGGATCGAAGCCGTTCCCCTGGTCGGTCACGCGCGCCTCGAGGCGACCCTGTGCCCGCGTGATCTCCACCGTGACGCGCTTGGCCGGATCGTGACCGTTGCCGTACATCATCGCATTGGCGAGGGCCTCGGTGAGGCCCACGCGGAAGTTGAAGTCCAGGCGATGGGCCTGGGCGCGGCAATCCCGACACTGGACCATGACGTAGTCCACGACGCGCTCGATGGTCCGGATATCGGACGGGAGCTCGAAAATGATGTCGCGATCCATCGGTGACGGCATGTTTGCGTCCTCGATCAGAATCCTTCCAACGCTTCTTCTTTCGTGTCGGCGATCCGGAAGAGCGTATCGAGCTTGGTGAGCTCGAAGAGCGTCCTCAGGTCCTCGTTGAGATTCGAGAGGCGGAGCTCCCCGCCTTGCTCACGGATCTTCTTGGACAGGCTGACCAACACGCCGAGGCCCGACGAATCGATATAGCCGGTGCCCGCGAAGTCGATGACGAACTTGCGGTCTCCGCCCTCCAGCCGCTCCAGCACCTGCTGCTTGAGCTCCTGGCGATTGCCGACGATGAGCTGGCCCTCGACCTCGACGAGCGTGATCTCATCGTTCTGCGACACCTGAAAGCCCATGGACCAGTGCTCCCTGAAGATTGGGGATCGCGGGCAGGCCCGCGGTGGACGGAGTCATGTTCGGATGGGCCTAAGTGTAAAAACGAAACGGATGGCGGGGCAAGGAAGATCGCGTCGCCCTCCGTTGCGAGCGGCCTGAAACCCGAGTATAACCTAGTTCGTATGGATTATCGTCTCCGGGCACCTGAGGACGCTCCGGAGGGGACGGTCGGAAGCCCATGGGACGAGGACGAGGAGGGGAAGATGCCGGAGGGAACGCCGAGCGATTTCGAGCAGCAGGTACTCCTGGCCGTATGGCGATTGGGCGAAGGCGCCTACGGCGTCAGCGTGCGGGACGAGCTGGAGGACTGCACGGGACGCGACCTGGCGCACGGGGCCGTTACGTGACGCTGGTCCGCCTCGAGCGGAAGGGATTCCTCCGCTCCTCCCTCTCCGATCCCACGCCCGTCCGGGGTGGAAAAGCCAAGCGCTGCTTCGCCATCACGCCTGCCGGCGTCGACGGGCTCCGTGACGCCAGACGGACGCTCGACAACCTCTGGGACGGACTGCCGTTGTCCGACGAGGAGCCGGCCTCCTCGTGAGCGGCGAGGGGTGGTCGCGCTCGTGCTCCGCGGGGGCCTCGTCCTGGTGGCGGTGGGAGGCGTCATCGGCGTCGCCGTCGCCATCGGACTGGGCGGGCTGTTGGAAGGCTTCCTGTTCGGCGTGAACGGGTTGGATCCGCTGGCGCTGCTGGCGGCCCCGCTGCTTCTCGCCGCGGTGGCAGGTGTGGCGGCCTACCTACCGGCGCGGAGAGCGAGCAGGGTCGATCTGGTACGCGCGCTCCGCGCCGAGTAGCCGCGCCCGGCCCGGTCTCCCGTCAAGCGCCGGCCAACAGCGACGTGACGCACGCGACGGCCACGATGTCGTCGGGCGTGGCGCCGCGGGAGAGGTCGTTGCACGGACGGGCGATCCCCTGGAGGATCGGGCCGATCGCCTGGGCTCCGCCCAGATACTGGACGAGTTTGTAGGCGATGTTGGCCGCGTCCAGGTCCGGGAACACCAGGACGTTCGCCCGGCCCGCCACAGGCGAGCCCGGAGCCTTCCGGTCGGCGACCCTCGCGGACAGCGCCGCGTCGCCCTGGAGCTCACCATCGGCTTCCACGTCGGGCATGAGAACGCGAAACCGCTCGACGGCCTCCTGGACCAGCTCGACCAGCGGGCCGCTCGCAGATCCCTTGGTCGAGTACGAGAGAAACGCGACCCGGGGCTCGTCGCCGACGATCCGTCGCCGCGCTTCGGCCGCCGCGGCCCCGATCTCGGCCAGCTGGACGGCGGTTGGGGACGGGACCACCGCGGCGTCCGTGAAGGTCAACACCGACGGTCCCATGGGGTGGTCGTCGTCGAACGCCATGTAGAACGACGAGCTCACGGTCTCGATGCCGGGCGCGGTGCCGACGCCGCGGAGCGCGGCCACCACGACGTCGCCGGTGGTCCTCGAGCAGCCGGCCACCGACGCGGCCGCCTCGCCGGCCCGGACCATCAAGGCTCCCTGCAGCAAGGGGTCGCGTACCAGCTCCTCGGCCTTCCGCGCGGATCTTCTCGCGGCTTCCCGCGCAGCGACGAAGTCCGCGCGGTACCGCTCGAGCCGGGCCGGGTCCTCGACGTCACGGATCTCGACGGCGTCCGGATGGAGCCCCGCGGCCTCGAGCCCGGAGACGATCCCGTCGGGCGCGCCGATCAGCACGGCGTCGAAGAGACCCGCGGGGACGGCGGCGGCCACGGCCGCCTGAATCCGCGCCTCGTCCCCCTCCGGGAAAACGAGCTTGCGACGCTTCGCCCGCGCACGCTCACGCACCGTCCCGACGAAGTCGAGGGTCATCGCCCGAGCTTCCGGTCGAGCCGGTCGAGCACGTGCGGCGAGACGAAGCTGGACACATCTCCGCCCAGCGACGCGACCTCGCGCACCAGCGACGAGGAGATGAAGCTGTAGCGTGCCTCCGGCACCAGGAACAGCGTCTCGATCTCGGGCCAAAGCTCCTGGTTCATCTGGGCCATCTGGAGCTCGTACTCGAAGTCCGAGATGGCGCGGAGTCCCCGCACGATGAAGTGCGCACCCCGATCACGGGCGAAATCCACGAGCAGGCCCTGGAACGGATGGACGTCGACGCGGTCGCCGTCGTCAGCGAACATCTCGCGGATGAGGTCCACACGCTCCTCGACCGAGAAGAGGCCCTTCTTCGTGTGCGTCGAGGTGTACGCGACACCGATCACCAGGCGATCCACCAGGCGCAGCGTGCGTCGAGCGATGTCCTCGTGTCCATGCGTGATCGGATCGAAGGAGCCGGGATACAGCCCCACGATCGGGTCAGGGCGATGGGTCGTCCGTGGCGATGGCGTCATGGTCGGTGAGTGTGGTGAGTGCCGTGTCCCCGTACCGCCGGGTGCGGGCGTCGGGGGGGAGCGGGAGGTCGTCCCGCCATGCGTGCTCGAGCCAAAGCGTACCGGCGAAGGGGCGTTCCAGAAAGCGCTCGACGAGCGCGGCCGCGTCGCCCGTACCGTACGGGGGATCCGCGAACGCGACATCGAAGCGTTCCGGGTCACGGGCGAGATAGCGGAAAACGTCGTCCGTCACGATCGTGGCCTCCGCCTCGGCGCCGAGGGCCCGGACGTTGTCGCGGAGCGCCCGAAGCGCGTCCCGCCCGCGCTCCACGAAGACGGCCTCGGCGGCGCCCCGGCTCAGCGCTTCGAGCCCGAGCGCGCCCGAGCCGGCGAAGAGGTCCAGAACGCGCGCGCCCGGTAACTCGGGACCGGCGGCCGACATCCAAGCCTCCCGCACCCGGTCCGTCGTAGGGCGCACGGAGCGGCCGCGAGGGGCCTTGATCTGGCGTCCACCCCAGCGTCCGGAGACGATCCTCACGCCGGGGCCTCGGGCGCGCCGGCACGGGGCGCGGCGTCGGCGCGGCGCAGGTCCACGAGCTTCGCTTGAGGGGTCACGCGGCCCCGCCACTCGTTCCGCTCCAGCTTGTACAGCACGTCGTGCGGCGCCCCGCCGAGCTCATCGGGCGCATGGCGTTCCGCCACGCCGAAGCCGATGGCCTCGAGGCTTGCGCGCCCGTTCCGGAGCCGGGCCTTGAGGTGCCCCTGCCCCACCTCGCGAGCGCCGTCGATGGTGAGGGCGTCGCTGCGGAACACCGGCCCCGGATTCCCGATGCCGTGGGGGCCGAGGTACGCGAGCCACCGCACGAGGTCGAGATCCACATCGGCCGGGTCGAGGACCAGGTCGGTCCTCAGTTCGGGCCGCAGATCTTCGGGGGTCAACCGCCCGCGGGCCTCTGCGTTGAAGGCTTCCCGCAAGGCCGGAACCCGCGTGCGCGCTACGTCCATCCCCGCGGCCTGGCGGTGCCCGCCGAACCGGTCGAGGTGGCTCGAGCACGCGGCCAGCGCGTCGTAGAGGTGGAAGCCCGGCACGGAGCGGGCACTGCCGCGTCCCCGTTCCCCGTCGAGCGCGACCATGACCACCGGCCGGTGGATCCGCTCCACGACCCTGGAAGCGACGATGCCGATGACGCCGGGATGCCATCCATCGGACGCCAGCACGACGCCGAAGTCCCGGTCCGGGTCGAAGTCCCGTTCGAGCTGGCGGAATGCCTCGTCCTGGGTTCGCCGGTCCTCGGCCCGCCGGTCGCGGTTCAACTCCTCGAGCTGATGCGCGAGTCGGAGCGCCTCGTCACGGTCGTCCGTGAGCAGCAGCCGAAGGGCGTCGGCGGACTCTCCAATCCGGCCGGCCGCGTTGATGCGGGGTGCGAGACCGAACCCCAGGCTCCCCGACGTGAGGGTCGCCGGATCGGTCCCGGAAGCCTCCATGAGGGCCGCCAGGCCGGCCACGCCGGTCACCGCGAGCCGGCGGAGACCGAAGGCCACCAACACACGGTTCTCGCCACGCAGGGGCACGAGGTCGGCCACCGTCGCCAACGCCACCAGGTCGAGGTAGCGGACGAGCGGCTCCGGGTCCTCGCCGAGCGCCTGCGCGACGAGGGCCGAGAGACGGAATGCGAGCCCGGTGCCGCACAGCTCCTTCTCGGGGTAGGCACAGTCGGCGCGCTTCGGGTTCACCAGCGCGTACGCGGGAGGAGGCATGTCGCCCGGCGTGTGATGGTCGGTCACGATCACGTCCCGGCCTTCTGCCGCCGCTTCGGCGATGGGGGCGTGCGCTACGGTCCCGCAGTCCGCCGTAACGATCAGGGTCGCGCCCGCAGCGCGAGCCGCGTCGAGCCCCGCCCGTGAGAAGTCGTACCCGTCCCGCAACCGATGCGGCACGAACGGAACGACCGTCCCGCCCAGCGACCGCAGCCAGCGCGTCAGGAGCGCCGTCGCGCAGATCCCGTCGACGTCGTAGTCGCCGTGCACCAGGATCGTCTCCCCACTCCGCACGGCGTCGGCGATGCGCGAAGCCGCTCTCGTGCCGTCGGCCAGGAGCGCCGGATCCGCGAGATGCTCGAGGCGGGGCCGGAGGAAGCGCTTGGCGTTCTCCGGGTCCTGGAAGCCGCGGGCCGCGAGGATCCGGCAGATCGGCTCGGGGAGCCGAAGCGCACGAACCAAGCCTTCCACGCCGGCGCCGTCGACCTCCGGTGGAGGCCGCCAGACGGGCTCCGGTAAGGGGAGCACGCGGGGCACGTCAGCTAATGCTAAGGCGCGTCACGATGCGGGACCGGAGCGCGGGGCCCCTCACTCTTCGACCAACGCCTCGTCGGGCGTATCGGACGACGCATCGTCGCCGCCGTCGGCGCCGTCCGCCGCGGTGTCGTCCGCCGCCGCCTTCGCCTCCTCCTCGGGGGCCTCCGGCTCGGGCGCAGTCAAGATCACGCCGCAGGCTTCGCACCGGATGAGGCGCGCGCCGTGGCGGATCTCGTTCTGGACCTGGAGCGGGACCATGCCGTAGCAGTTCCCGCAGGCGCCGTCCTCGGTGAGCGCCGCGACGGCCTGCCGACCCGTACGGCCACGGATCGCGTCGTAGATCCGGAGTTCCTCATCGTCGATGTCGTCCGCCGCGCTGTCCCGCTTCGCCCGCAGGGACTCGAGATCATCCTTGATCTGGCTCCGCTCGGCGAGCAGCTTCTCCTTCTTGGGCTCGACCATGGAACGAGCCTCCTCGAACGCCGCGTCGAGCTCCTCGATCCGTTCGTCGGACTTCCGGATCTGGTCGAGCAGCGTGAACGCTTCCTGCTCGTCGTTCTGCAGGGCCCGCTTGATCATCTCGAGCTCCGCGCTGACCGCGGCTTCCTCGCGAAGGTTCCGGACCGACCCGAGACGCTCCTCGAGCTTCTTCAGTCGATCCTTCTTCTCGTCGATGGAGAGCTCGAGACGGCGCTCTTCGAGCTTCATCTCCTGGGATCGCTTCCGCAGCGTGCCCAGCTCGCTCTCGAGGACGAGAACCGGCTCTTCCACCTCCTCGAAGAGGGGGTCGAAGGACTGGATGCGCTCCTTGATCTCCAGGATGCGGGTGTCCAGCTTCTGGAGGTCTTTGAGGGCGGTGCGTTGCTGCTCCGTCATCGGCTCGGTTCGTTCTGTGAGTGATCTCTTCGAGGTCCGCGCGTTGCGGATCCCCAATAATTCGGGTCGAGCTGCCTGAGCTCGCGGGCCAGTGTCGCCTTGACGTTCGCCAACTCCAGCTTCTCGTCGTCCCCACGGGCGGACTCGATGCGCCGCTGGAGCTCCTGAATTCGCCGATCCAGGGCCAGAACCCGCAGGCGGTTCACCGACTTGGTGAACAAGTCGATCCCGTGCGAGAGCTCTTCCTGGTCGGAAAGGATCTCCTCGAACCGCTTCGCGGTGACGGGATCCATGGACGATGGTGGAGTCCGAAGGTCGGGATCGTCAAGAAGCACCTCAAAGATGGCGCGGTGATGCGGATCGTCAAAGTCTTCGGCCGAGACGAGCTCCGCGGCGCGCTCCACCCACTCCACGCCGCGCACCATGACCTGGAGGAGCTTTCGCTCGGCTCCGAGCCTCGGAAGGCGGGGCGTGAGACTCCCCCGCGGCGGCCCGGAAGACCGCCGTTCGGACGGGCGGGGACGGTTTTGAGCACCTGACGGAGCCCCGGCGCGCCCCGATCGCTCACGGCTCAGCTCGCCTTCCAGATTCTCCCGACTCACGCCCGTCTTCTCCGACACCTTCTTCATGTAGATGTCACGGAGTGCGGGGTCGGCGGCGGCGCGCAGAGTGGGCAGGAGCCGGTCCACCGCCGACCGCGTCCGCTCGATGGACGAGAAGTAATCGCGCTCGTCGAGGATCTGCACCTTCCGGTCGAGCACGTCCACGGCATGGTCGATGTAAGCGCGCAACCGCTCCGGCCCCTCCCCCCGCACGACCGTGTCGGGGTCTTCGCCTTCCGGCAGGGTGACCACCACCGGCCGCAGGCCGGCCTCGAGCAGGACGTCGCCGGCCCGAAACGTCGCCTTCAGGCCCGCCGAGTCCGAGTCGAACAGCAGCACGACGCGCTTCGAGTAGCGCCCGAGTAGGCTGGCCTGCTCCGGCGTCAGCGCCGTACCCAGCGGCGCGACCACGTGCTCGATGCCGTGCGCGGCGAGCGAGACGACGTCCATGTAGCCCTCCACCACCAGCGCGCATTCTTCCCTGCGGATGGCGTGGCGGGCCCACGAGAGGCCGTAGAGGTTGAGCCCCTTGTGGTAGATCGGCGACTCGGGCGAGTTGACGTACTTGGGCGCGTCCGGGCGGTCGCCGTCGAGAACCCGGCCACCGAACGCGATGACCTTCCCCGACAGCGATTCGATGGGGAAGACGATGCGCCGCCGGAAACGGTCGTAGGCCTCGGGCGACTTCTCGCTCCGCCCGAGCAGCCCCAGCTCGAGCATGAGGTCCTCGTCGAGTCCGTGCTTGGCCGCGGCCTCCCGGAAGGCGCGCCATTCGTCGGGAGCGAACCCCAGGCCGAACCGTTCCGCCGTCTCTCCGTCGATCCCCCGGGCGGCGAGGTAGTCGCGCGCGATCTTCCCGCCCTCGGGGTCCACCAGCCGCTCGCGGAAGAAACCCCGCGCGAAGCCGTTGATCTCGTAGAACGGGCGGTTCGGGTCCTCCTCGTCGCGGTCCTGGTGAACCTCGCGGATCTCCACGCCGGCCCGGGCAGCCGTGTGCTTCACCGCCTCCACGAAATCCATCCCCTGCTTCTCCATCAGGAACGAGAAGACGTCGCCGGACTTCCCGCAGCCGAAGCACTTGTAGAAGCCCTTGTCGGGAACCACGAAGAAGCTCGGGGTGCGCTCGTCGTGGAACGGGCAGTTCGCCTTGAACTCGCGTCCCGACTTTTTGAGCGACACGAACTCGCCGATGACGTCGACGATATCGGAGCGGGCGCGTACCTCGTCGACCTGATCGTCCGGAATCATGAAGCGCTCGGCTCCTTGAAGCCGGCCACCGTGACGCCGGCGCCGCCCTCGGTGGGTCCCCCCATGCGGACCGTCCGCACCCGGCGGTCGGTCTCGAGCATCTCGCCCACCCTCTTCCGGAGAGCGCCCGTCCCCTTGCCGTGGATGATCCGGAGCTCCGGGAGATCCTCCAGGATCGCTCCGTCCAGAGCTCGGGCGAGCTCGATCTCGAGCTCGTGCACCCGCAGCCCGCGTAGATCCACCTCGAGCCGAGCGGCGCCCCGGTCCGGGCCGGACCAGCCTCCGCCCCGCGTGGAGGCCGAGCTTTCGCCGCCGCCGCCCGATCGACCCGACCCGCCTCGTCCTCCGTCGTTCCCGCCACCCTCGACCGGCTCCAGGTCCGCGAGCGACACCTCCAGCTTGACCGCTCCGACCTCGACCACCGCCCGGTCATCGCGAACGTCGGTCAACCGTCCCTTCGCTCCGGTCGCGCGCAGCCGCACCCGGTCGCCCGGCTCGAGCTCGATGGGCGAGCGTGGCGTTCGGCGCCCGCCGGCCTCTTCGGCATGCTCCTCCGCGCCGCGGCGCGCCCGTTCCGCGGCGTGCTCCACCCGGCTCCGCGCCCGGTGCACGGCCTCGTCGAAACCCTCCGTGCTGCCGGCCGCCCGTTTGAGCTCGCTCACGGCCTCCTCGACCTCGTTCCGGGCGTCGAGGAGCAGCTTGCGGGCATCCTCGCGTGCCTGGGCCGCGTGCGCCGCCTCGGATTCCGACAGCGCCTGCTCGCGTCCTTCGAGCTCTTTCGAGAGCCGTGCCGTGCGAGCCCGCTCCTGGTCCAGCTCGTACACGAGTCGCTCGGCCTCGGTCTCGCGGGCCTCGAGCCTCTCGAGCACCTCCTCCATACGAGCCTCGTCGTCGTCCACGTACGACTCCGCCCGGTCGAGGACCCCGGCCGGGAAGCCGAGCCCCCTGGCGATGGCGAGCCCGTAGCTGCGTCCGGGCCGACCCTTCACCAACCGGTAGGTCGGCTCCATCCGCTCCGCATCGAACTGGAGCGACGCGTTCACCACGCCGCTCCCTTCCCCGTCGAGCCGCTTCAGCGCCCCCAGGTGGGACGATGCGAGGGTGAGCGCGCCGCGGGTCACGAGCTCCTCCAGCATCGCCCGAGCGAGCGCCGCGCCCTCGGCCGGATCGGTGCCGGTCCCCATCTCGTCGACGAGGACCAGGGAGCCGCCGTCGGCACTGTCGACGATCTCCGAGAGATTCGACAGGTGCGCCGAGAAGGTGGAGAGGTTCTGCGCGATCGACTGTTCGTCGCCGATGTCGGCGTAGAACGAGCCGAAGACCGGGAGCCGGGTGCCGGCCCCCACCGGCGGGATCACGCCGCTTTGCGTGAGCGCGGCCGCGAGACCGGTGGCCTTGAGGAATACGCTCTTCCCGCCCGTGTTCGGCCCGGACACCACGACGGCTCGCTCGTCCGGACCGAGCTCCAGATCGTACGGAACGACCTCGCTCATCCCGTGCGTCTCGATGAGCAGCGGATGACGCGCACCGACCAGGCGGAGCCCGTCGGACGGATCGTCGCTAAGCTCGGGCACCTCGGCACGCCAGTCCGCGGCGGTCCGGGCCCGGGCGTGGAGTCCGTCGAAGTCGGCCAGCGCATCGAGCGCGCCCCGGAGCTCGTCGCGCACCGGCGCCAGCCTCGCCGTCAGCGCCACCAGCACACGCCGGACCTCCCGAACTTCCTCGCGCTCGAGGTCGCCCAGCTCGTTCATGGCTTCGATCGCCTCGGGCGGCTCCACGTAGAGCGTCTGGCCCGTCTGCGACTCGTCGTGGACGATCCCCCCGACGTCGCGCCGGGCCTCGCGCCGCACCGGAATCACGTACCTGCCCTCCCGAAGCGTCACGGAGGCGTCGGGCACGACGTACCGCTCGTTCATCCCTCCGAGGTACGCCTCCAGCCGCTTCACCACGCGCCCGTGCGCCCCGCGCAAGCGACCCCGGATGCGGCGGAGCTCTTTCGAGGCCGAGTCGAGGACCGAGCCGTCGGCGTCGACGGTGCGGTCGATCTCTCGCTCGAGCTCCTCCATGTCGAGGAGCTCGTCGCGCAACGGGCCGAGAGGTCCGTCGCCGCCGTCCGAGCCAATGGAGCGTCCAAGCTCACGCCCGAGCGCCCGCGACGAGTGGAGCAGCACGCCGAGCCGGTGGAGCTCGAGCGCTTCCAGCACCGCACCCTCGACGGCAAGCCGGCGGATCGCGTCGTCGACGTCCGGCACCACCGGCATCCCCCAGTCGGGCCGCTCGTCGTGGAATGTCATGACGGCCCGGACGCGGTCGAGCTCCCGGGCCACGTCGGCGATTCGGGTGCGCGGGCGAAGTGCGCGTAACCTGCGCTTCCCGGCGGCGCTCGCAGCCCGTTCAGCGACCTGATCGAGCACCCGCTCGAACTCGAGGACGGCGAGCGCGTGGTTACTCATGGCGTCAGCACGGCCCCCGTGTCACGCGCCGAGCTCCTCCCGCACGATCCGGTTGGCTTCCTTCCCGTCGAAACGACCACGGATCTCCGGCATGAGCTTGCCCATGACGGCCCCCATCTCCGCGGCTCCCGCGGCGACGATGCCGCGGACCAGCTCGCGGACCTCGTCCTCCGTAAGCTGCGCCGGCAGATAGTTCTGGAGGACGACGGCCTGAGCCTCCTCCTGCTCGGCCAGCTCCTCGCGTCCGGCGTCCCTCATCTGCTCCGCGGCGTCGCTGCGCTGCTTGATCGCCTTCGAGACGACCTGGATCACGCCTTCGTCGTCGAGATCCTTGCCGCCGTCGATCTCCTTGTTGCGGATCTCGGAGAGGAGGGTCGACAGGACGAGCAGGCGGTCCTTGTCGCGTTGCTTCCTGGCGGTGTTGAGGTCCCGCTGGATTCGTTCTTTCAGCTCACTGGCCACGGTTCGTCCGTCTCTTCAGAGGTTGGGGTCGGCAGTCTCGGGTACCCCCGGGGTCGGGGGAAGGTGCGATCAACCGGGGGGCCACGTCAGCCGCCGGCCGCCGAGCACGTGGGCGTGCAGGTGGCCGACCGACTGACCTCCTTCCTCGCCGGTGTTGATGACCGTTCGGTAGCCTGCGTCGGCAATCCCCTCGGACCGGGCCACCTCACCCGCGGCTCGCAGCACGTCCCCCAGGAGATCGCGGTCGTCGGGTCCGGCGTGGTCGAGCGACGTCAGGTGGTCCCTGGGGATGACCAGGACGTGTGTCGGCGCCTGCGGATTCGTGTCGCGGAACGCCACGGTCCGCTCGTCCTCACGCACGATGTCGGAGGCGATACGGCCGGCGGCGATCCCGCAGAAAATGCAGTCTGATTCCGAGCTCATATGTGTTGCTCCATCGTCTTCCGTTCATCGGACCCCGAGTTCGGATGTTGTCCGACTCGCGAGGGCGACGCAATGCGTCGACCGGCCCGTCCCGTCGCGGCATGGAGGCGTCCTACGCCGGCGGCGAGCTTCGAGTCGCACCCCTCTCCCCTCCGCCCGGAGCCAGAGATGAACCCGATCGCGACCTGCACCGAACACTTCATGGCGGCCCATCCCCACCCGGCGCTCCGGATCGGGGAAATCCTGGCGCCCGTGGCCGACCGGGTCGACCGCTCGCTCACAGCCGCGCGGCTGAGGTCGGCCCTGGCCGAACACCCCGAGACCTTCCGACTGCTCGATCCCTGGCAGGGGCCGTGGCGCCTGCGCGCCGAGTCGACGCCCTCGACCGAGGCCGACGTGTGGGTCGTGCTCCTGGCCGGTACGGGCGGAGACGGTGCGGCGGTTGGGCCCGTCACCACGCTCCGCGAGAGCGTGCGGTGGCTGGCGCGGGGGATCGACCCCCGGTCGTCGTTGTCGGTCAGCCGCTGGTACGCGATCGCGCTGGCCGAGCGCGAGAGCCGACGGGCGATCGCGAAACGGAGCGCCTGAGGTCCGTCAGGACCGCCCGAAGAGACCGGACCGCCACTCGCCGTCGGCGTCCAACGCCCGGAAGTCGAAGCCGTGATCGATGGTCGCCGCCCGCATGGCGGGCCACTCCTCCTCGAGGATTCCCGAAAGGATGAGCCAGCCGCCGCTCTTCACCGCGGCCGCGAACCCCGAGAGGAGCGGGTGGAGGATGCCGGACTCGATGTTGGCCACGAGCCCATCCACGGGACCGGCGCCCCTGAGCCAGTCGCCGTCCGCCGCGCGGATCTCCCAGCGCACCCGGTCTGCCACACCGTTCCGCTCCACGTTCTCCTCGATGGCTTCCGTGGCCAGCGGATCCGACTCCACGGCGTGGACGTGGCCAGCGCCGAGCAGCACCGCCCCGATGGACAGGATCCCGGAGCCTGCCCCGACGTCCAGCACCCGGTCGCCCTGCTCCACGACGCCGTCGAGGAGCCTTAGACAGCCGCGCGTGGTCCCGTGCTCGGCGTTCCCGAAGGCCATGCCCGGGTCCAGCGTGATGACGAGGTCGCCGTCCCGGGGGTCGGGCACCTCCGTCCAGGAGGGCCGCACCACGATCCGCTCGGTGAGCCTCCGCGGCTCGAGCCCGCGTCGCCAGGTCTCGGCCCAGTCTTCGTGCTCGCGCCAGGAGAGGTCGATCTCGACGTCGTCGAGCCCCGACAACTCGGCGAGGATACGTCGCGCCGAGGCCTCCAGGGCTGCGAGGTCGTCGGGCTCGGGCAGGTGCGTCACGTACCAACCGTCACGCTCCTCGACCGCACGGCCGCCGAACGCCACGAGCCCTTCCGCGAGCAACTCACCCGCATCACCGCCACCGGGGCTTCGGACCCGGAGCTCGACCCACCGGCCGTCCGTGACGCTCATCCGCCGGTGAACGCTTCCTTCACGCGCGACCAGAAGCCCTTCTGCGATCCACGGCGGACCTCGTCGGGCGCCGGCGCCTCGACCTCGCGAAGGCGCTCGAACAGCTCCCGCTGCTCGGCCGTGAGGTCGTCGGGGGTCCATACGACCACCCTCAGGAGCTGGTCGCCTCGCGACGCTCCGTTCAGGTCGGGCAGTCCGAGCCCCTTGAGGCGCAGCACCTCGCCGCTCTGGATGCCGGACGGGATCTTCACGCGCGCCGCACCGTCGATGGTGGGCACGTCGACCTCGTCTCCCAGCGCGGCCTGGGCGAAGGTGACCGGGAGCTCGTGGACCAGGTGCGACCCCTCACGCTGGAACCGGGCATCGTCCTCGACCTCCAACAGCACGACCAGATCACCCCGCACACCCCCTCTCGGCCCGACGCTCCCTCGCCCACGCAGGGTCAGGAAGTTCTCCGACGTCACGCCGGCGGGCACTTCCACCTCGACCTCCTGCTCGCTCCGGACGCGTCCCTCTCCGCGGCACTTGGAGCAGCGGTTCTCGATCACACGTCCCTCACCCCCGCACGTCCGGCAGGGCTGCACGCTGACGAACTGACCGAAGACGGAGCGCTGGACGTGCCGTTCCTCGCCGGCGCCGCCACAGGTGGGACACATCGTGGGCGCGCTGCCCGGCTCGGCTCCGGAGCCGTCGCAGTGCTCGCACGGATCGAGAAGGGACACACGGATGGTCTTGGTCACGCCCGTGGCGACTTCGGCCAGCGTGAGCCGCAGACGGATGCGGACGGTCTGACCCTTGCGCGAGCTCGAGCGCTGCTGGCGCCCCCCGCGCATGCCGAACATCTCCTCGAAGCCCGCGAAGCCGGCTCCGCCGCCACCGAAGTCGCGCATGAAGATTTCGATCGCGTCGGAGAAGTCGAAGCCCGCCGGACCGCCACCGCCGGCGCCCCTCAGCCCCTGCTCGCCGTAGCGGTCGTAGACGGAGCGCTTGTCGGGATCTCGCAGGACCTCGTAGGCCTGCGTGATCTCCTTGAACTTCTCTTCGGACTCCTTCGAGCCGTTGTTCTTATCCGGGTGGTACTTCACCGCGAGCTTGCGGTATGCCTTCTTGATCTCTTCGGCGTCCGCAGAGCGGTCCACGCCGAGAAGTTGGTAAAAATCGGCCATCGATCTTCCGGAGAATCCGGCTCAACGAGGTGCGCCCCCGAGGCCGGAAGGGAATCAGGTTCCGAGCACCCGCGAGACGAGCGTCGAAGTATAGTCCACGATCGTCACGACTTTTTCGTACGGCATGCGCGTCGGGCCGATCACACCGATCACGCCCTTGAGGTCGCCCACGCGGTACTCCGCCGTGACGAGCGTGAAATCGTTCAGGATGCTCGAGTCGTTCTCGCCGCCGATGGTGATGCGGAGGCGCCCGCCATGCTCCCTCAGCCCCACGGCCTCGGCCAACAGATCGCGCTGTTCGGTGAGCTCGATGAGCCCCTTCATGCGCTCGCTGGTCTCGAACTCGGGCTGTGACGCGAGCACGCTCGTGTGTCCGAGGTGGAGCTGGGTCGAGTCGAGCGACCGGAGATCGAAAAGCTCCGCGCCCGACTGGACGAAGATGTTCATCAGCTCCTCTCCGGGCTCGCCTCGCGCGACGTCCTTCAGCCGGTCGTGCAACGTCAGCCGGATGTCCTGGAAGGTCGACCCCGCGAGCCGCTCGTTCAGCGCGACGGTGACCTGCACCAGCATCTCCTGCGGGACCTCGATGGGGAGGTCCACGTAGACGGTGCGGACCACGCCGCCGCGGATGGTCGCGACGAGGAGGACCTTGTTCGAGGATACCTGGATGAGCTCCAGCTTCTCGAGCACGGCGTCCTCGAGCCGGGGCGCCATGGCGACGCCGAGCTCATTCGAGATGAGGCTGAGCGCACGGGTGGCGTGCATGACGAGCCGCTCGATCGCCGAAGAGCCGGCGAGCCCGACCTCACGCTCGAGGCTTTCGCGCTCGGTGGAAGAGAGCGCGTGCGGCTCCATGAGCCGGTCCACGAAGAAGCGGTAGGCCAGATCGGTGGGCACCCGCCCCGCCGAGGTGTGCGGGTGGAAGAGATAGCCTTTCTCCTCCAGGTCGCTCATGGTGTTCCGCACGGTCGCCGCGGACACCCCGAGATCGAACGCGCGTGACAGAGTCCGGCTCCCGGCCGGCTCTGCGCTCGCGACGTACGTGCGCACGACGGCATCGAGAACCTGTCGTTCTCTGTCGGTCAGGTCGGTCCCGACCATCTCGTTGCGCTCTTTGGTGTCCATGGGATCTCGGAAGATCGAAACGGGGCGGCGGACGGGTCAACCCACCGGCGCGACGCCGGCGAGGTCCACCGCCAGACGGTCGAGCAGGAGCCAACCGTTCGGCGTCAGACGAACCCGTCCGTCCTGGAGGATCGCGAGGTCCTGTTGTACCCACGAATCGACGATACGAGCCCGGCTGCCCCCTGGCTCCGGCGCTTCGAGGCCCGTGCGGGTACGGAGACCGAGCCACACGCGCTCCAGCTCGACGGCCTCGTCGTCCAGGGTTTCGCGTCCGTCTTCCGGGCTCCCGCCGGAGAGCACGCGCTCCCGATACGCGTCCCAGTCCCTGACGTTCCAACGGCGCACGGGCGGCGCGTACGCGTGGGCGCCGTTTCCGAGGCCGAGATACGCCCCCCCCTCCCAGTACACCGCATTGTGCCGGGCTTCGTGGCCGGGCAGGGCGAAGTTGGACACCTCGTAGTGAACGTACCCGTGCGCGGTGAGCGTCTCGGCGGCCAGGAGGAACTCGTCGGCGTAGCGCTCCTCGTCCACCGGCTCCTCCCGGCCCTCCGCCACCGCCCGGCCGAGCGCGGTATCGGGCTCGACGGTGAGGCCGTACAAGCTCACGTGCGGCACTTCGAGCTCGAGCGCGCGAGAAAGATCGCCGGCCCAGGATCGCCCCAGGTGCGACGGCAACCCGAAGATCAAATCGACGCTCAGCTCCTCGATGCCCGCCGCGCGCGCCGTGGCCACCGCGGCCGGGCCACCCTCCACCCCATGCATGCGACCCATCCAGCGGAGAGTCGGCTCGTGGAAGGTCTGGACGCCCAGGCTGAGTCGGTTCACCCCCGCAGCCCGCCACCCCTCCGCCACCCGCGCATCGAAGCTCTCGGGGTTGGCCTCGGCGGTCCACTCCAGATCAGGCCGTCCGAGGCGCTCCTCCCCGATCAGCTCGGCCAGCCCCGCCATCGCATCGGGCCCGAGCAGGGAGGGCGTGCCGCCGCCGACGTACAGCGTGTCCAGCTCGGGGGCCAAACGAAAGAGGCCCTCCTCCCGGAGGTGCCCCAACTCGGCCCGGAGCGCTTCCCACCACGGCTCGGGCCCGCCTTCGGCCCGCACCTTCACCGCGAAGTCGCAGTAGACGCACCGACGCGCACAGAAGGGCGCGTGCACGTAGACCGAAGCGACCTCGGTGGCCTTCACGCCGCGCGGAAGTGGAAGCCGGGCATCTGCTCCACCGCTCCGTCGAGCTCGAGCCGGACCAACAGCGCCAGCGCCAGGGGCACGTCGAGCCCGGCCGCCGCCGCGAGCTCGTCGACATGCAGCGGTCCGGCGTCCAACGACCGCAGGAGTCGACGCTCCGGCTCCGCCAGGCGGGTCCGTTCGGACCGACCGGGCGTCTCTTCGGGATTCCCCGCTCCCTCCGTCTCCACCCCCGCCTCGGCCCCCGACCGCACCCCAGCCACCCCGCCCACCCCTTCGACGAAGCGCTCGATCGCCACCAGCGGCAGAGCGCCATCGGCCAGGAGCTGATTGCTTCCGTCGCACGCCCGCGTATCGATGGGGCCCGGCACGGCCCAGACGTCCAGCCCGACGTCGAGGGCGTGCTTCACCGTGATCAGGGCGCCGCTCCGAGCCCCTGCCTCGACCACCACGACCGACTCCGACAGCGCGGCCATGATCCGGTTGCGACGAGGGAAGTGGAAGGGCAGCGGAAGAGTCCCGGGCAGGAACTCGCTCACGACGAGTCCGTGCTCGACGATGTCCTCGAACAGCCGCCGGTGCGACGAAGGATAGGCCGCGTCCGCCCCGCGTCCCACGACTGCGACCGTCACGCCGCCGGCTTCGAGCGCGCCGCGGTGTGCGGCCCCGTCCACGCCGAGGGCCATCCCGCTCACGACGGGGACACCCGCGCGGCCGAGCGCACGCCCGAGCCTCCGGGCGAGGTCCTTCGCGCGCGCCGTGCATCGTCTCGACCCCACCACCGACACGCCACCCTCACCGAGCAGCTCGGCCCGCCCTCGCAGGAAGAGCACGGGCGGTGGATCGTCCAGACGGAGCAGCGCCTCGGGATAGGCGGAGTCGCTCCAGGTGAGGAGGCGCATGCCGAGCCTGCCCGCCCGCTCCAACGCCTCGTCCACGACACGTGCCACCTCGCGGTCGCCGCGTGCGCGGGCCGCCGCGGACCCCGCGACCTGGGTGAAGAGCCTGCTCGGGGCGGACAGCGCCCCTTCCGCCGTGCCGAACGACTCGACCAGGGCGCGGATCGTCCGTGGCCCCACGTCGGGCAGCTGGTCGAGCTGAAGTAACGCGCGCGGCTCTTGCGAAGACGCGCTCGCGGGACGCTTCACGGACTCCACCACTCCTCGTCGTCGTCCGCGACCTCGCTCCGGGCCTCGGCCTCCACCCGCTCGCGACTCGCCGCCCAGAGCTTCTCCATGAGCTCGGGTACCCCGCGGTTCGTGATGGACGAGATGCCGTATACGCCGAGGGCCTCCTTCACGTCGATCTCGGGAAGCGGGTCGTCAGGAGCGAGCAAGTCGATCTTCGTGAGCGCCACGAGGAACGGCGTCCGCGTCAGCTCCTCGGAGTATGCGGCGAGCTCCCGGCGAAGCAGATCGTACTCGGCCTGAAGGTCTTCCGCGTCGACGGGAATCATGAGCAGGAGGATCCGCGTCCGCTCGATGTGCCGCAGGAACTGGTGCCCGAGCCCCTTCCCTTCGTGCGCCCCGCCGATGATTCCCGGGATGTCGGCGATGACGAATGTGCGGTACCCGGACAGCTCCACGACGCCGAGGTTGGGCTCGAGGGTCGTGAACGGGTACGCCGCGACCTTGGGCCGGGCCGCCGTCGCCGTGGCGAGTAGCGTGGACTTCCCGGCGTTGGGCTCGCCGACGAGACCGACATCGGCGATGAGCTTGAGCTCGAGCCGCACACGCCGCTCCGCCCCTTCCTCACCGGGCTCCCACTTGGTCGGCGCCTGCCGCGTGGACGACTTGAAATGGATGTTCCCGCGACCTCCGCGGCCGCCGCGGGCCACGACCACCCGTTGGCCTTCCTCGAGAAGCTCACCGAGGAGCTCGTCGGAATCCTCGTCGTAGGCGATGGTGCCTGGAGGAACCTTCAGCACCATGTCCTCTCCGGACTTCCCCGTCTTCTGGTTGCCCTCGCCGTGCATGCCCCGCTCGGCCTTGTAGTGCCGCCGGTAGCTGTAGTCCAGGAGGGTCGCCAGCTGGCTGTCCGCCTCCAGGATGACGCTGCCCCCGTCCCCGCCGTCGCCTCCGGCCGGGCCGCCCCGCGGGACACCGCGTTCCCGCCGGAACGCCTCGGAGCCTGAGCCTCCGGTTCCTCCGATGACCTCGATGACCGCGCGATCGACGAACATGGCTCAAAGCTCCCGTGTCTGCGTACCGGCGAACAAACGTCCGCTCGGATCGAACTCGAATGCCGGTCGGATTTCGCCGACCACCTCTCCCCGCGTATTCCGCACCGCTGGCCGCCCGTGCCGGGACAGGGCCGCGATCTCCTTGTCCATCAGTGCGCCAAGCAGTTCGAGGACCCGCACGAGTGCGACCTCGACGGCCCTGCGTCCTCCGTCCCTCACCTTGATGGCGAAGCCCAGCCCCTCCGACGGTACTCCCCCGCCATAGACACCCTCGGCGCCCAGCTTCACGAACACGCGGCCCTCGCTTCGCGCCATGACGTCGGTGCACGTGCGGCCCTCACCCCCGACCATGAACGGCCAGCCGGTCATCGCACCCACGATCCGGGCCGGTGACTCCTCGTCCGCGGCCGCCTGGGCGAAGCGCGCGAACGCTCCGGCCATGCGCTCGAGCGTCACGGCGAAACACGGCACTCCGCACCCGTCCACCGCCACCGCCACGTCCTGCCGCGGCACTTCGGACCACCGAGCGATCTCGTCGAGCATCCGCTCCTGCACCGGATGGTCGGGAAGATGATAGTCCACCGGGTCCCATCCCATGCCGGCGGCGAGCGCGAGCATGCCGGCATGCTTCCCCGAGCAGTTGTTGTGGATCCGCTGCGGCGCCCCTCCTCCTGCATACACCGTCCTGGCCGCCTTCGGGGAATAGGGAGCGTGCGCCCCGCACCGGAGCAACGCCTCGTCGATCCCTGCCTTCGCCAGGATGGAGCGAGCGGCCGCCACGTGCTCCGGGCTCCCCTCGTGCGAGCCGCAGCAGAGCGCCAACTCGTCCGACGTGAGCCCGAACCGGTCGGCCACGCCCTCTTCCACCAACGGGAGGGCCTGCAGGGGCTTGGCTGCCGATCGGTAGAACGTGACACCGGCCACGTCGCCGACCGACGCGACGCATCGACCGGACGCGTCGCACACGGCCACCGATACCTGGTGGCGCGACTCGACGATGCCGCCACGCAGGACCTCGACGTGACTCATGGGCCGAATTCGGTGGTCAGTAAATCGGGAAGCACGCGCATGGTTTCAAGAGAGCCCGAACCCGCCGATCGCGACATGTCGGAATGGGACAGAAGCTGCTCGCCCCGCCTCATTACGAGCCCGAAGGGACCCCCGCACGTGCGTCGATCGCCGCGAACAGATCGTCCGTCGACTGTGCGCGCGCCAGGAGATCGAGGGCCGCTTCGAGCTGGCGGTCGAACGGGACGCCCTGCTCGAACTGCCCCTGCTCGCCCCAGGCCTGCAACGCGATCTCCCGCTCCAGATGATACCGCACGAAGCGCTCCGCCCGCTCGAAGTCCTCGAGCGCCACGGGCTCACCATCGTCGGGAAGCGATCCGTAGAAGTCGCGTAGGTCCGCACCGCTGAGGGAGAAGCCTTGCTCGAGACCCGCATGATCCCGCACGTACGCTACGGCGTAGCTGAACAGCGCCTCCTGGAACGCCCCTCCGCGACGGAAGATCCGCTGCACCGCCCGCGCCTCCGCGTCACTGAGCGTCTCGGGCGTGACGAGAAAGTCGGGCACGATGCCGCCCCCGCCGTAGAGGGTGCGGCCGCCCATCGACGTATGCGTGGGGCGGTCGCCGACGCCGGAGGAGTCGACCACCTGGCCGGAGATGGCGAGCACGGGCTCGGTGGTCTCGGTTTCGTCGTCCTCGAGCCGGTCGATGGAACGCCCCGCCGGCGTGTACCACCGGGCGGTCGTGAGGCGCAGCACGTTCCCGCCGGTCAGGCGGAACAAGCTCTGGACCGATCCCTTGCCGTACGTGGTCTGCCCGAGCACCACCGCGCGGTCGTGGTCCTGAAGGGCGCCCGCGATGATCTCGGACGCCGACGCGCTCGTCCCGTCGACGAGCACCACCACCGGCACCCCTTCGTACCGGTCGGGGTCGCTGGCACGGAACACTTCGCTCTGGTCGACGGCCCGCCCACGCGTTTCGACAATGCCGTCACCCGGCTCCAGGAAGAGGTCCGTCACGGCGATCCCTTCGTCGAGCAGCCCGCCCGGATTTCCGCGTAGGTCGAGCACGAGCCCGCGCATGCCCTCGTTCCGAAGCGAGTCGATGGCCGCGCGCACCTCACTGGACGAGGTCTCCCGCACGGTCTGGAGCGGCACGTAGCCCACGTCGCCGCGCAGCATGGAGGCGAACGGGACGGCCTTGAGCTGGATCACCGCCCGCTCGAGCGTGAACGGAATCGGCGCCTCGAGCCCGGGACGCAACATCAGGACCTGCACCTCGGTGCCCGGCCGGCCCCGAAGAAGCTCCACGGCCTGGTCGGTGATCATCGTGTCTGCGGAAACCCCGCCGATCTCGTAGAAGCGGTCGCCGGCTCGGAGCCCCGCACGCGCGCCGGGAGAGCCCGGGATCGGGCTCACGACCGTCACCCACCCGTCGCGGTCGACCACTTCGAGCCCGACGCCCCCGTACTCCCCCTCCGTCCGGATCCGCAGATCCTCGTAGTCGCGGGCCGGGAGAAACGAGGAGTGCGGATCGTCAAGTTCACGAATGAGGCCGTCGATGGCCGACTGATACAGCGTCTCCTCGTCGACCTCCTCGACGAAGCTGGACGTCACGCGGTCGACCACTTCCTGGAGGACCCGCACACGCGTATAAAGGTTCTCCGAGCGGTCGACGCCCTCCTGCAGCAGCCAACCGCCGGCCGCGATCGACAGTGCGACCACGAGCGTGGGCACCACGAGTCCTCTCTTCACGTTCCCTCCAGAGATCCTTCGAAAGACGCGCCTGACAACCCGGGCAACGGGCAGAGGGCA
>JBBDSM010000072.1:0-7413 GCA_040904945.1 Gemmatimonadota bacterium
GTCACGCGACCGAGGATGGACCGCACGTCCTCGTCTTCGAGCGCCCCGGCATCGAACGCACTCAGGCCGGGCGCGCCACGCACGAGGGCGCGCGCCACGGCGTATTGGAGGCTGAAGCGCGCCTCGTGCGGCGTACGCGGATCCGGCCGATCGGTCACGTCGAGCGCCGCCGGATAGCTTTTCACGGACACCCGCTCGGGCGTTGCGCTTCCCAGGACCTCGCGCACCTCGAGCGCCGCGTCGATGGCCGGATGCACGTGGCGGCAGCACGGATAGGGCTTCATGGACGTCTCCGTCAACTTCCATCCCGAAGCTTCGGCACATACCGCTTCGGGGCGCGCGTCCGGACACAGAGCCCGGAACAACCCCTTCTCTCCCTCGAGAATGTGCTCCGCACCGGTGAGCCCCTCAGCCGCCAGAAGCGTCGCGCGAAGCCCCGCCGCAGCCGCGTGGCCGGCGTGGAGCGGCTTGCTCATCGCGCCTTCCTCGTTGAACTGCCAGAGCCCCGCGGCCTGCGTTCCGGCGCTCCCGAGGGCGTGTACCCAGGCGTCCTCGTCGAGCTGCAGGAGAGAGGCCGCCGCCGCCGCGGCACCGAAGGGGCCCGCCGTCGCGGTGTTGTGAAAGATCCGGTAGTGCGCGGGACCGAGCGCCTCGCCCACACGGATCATCGCCTCGTAGCCGGCGAGCACCGCGGCGAGCACGGCGTGCCCGGTGGCCCCGATCTCCCGGCCCAGCAGGAGCGAGACCGGCACCACCACGCACCCGGGATGCGTGACCGAGGTGCGGTGGAGGTCGTCCGTCTCGGTGACGTGCGAGCGCGCCGCCGCCAGGAACACGCGACCCTCCAGGTCGCGGGCGTCGCCGCCGTACGCCTCGAGGATGCGGCCCTCCCGGGCCGCGCCGCCGGCCACGTACGAGCCCAGCCAGTCCCGTACGAAGCGCTCGGCCTCCACCCGGTCCCGGTCGGTGACGGGGCGCGCCCGGACATACCGTGTGAGGCGCCGGGTGAGGCTTGCAGCCTTCCCGAGGTCGCGGTCCGACGACGCTTCGGTCACGTGGCGAACTCCTTCCTGAGAGCGGCTCCGTGCTCGTCGAGGGCCGGGACGCGCCCGTCGGTCTCACCGTCACGCCAGCGCGCGGCAGGCGCAGGCATCCGTACTCGCCCGTCCGGCGTGTCGACATCCAGTAGCTCGAGCTGCGGATGGTCGGCGAGCTCGGCCACCGTCCGGACACGACCGAACGCGATCCCGTCGCGCTCCAGGCGAGCGACGAGCTCCGACGTTGTCCAGTCCCCGAACACGGCCTGGAGCTCGGCCTCCAGGGCGTCCCGGTTCTGGACGCGGGCCGGGTTGTCCCGGAAACGCCGGTCGGACGCCAGCTCTGGTCGTTCCAGCACGTCCTCGCAGAGCCCACGCCACTCCCGCTCGTTCTGGACGGCCACCATCACGGTGTCGCCCTCCGAGGACGTGTACGGCCCGTACGGTGCGATGCCGGGGTGCTGTAGACCGCTCCGCGGAGGCGGACGCCCGCCGTACACCTGATGCAGATAGGGGACCGCCATCCAGTCGGCGATCGACTGGAACAGCGATATCTCGACGGCGCGCCCCTCCCCGGTCGCGTCGCGAACGCGGAGCGCCTCGAGCACCGCCGTGTAGACGTGCATACCCGCCGCGATGTCGCATACGGAGATGCCGACCCGCGCAGGAGCGTCCGTGGTGCCGGTCACCGCCGCGAGCCCGGCTTCGCCCTGCACCAGGCTGTCGTAGGCCTTCATGTGCGCGTATGGGCCATCCCGTCCGTAACCGGAGACGTCGCACGTGATGAGCCGGGAATGGGCGGCCCGCAGCGCCTCCGAGCCGAAGCCTGCGCGCTCGGCGGCTCCGGGGGCGAGGTTCTGGAGGAAGACGTCGGCGCCCTCAATCATGCGGTGCAGGATCGCTGCGTCCGACGGGTCTTTCAGGTCGAGCGCGACCGACTCCTTCCCCCGGTTGAGCCAGACGAAGTATGCGCTCCCGCCCCGCACCACCCGGTCGTAGCCCCGCGCGAAGTCGCCGCCTGGGCGCTCGATCTTGATGACCCGGGCGCCCCCATCGGCCATCTTCCGGGTCGCGAGCGGCGCGGCGACCGCCTGCTCCACGGAAACGACCCGCACCCCCTCGAGCGGGAGCGTCACGTGCCGATACCGCAGAAGCGCACGGCCGTCACGGCGAGCGTGCGTGCCACGGCCGCCAGGTCGTCGATGGCGACCCACTCGTCCGGGCGGTGCGCCCGCCGGATGTCTCCCGGACCGAACAGCACGGTGGGCGTCGCGCCGACCGTAGCCAGGGTGCCCATGTCCGCGCCGTAGGTCATTGCCTCGAGGGGCAGGTCTCGCCCGCTCACCGCGCTCCCGACGGCATGGACGGTCGTGACGAGCGGATGCTCCGGGTCGGTCCGGGCCGCCGTGAAGCGTCCGCCCCACCAGGTCAGCTCGGGCGGATGGTCACGGAGCCACGGATCGCCCTGTGCCGCTTCGGCCACGGCCCGCTCGAGCTCCCGTCGGGCTTCAGCCTCGTCCTCACCCGGGGCGACGCCGTAGCGCCCCTCGAACGTCAGGTGGTCGGCGACGGACGACGCCCAATCACCGCCGCGCACCGTCCCGACACAGATCGGAAACGGGAAGGCGTACGACGCGAACAAGGGATCGCCTCCGAAGCGGCGGTTCCTGTCCTCCTCGAGCCAACGGATGCCGGCCATGATCGTCGGCAGCTTCTCGATAGCGTCGACGCCCTCCTCGCGGACCGCCCCATGCGCCGCGAGTCCTCGGATCCGCACCCGGAAGTTCAGGCATCCGGCCTGGGCCGGCGCCACCGCGAGCCGTGTCGGCTCCATGACGATGGCGCCGTCCCCCCGGTATCCCCGGAGAACGGACGCGAGTGTGCCGAGGCCGCCGTCCTCCTCCCCCACGACGCTCTGCAGGTGCACGTCGCCGGCCAGCCGCAGTCCCGTCGCGCGGACCGCGCGGAGGGCGTAGAGGGCGGCCACCAGCGCGCCCTTCATGTCCAGCGCGCCACGCCCGTGCAGACGCCCGTCGCGCACCGTGCCGGAGAACGGGGGATCGGTCCAGAGGGCGTCGTCGCCCGGTGGGACGACGTCCACGTGCCCGTTGAGGACGAGGGTGCGGCCGGGCCCGGAAGCGCCTGCCCCCGGCCCCGAACTCGGCCCTACGTCCTGCGTGCCCGGGAACCTGCCCACCAGCCCGATCGCTTCGTCGCGCTCCACCTCCGAGCTGAATGACGGGTGCCGCGAGAGCTCGTCGAGATCGATGGTCCACCGGTCCACGACCAAGCCTGCGTCGGCCATCGCCGCGGTCATGAAGTCCTGGGCCGCCGTCTCACGTCCGTTCCAGCTCGGGATTCGCACGAGCTCCTGCGCGGTCCGCACGAGCCCATCGACGTCCACCGCATCCGCTAAGTCTCGCTCGAGGTCCGTGAGGCCGGACGCGCTCATCCCCGGGCGGCCGAAGCCAGCGCCTGCTCCAGGTCCGCGATGAGATCCTCCGCATCCTCGATCCCCACGGAGTAGCGTACCAGCCCCTCGGGAATGCCCAACGCGGCGCGTTCTTCGGGCGTGCATTCCACGTGACTCGTAGTCGCGGGCGTGCCGGCGACGGTTTCTACCGCCCCCAGATTGGCGGCCAGATGCGCCCACCGGAGCGCCGGCAGAAAACGCTTGACGGCATCCAGCCCACCATCGAGCGAGAAGCTCAACATTCCGCCGAAGGCCCGCATCTGCTTCCGCGCCACGGCGTGCCCCGGATGCGTCTCGAGGCCGGGGTAGTGGACCGCGTCCACGCCCTCGGCGTCCCGCAGCCATGTCGCGATCCGCATGGCGGAGGCGGACTGGCGCTCCACGCGCAGGGCGAGGGTCTTGAGGCCACGAAGCAGCAGATACGCCGCTTCCGGGTGGAGGCTGGCGCCGGCGATCTCCCGATGGCGGAAGACCTTTCGAACCAACTCGGGGTCGCCGCACAGCACGCCTCCGAGCGCGTCCGCATGCCCGCCGAGGAACTTCGTGGCGGAGTGGATGACGAGGTGTGCGCCCAACTCGAGCGGTGATTGGTTGTGCGGGGGGGCGAACGTGTTGTCGACCACGACCGTCGCCCCGGCGGCGCGGCCGGCCGCGGCCAGCCGGGCGAGGTCGACCACTTTGAGCGTTGGGTTCGTCGGCGTCTCCAAATAGAGGAGGTCGCACCCGCCGGCGATCTCCTTCTCGATGGCGTCATCGTCGGTCTCGGCGAGTGAGACGTCGACACCCCACTCGGGGAGGTGCCGGGTCAGCAGGACGCTCGTGCCCCCGTACGTATCCTTCTGCGACACGACGCGGGCGCCGGGCCGGAGCAGCGTCTGGAAGACGCCCGAGATCGCGGCCATGCCCGTCGAGAACGACGTGGCGGCCTCCGCCGCCTCGAGCACGCGCACCTTCTCCTCGAAGGCGGCGACGGTCGGGTTCGTGTTGCGACCGTAGATGTGCCCCTCGCGCTCTCCCCGTGCCACGGCCACCCAGGCATCGACGTCCCTGTATCCGAACGAGACGGACGGCACGACCGGGACCTGAGTCGGCGCGCCCGGGGCGCGGGCCTCCTCCCCTGCCCACACGGAGAGGGTGCCCGAACCCGCACGTTTTGCGTCGACCATCAGTTTCCCACCAGGGCGTTGAAGAGGAATTTGAACGTCCCGTGCGTCTGAGCGCGGTGCTGGGTCCGGAAGCCGATCATGAGGATGTCGCCCTCGCCGTGATCCACGTGCAGCATGGCCGCCCTCCCCGCAATCAGGTCCTCGCCGTCGAGCTGGCCGCTCTGCAGGACGTCGTCCGTCCAGTACGAAGCGACCCGCTGCACCCGTTCCCCATCCGAGGAGCGCTCGACCTCGTAGACCTGGTTGTTTCCGAAGAACACGACCCAGGCATCGTCCGGCATGCCCCACGCCATGGGATGGTCGGTGTCCACGTCGACCCGCAGCGTCGAGCCGTACGCCCAGAACTCGGAGTTCGGCACGTCGGCGACGATGTTGCGGACGGGGACGTCGAAGCCGTCCAGGACGAGGTTGCCGGCCTGGGCGAAGGTCACGAGTCGTCCGCCTCCTCGCACGAAGGCCTCGAGCGCCTCGACGCCGGCCTCCCCGAACCCGCTCCGGTACTCGGGCGGCATGGAGGTCATCTCTTCCTCGTCGTCGGAGCCCATGAGGGTCTCGAGATCGTCGTCGGGCACGATCAGGACGTCGATCTGGTCGGCCAACTGCCCGGAGAGCACGTCCGCATCCATGATCGTGTCGTAGGGAAAGCCGAAGTTCTCGATCATGAGGCGCGTCCACCCTTCGTCCATGTTGCCGCCCCAGTACCGCTGGAACATGCCCACGCGGAGGCGGGTGGCCTCCGGCGCGAACTCGTCACCCGCGTCGACGTTCATAGCCAGGAAGTCGACACCGGTTTCCGTGGCGATCCGCGAAGCGACCGCGTCGGATACGTCGGGCACCCAGAAGTCGCCGGCCGCGTGCGGCCCGTGATCGCTCACGAACCGGTGCACCGTGACGCCCTCGTCCCACAGCATGTTCACGGCGTGGAAGGCGTCGTTGAGGTTGCCGGGGATGAAGAAGCCCTCGCTCCCCCGGGTGACCTCGCCCATGGGGTCCGGCCGCGCCGCCACCATGTCGAGGGGCGCCTCGACCATGCTTTCCGCAGGGTAAACCTCCACGCCCATGAACTCCGCGAGCACGTCGGCGCTCATGTCGTACGGACGGATCGGGCTGCCGTCCGGGTTCCGCGTGTAGCTGTTCTGCGGATAGAACGTCCGGCCCAGCAGGTAGCGGATGACCCCCTGCTTCGGCTGCGCCATCGACACGACCCACGAGCCGGCCGGATAGAAGCGGCCCTCGTGCACGAAGTCCTCCGTCGACTGATGCACGTCGACGCCCTGGAGGAGCAGTTTATCCACCAGCTTCGTCGTGGTGAGCGGGTCGTGCTGGTCCGCCGAGATCAGGTAGGCCCGGGTCTCGGCCTCGGCGCCCCGTCGCGTCTGGTCCAGCGCCTTGCGCGCCGCGTTGCGCAGCTGGAGCTCCCGGTTCCGCGCCGCAATATCCAGCGAGGCGAAGGTCGCGATGTTGATGTTGGTGACGATGTCGCGCGTGGTCCACCACCCGCCCGGCCACGGGCTCGGGAAGGTCGTCTGCTCTTCGTACTCCGGGAGCTGGCGCGATCCGGTGAGCTGCTCAGGGTGCACGTACAGCGGGGACGCCATGTCCGCGCTGGCCGACTCCGTCAGCATCCCCGCGATGTTGTGGAACGGCGTGATCCAGTGGAAGCCGAAATGGCCCCACCCGGAATAGATCGCGGAACCGATCACCCCCTGGCGCCCCTCCTCCTCTAGCCGGTACCCCATGTGGGCGCCGTACCAGTCCATCTCGCGCCAGACCAGCGGGTCGGCCCCGGGCCGCACCGGCTCGGCGTAGGGCGGGATGAACATACGGGCGGTGTAGCCGCCCATCTGATGGTGATCGATGAACGCCTGCGGCACCCAACTCCGGAAGAGGATATCCGCGCCGTACTGCGACTCGACCGTAGCCTGCATGAACGCGTCACGGTTGTTGTCGTGACCGATGTAAGGGTGATAGAGCTCGGGCGGACGGGTCGTCTCGTACTCGGTGCCGACCTGCTGCCGGTACCAGTCGGTGACGATGTGGTTGCCGTCCGGGTTGAACATCGGAATCTGGATGGCCACAGTCTCGTCGAGGATGCGCATCATCTCCTCGTCATCGCGCGTCGCCATCTCGTACAGGATCTCGACCGAAGCCTGACTCGGGGCCACCTCGGTGGAGTGCAGCCCGTAAGACTGGACGAGGACGACCTTACCCCGCTCCACCGCGTCGTCGATCTCGGCCTGACTGCGGCCGCGTGGATCCTGCAGGAGCGCGTTCAGCCGCTGGATCTCGTCGAGGTTCGCCAGATTCTCGGGCGACGAGACGAAGATCACCAGGAACGGCAGCCCGCGCGTGGAGGCGCCCACGTTCCGAACCTCGACGCGGTCGCTCTGCTCGCCGATCATCTCGTAGTAGGGCAGCATCTCGTCCCAGCGGACGAGCTGCCGGTCGGCGCCCATCACGTGCCCGAAATACTCCTCGGGCGACGGGATGGCCTGGGCGGCCGCCGAGGCGACCGAGGCCAGGCTCAACGCGACGGCGAGCGCCAACACGGAGGCGGCGCGTAGCTTATTCGCGGCAACGCGGTGCAGCGGATGGAGAAGTCGGTCTCGAACGGCCCTGGGGCTCGGAATCATAGGGTACTCCACGATCGGTCTGGGGTTGAGGTCCCTTCGGGATAACGTCTTTGGCCCTCGGATCGCAAGGGCGGGGCGGTCTCGTCAGGGGCTGTCGCATCTCT
>JBBDSM010000073.1:0-5745 GCA_040904945.1 Gemmatimonadota bacterium
TGATGCTGACCGGAGTGGTGACTCCGGCCGAGGGCGTGAGCGGCTTCGCGAGCGAAGCCATTCTTACCATCGCGGCGATGTTCGTGCTGTCTGCCGCGCTCGTGCGCACTGGAGGCGTGGACGTGCTGGGGCGGTGGATTTCCGAGCTATCGGGCGACAGCGGCTTCCGGTTGCTGCTCGTCTCGCTGGCGGTCGTCGTGCCGGCGAGCGCGGTGGTGAACAACACGCCCGTCGTGGTGGTGATGGTTCCCGTTCTGCTGGGACTTGCCCACGGGCGCGGCATTCCCGCGTCCCGCCTCCTCATGCCGGTGTCGTTCGCCAGCCAGATGGGCGGCACGCTGACGCTCGTCGGCACCAGCACGAACCTTCTGGTGGCCGGGCTCGTGCTGGACCTGGGGCTACCTCGCATTCGGCTCTTCGACGTCACCGCTCCCGGGCTCGTCTTCACCGTCATTGGAGTAGCCTACCTGCTGACAGTGGGCCGGTGGCTCGTACCGGATCGTGACAGCGAACGCGGCATGGACGAGCGCTATGAGCTCGGGGAGTATCTCTCCGGGCTCGAGGTCGGCCCGGACTCCGTGCTCGTAGGCCAGACTCTGGCGGAGAGCGACCTCCGCCGGAAGCATGAGCTGGACGTCCTCGCCATCGAGCGAGCGGACCGGCGTATTCTGGTCCCGGAGAGTGTGGAGGTCATCGAAGAGGGAGATCGCCTGGTCGTGCGTGGGAAGATCTCCCGGATCGACGATGCCCAGGAAAGCGTGGGCCTCCGGATATCGGGGACCGGGCCGCACCTTTCGTCGAAAGACCTGGAAGCGGATGCGGGGCCGGCCCACTACAGCGAGGTGATGGTGCCGCCGAGGTCGAGGGTCGTCGGACATTCGCTGGAGGAGCTGCGCTTCAAAGGCACGTACGGCGTATCCGTCGTGGGCATCCGGAGGCACGGGGCGGCCGTGCACGAGCCCATGCGAACCGTGACACTCCAGCCCGGCGACATTCTGCTCGTGCGCGCGACATCGGACGATCTCCGACGGATCCGGGCCACCGGCGACCTCGCGTTGCTCGGGCCTCTCGACCTACCTCCGCGCCGGAAGCGGAAGCTCCCCATCGCGGCGGCGATCATGGCCGCCGTGGTGCTGTCGGCCGCGCTGGGCCTCACCACCATCATGGTGGCTGCGATGGCTGGCGTGGTGGCAGTCTTCGTGACCGGCTGCGTGACGCCCGAGGAGGCGTACGAGGACGTGGACTGGCAGCCCCTCGTCCTCCTCGGATCGCTCCTTCCCCTCGGGATCGCGATGCAGGTGACGGGCGCCGCCGAGCTCGGCGCCGGTCATTTCCTCGGCCTGATCAGCGGCCTCGGGCCGGCGGGCATCCTCATCGCGTTCTATCTCCTGACTTCGGTCATCACCGAGATCATCAGCAATGCGGCGACAGCCGTGGTCCTGACACCCCTGGCGGTCGCCCTGGGCCAAAGCCTCGGACTCTCGCCGATGCCCTTCGTCATGGCCGTCCTGTTCGCGGCGTCGAACAGCTTCATGACGCCCGTCGGATATCAGACGAACACATTCATCTACGGGCCCGGGGGCTATCGGTTCACGGACTTCGCTCGGGTAGGGGGACCGCTGGGGCTGCTGTTCGCCATCGCCGCCGGCTTCATCATCCCCTTCTTCTTCCCGTTCTGACGTCTGGGGTTCGGTCGGTATTACGACCCCATGCCGCCCATCGGGTCGAAGCCCTTGTAACCCTTCCCCTGCGGGGGATTCTGGTGCAGCGACTTCGAGTAGCCACCCGATGACGTCCGGCTGATCCGCCGCTGCGCCACGAGCGCCTCGAGCACGAGCTCGCACGCCGCGGCCCGCACGCCGTCGCTGGCTTTCGCGGGTGCGAGACCGACGCTTTCGATGAGCCCCAGTAGCCCCGGCACCGTGCTGAAGCCTTTCACGCACGCGGCCGAAGCCGAGTCCTCGCCCACCTGAATCGCCCCGCCCCCCTCGAAATACTCCACGATGGAGTCGACGTCGGCTCCGGCGGCGCGGACGTCGAACGCCTGGGACGACCCAAGCTGGATGAGCTCCCGGGCGATCTTGTCCGCGCCGTGCAGCTCCCCTTCGTACTCGAGCTCCATCTTCCCGGTGATCGCCGGCAGCGAGGCGTACAGGTCGGTCATGCGGGGAACGGCCGTGTCCTCGCCGTGTCGGAGCGCGCGCCGTTCGGCGTTGGAGACCACCGTCTCCATGACCGTGATCGGCAGGCGCTGACTCACCCCCGAGCGCTGGTCGACCCGCTTGTCCTTCCGGGCGAGGAAGGCGACCCGCTCGACCGTCTCGGACACGAAGTCCGGTACCTCCACCGGCAGCCCGTCACGCTTGGTCCATGCTTCCTGCTCGGTGATCGACACCCCGGTCTCGAGCTCTTCCGGATAGTGCGTCCGGATCTCAGCGCCGATCCGGTCCTTGAGCGGCGTGATGATCTTCCCGCGCGCCGTGTAGTCCTCGGGGTTCGCCGTGAAGACCATGAGCACGTCGAGGGCGAGCCGGATGGGATAGCCCTTCACCTGCACATCCCCCTCCTGGAGGATGTTGAAGAGGCCCACCTGGATCTTGCCGGCGAGGTCGGGGAGCTCGTTGATGGCGAACACGCCCCGGTTCGCGCGGGGAAGGAGCCCGTAGTGGATCGTCAGCTCGTCGGCCAGAATGTGGCCGCCGCGCGCCGCCTTGATCGGGTCGACGTCGCCGATCATGTCGGCGATGGTCACGTCCGGCGTGGCCAGCTTCTCGACGTAGCGATGCTCCCGGTCGACCCATTCGACGGGTGTGTCGTCCCCGTGCTCGTCGATCAGCAGGCGGCCGAACTTCGAGATCGGTGCGAGCGGATCGTCGTTGACCTCGCTCCCCGCGAGAATCGGCATCTCCTCGTCGAGCAGCGACACGAGCTGCCTGAGGATCCGGCTCTTCGCCTGCCCACGCAGCCCGAGCAGGATGAAGTCGTGCTTCGCCAGGACGGCGTTCACGATCTGGGGCGTGACCGACTCCTCGTACCCCTGGATCCCCGGGAAGAGTTCTTCGCCGTCCCGAAGCTTTCGGACGAGGTTGGCGCGCATCTCGTCCTTGACGGTGCGGCTCTCGTAACCGGAAGCCTTGAGGGCGCCTAGGGTAGTGGGGCGTCTGTCGCTCATGCTCGGATCGTCTCCAGTGTGAATTCGGGGTGTCCCCGCCCGAGGGTCAGGCGCCAAGGGTAGAGCCGCCGCCGTGACTTCGCGATCTTACAGCTCTGCCGCGACGCCCAGCACCCGTCGCCCGGAGTCGAATCGATACACACGGCCGTCCGAGCGGGTCCGACCCGCCGCGACGCCCGGCAACGCCGCACCCACCAAAACACACCGGAGCCAATATGTCCGACGGCAGCCGCGCCCTGCGCAACTCCGTCCGTCCGCTCGACGCCCAGCCCCCGCTTCCGCGCAACCGACTCATCGTGGAGGATACCCCCGACGAGGAAGCCGTGCCCATGGACGTGGTGTTCGTCGGCGGCGGTCCGGCGGGGCTGGCCGGCGCCATCGAGCTCGCGCGTCTGGTGAAGAAGGACAACGAGGCCGGCGGCGGCATCGGTGAGCTGGAGATCGGCGTGCTCGAGAAGGCCGCTCAGCTCGGGGAGCACAACCTCTCCGGGGCGGTCGTGAACCCGAGCGCCTTCAAGGAGCTCTTTCCGGAGATGAGCGTCGAGGACTTCCCGTTCCGGCGGCCGGTGGAGAAGGAAGCGGTCTACTACCTGACCGGCTCGAGCTCGGTGCGCCTCCCGACGCCGCCGACCATGAAGAACCACGGGAACTACATCGCGTCGTTGAGCGAGATGGTGCGCTGGATGGGCGAGCAGGCCGAAGGGCTCGGCGTGAACGTCTTTCCGGGCTTCCCCGTGGATTCGCTGCTGGTCGAGGGGCAGAAGGTCATCGGCGTGAGGACCACCCCCGCCGGCCTCAACCGGGAGGGGGAGCCATCCGGTCCCGACGCCATGCCGCCCATGGACCTCACGGCGCAGGTGACCGTCCTGTCCGAGGGGACGCGCGGTCCCCTCAGCCAGGCCTGGCTCGACTGGCAGGGCGTCACCTCGCAGAACCCGCAGATCTACGCGCTCGGCGTGAAGGAGATCTGGGAGGTGAAGAAGCCACTCGACCGGATCATCCACACCCTGGGATGGCCGCTCCAGGGGACCATGTTCGGCGGGTCGTTCGTCTATCCCATGGCCGACGACCAGATCGCCATCGGGCTCGTCGTGGGGCTCGATTACGAGGACGCGCGCTTCGACGTGCACGAGGCGCTCCAGCGCATGAAGCTGCATCCGCTCTTCCGGAAGTATCTGGAGGGTGGCGAGATGGTGGAGTGGGGCGCCAAGACCATCCCCGAGGGCGGCTACTACTCCGTGCCCGAGCGGCGCCATGGGGATGGCTTGTGCATCGTGGGTGACGCGGCCGGTTACGTGGAGGTCTCGTCGCTCAAGGGCATCCATTACGCGATGCACTCGGGCATCATGGCCGCCCGTCAGATTTTCGAGGGGCTCAAGAAGGGCGACACCTCCGCCGATGCGCTCGCCGGCTACACTGCCGCGGTCGACCAGAGCGTCATCATGAAGGACCTGAAGGAGCGCCGTAACATGCGCCTCGCGTTCAAGGGCGGCTTCGTCGCGGGCGGTGCGAAGGCGGGCCTCATGACGCTCACCAAGGGAGCCTTTCCCGGAGGGAAGATCAGCGTCGAGGAAGACGCCGCCGAGACCAAGTCGCTCACCGGCGACGCCGAAAAGTTCGTCCCCGACGGGAAGCTGACCTTCTCGAAGGTCGACGCGGTCTACAAGGCCGGAAACCAGACCCGCGACGACATCCCCAGCCACCTCATCGTGGGCGAGGACGTGAGCGCCGAGGCGGCCGAGATGTACGTCCACCTCTGTCCGGCCGGCGTCTACGAGCGCGACGGCGACAAGCTCGTGGTCAACGCCCCGAACTGCGTGGACTGCAAGGCCACCGACGTGCTCGGCCCGCGTTGGATGCCGCGCGAGGGCGGAAGCGGGCCGTCGTACCGGCAGATGTGACGCGGGGGAGGTGTGCCGGCCGCCCGGTCACGGGTCTGTGCCGGCGCCCTGCTCACGGGGGCCGGGGCCGTCCCAGCATGCCGGGGCCCCGGGGGTGAGCCCTTCCACCGGAAGGAAGGCGCCGTAGACGAGCGTGCACCCCGCGCCCGTCTCCATGTCGATGAGTCGGCCCCACCACCCCGTGGGTCCCGCCGCCAGGAAGTCGACGCGAAGCGCCGGCGGTAGAACGAAGTCCCATGCCTCCGCCAGCGCTTCGAGGTCGGTCGTGTACGATCCGGCGCCCGCGTACTGCATCTCCTGCGCGATGGCGATGTCCCTGAAGTGGCCGACGAGCTCCGGGGCTTCGGTCGTCCGGGCCTCGCCCTCTCTCTCTCCGACTTCGGCGTCCGCGACGAGGGCTCCCACCGCGCCGGGCGCCGTCCACGCTTCCGCCCCCTCGACGGCATAGGCGCGCAAGTACTCGACGTCCAGGGAATCGCGCCAAACCCCGATCACTTCATGCTCGTCCACCGCGAGCGGCTCGAAACGATCCGGAAGGGGCAGCACGGCCCGCTCCGCGCGCGGCCATCTCCAGCGTCCCCCAGGCCTCGAAGCCCGCGGGTGCTTCGAGGATCAGCCCCGTGTGGTGCCTTCGGCGGGGCAGGATCTCCGACGCCCGAGCCTCGTCGAGCT
>JBBDSM010000073.1:5845-9697 GCA_040904945.1 Gemmatimonadota bacterium
CCCGTGTGGTGCCTTCGGCGGGGCAGGATCTCCGACGCCCGAGCCTCGTCGAGCTCGCCGAGGTAGGCACCGGTGGTGGCGTGTACGAGGCCCACGCGGTCGAGGCGAGGGTCGACCACCACGAGGGTGTCGCCCGGGAGGGCGTGCACGGCCGCGACCTGGCGCCACTCGCCGGGGCCATCCCCCAGGCCGCCGGCGGCGAGCAGGAACCGCCCCTCCTCGTCGAAGACGCGGATCTCCCCGGTCCCCTGGTGCGCCACGGCGATCCGGCCGTCGCCGAGTCGTGCCGCATCCTTAACCTCGTGGAGCTGGTATCGCTCGTCGCCTTCGACCACGCCGATCTCGAGCGTCGGCTCGTCGGAGAGCTCCCATCGCTCCGGGCCTTTAGCCGATGCCGCCGGGCTACCGTCTCCGCACCCGGCGCCCGCGAGCGCGACTCCCACGATCCACACGATTCGCCTTCCAGGCATCCCGGCCATCACCCTCCTCCCTCGTATGTCGCTGGTCACGTCGCCCTGCGTTTGGTGCCCCTACGCTTCGTGCCCCTCCGCCTCTTCCGGCGCCTCGCTCGACAACGGCTCGTCGACCAGGTCCCAGGCGAGGTCGACGTACTCGAGGTCGAACCACTCCTCGAAGGCCTCCCATCCACGGTCCTCCGGCCAGTGCTCGGGATCCATGACCCAGTCGTTCAACATGATCTCGAACACCGTCTCGATGTTCGCCTCGATCCATTCCTGGGTCTGCTCCGGATCGTCGAATTCGGGTACGAGGAACGAGTTCACGGACTCCCAGGCGTCCTCGGCCTCGACCGGCCCATCGTCGTCGAAGGCCAGCACCCAGTCGACGAACGGTTGACGGGGCCGGACGACGAGCACGCCCCGGTTGAGGAACCAGATGGGACGGTCTCCGGGGGCGGGCTTGCTGCTCATGGTCTGGATCCTCTGGATGGGTGCGTGCCCTCGACGGGGCCTGGGCGAACGATCGTCATTTGATGACCAGAAGTCGATCGGCGACCGGGTACAGCCACTCGACGCCGCGCTCGGTCACCACGGCGTCGTCTTCGAGGGGAATCCGCGCCTTGGCGCCTCCCCACTCCGGGACGGAGGTGTAGGCGAAGAGCTCGACCGAGAACAACGTTCCGGGTCGGAACTCGTACGTGAGCTGCTCGGGGTTGAACCAGGCCAGGGACGGGCCGATGCCGTGTCCCCAGTCGCCCACCGAATGCGGCCCGATGTTGACGTCGATCACCGCCGGGTCGGTGCTCGGCTGATTGAACTCGGCCCGGCGGAAGCCGGCGTCCTCGATGGCCGTCCAGAGGTGGTCGAGCGCCTCCTGGGCGGTGGGAGCCGGCCGGATGGCGGCCTTCATGACGTCGCGCACCCGGACGCCCTGAGCGAACGCGTTGCGGAGACCTGCGGGCGGCTCGGTTTCGCCGTCGCGCAGCACGTATGCGACCCGCTTCATGTCGGTGTAGAAGCCCAGAAAGCCGACGCCCCAGTCGAGCATCAGCAGATCACCCCGCTGGATGATCCGGTCCGAGGAGATCGCCTCGATGCCCTCGGGGCCCGTGACGTACACCGACGGCATGTCGAACGACGAGTCGAGCCCGCGGGCGAGCATCTGGTCGCGCATCCACCAGGCAACGTCTTCCAGGGTGGTGACGCCGGGCGTGATCACCTCGTTCGAGAAGGCGCGCTCTGCGATCTCCCGAGACATCTCACCGGCTTCGGCGAAGGTCGCGATCTCGATGGCCGTGCGGGTCGCTCTGAAGTCCGAGACCAGCTTCTCGGCCGAGACCAGGCGCTCGGCGTATGTGGGCCCGAGCTCCTCGCGCAGGTGCAGATACGACGTGTGGGAGAGCCCGTCGGCCCCGCCGAGGTTGGGTGACATGTTGACGCCGATCCGCGCCGGCGACCGTGCCTCGACCCATTCCCGGAGCTCGCCGGGGCTGCCGAAGTGATCGTAGGTCGCGCACTCTTCGGGGCCGTAGCCGCCCACGCCGAAGGCCGCGCGCTCGACGCGGTCGCCGGTGTCTGTGAAGACCCAATAGGCCCATCCGCCGACGTAGCCCCGTCCGAGCGTCTCCCAGAGCGGATCGAGAAGCCCTTCGCGCATGACCACGATCCACATGTCGATGTCGTTGTCGCGCATCGCGCCCGGCAGGACGAGGTCGAACTTCTCCTGCCGGATCTGGCAGGCGCGTTCCCAGCGGGCGCGTGCTTCCTGAGCGGCGGTGGAGCTCGGCGTGGCCAGTGCCGCGAGTGTCGACAGCGCGGCGGCGATGCAGAGGGCACGACGGACCATGGGAGGGTGGGTCATGCGCGAGTCTCCTGGAGTGGATGGGTGATGGCTCATGGGGGCGGAGCCAAAGTAACGCCCGTCTGCCGCCTTGCGAGCGCCCCGGTGCAGACCTACCGTGGCGCGGCCGCCACGCCGCGGCAGCACCAACCCGAATCTCGAGGTCACAACGCATGTCGAAGTCGATCACCCTGGGACTGGCCGGAGTCGCGGTCATGGTCCTGTCGGGCTGCCAATCCGAAGGCGAGGCGCGCGACGGAGCGGCGAGCTCCGCCGAAGCGATCCACATGAACCCCATGATCGCGCTGCACGAGCAGGAGGCACCGGTTTTCGGGCTGTACGTGCCTCGCGCGGACTCGCCGCAGCGCGTGGCGGCGGAGGCGATGGAGTACGGGCAGAGCGACTACGTATTCCATAGCTCCATGGAGGGCGGGGTCGAAGAGGCGCTCCCGGAGTTCCAGGAGTTGGTGGGCGCGATGCTCGCGAATGGTGCGACGGCGCGTACCCACCCGTTCGTGGTGAAGACCGAGAAGATTTCCGAGGATCCGCAGGCGGCCGAGCACGTCCACCAACAGCTGGCGGCCGGGGTCAGCGGCGTCATGTTCGTGCACGTCGAGAGCGCTGAGGAGCTTCGTGTCGGTCTCGACGCCATGCGCTTCCGCTCCGAAGGCGGCACCCGTCCCGACGACGCGCTCGGCATGGCTCCCGATTACTGGGGACTCTCGCCGGAGGAGTACCGGGAGCAGGCCGATCTGTGGCCGCTGGATCCGGACGGCGAGCTGATCTCCTGGGTCATCATCGAGAGCCTGGAGGGCCTCGAGAACATCCGTGAGATCGCGGCCGTTCCCGGCATCGGCGTGTTATGGCCGGGCGCCGGAACGCTGCGCGGTGTCTTCTCGACCACTGGACCGGACGGCGGCCGCGTGCTCGACGAAGAGGCCTGGGAAGCGGCCATCCAGTCGGTGCTCGATGCCTGCGACGAATTCGATCTGCTCTGCGGATTCCCCGCGTCGCCCGATAACGTCGAGATGCGCATGGAGCAGGGCTTCGACGTCTTCGTCATGAACTGGGGCGAGAGCGGATTCGAGACCATCGAGATGGGGAGGGCCGTCGCGCAGCGCTGAGGTTCCCGCTCCTGCGCGGGCGTCAAGCGCTGGTCGAAGGTCTTCTCGTGTGCCGTCTCGGAAGTAGTTCGATCTTCGAACGATCGCGTCCGTGACGCCCGGAATGAGGTGGCCTCCCAAGCGTCGTCCTGGCAAGGAGATACGCCCGGAGGATCAGCGCTGGCACTCGTCTCGACTCGTTCGACTTTCGAACCACTTGCGAAGTTCGCGCGGACGAGGCCCATTGCCGAGTCTTGCGAGCTCGACCGCGCAACCCGCTCCGCGACCGTCACGGTCGATGGCGGGCGGCTCGCTTCCAGACCTCGCGCACCGAGCGAAGGTTGCGGATGTCCGCGGTCGGATCGCGATCGAGAAGCACGAAGGTGAGCTCGGAGCCGGGCTGAAGGGTGCCGACCCGGTCTTCACGGCCGATAGCGGCCCCCCCCCTACC
>JBBDSM010000073.1:9707-40544 GCA_040904945.1 Gemmatimonadota bacterium
CGCCGCGATCCGCGTGGCGGCCGCGATCGCGTCCAGGGGGGTGAGCCCGCCATGCTCGACCAGCGCTTCCAGCTCGGCGAACAGGGCCGGGGACTCACCGGCGGGCGTGCTGAAATCAGTGCCGGCGGCGATCCTGACGCCCATCTCGTGAGCTCTCCGTACCAGGGCTCGGGCGAAGTCGCGGCTGCACACGGCGGGCGGTCCGGCCGGCGCCGGCCCCCGCCCCTCGGCCGCCCCCCCTTCGAGGAGACTGTGCATGGCGAGCGTCGCGTCCAGGATCGTGCCGCGCGCGAGCATCTCGCGGAGCAACTCCTCGAAGATCGGCGCGGTCGCCGAGACGCGGTCGTAGCCCGGCCGGTCGGGGTCGTGATACCGGCCGGGAGCGTCGGCCATCGCTTCCCACGCCATGGGGCACACGTGTGATACGACGTCGACGCCGCTCCGCACGATCTCGAGCGGCCGGGCCGGATAGACCATGGAATGGGCCCATACGGGCATCCCTTGGCGGTGCGCCTCCGCGGTGATGAGCTGTACGGTCTCGGCGTCGAGATCCGCGTAGATCTTGAGTCCGGTCGCGGACGTGCCTCGGGCCCGGGCGACCGCCAGGGAGAGGTTCGTTCCGGGCCCGATCATCTGGAGCCAGGGCGCTTCGCCCGGCGTGACGCCCTCGGAGGCCGACCGGGCCCGGGCGTCTTCGAAGAAGGGCGGCCCGGCCACCAGCGCGGCGTAATGGATGTCGGGTGCCTCGATCCGGCCGGTGCGGGCCTCGAGCGCGAGCGCGCCGAGCAGCCGCGCGTCGCCGGCCATGTCCCGGACGGAGGTGATGCCCGCCCGGAAGAGTCGCCGCAGCTCGGTGGTTGCTGCGTCGCGGTCCGGCGCGGTGGCGAGGTGGACGTGCGCGTCGATGAGCCCGGGTACGACCCAGCCGCCGCCGAGGTTCAGATGCAGCGCATCCGGCTCACCCGAGAACCGGGCCAGGACCGCTTCGCGTGGACCCACATCCACGATCTCCGCGCCGCGGGCCGCGATGGCGGCGTTGCGCACGGGCGGGCCACCCCGCCCATCCACGAGCGTGAAGCCGTGGAGGATCTCGAGCGGTGGGTCGGAGGGAGTCGTGCTCTGTCCCCCGGCTGGAGCCGCCCACAGGAGCGCGGCCCCGAGCCACGCGAGCACCGTGACGCCGCGGGCCACCCGCCTAAACCCACCCACGCTCAGGTCACACCTCCTCGTCGAGTTCCAACCCCACCCCCGTTGGCGTGATCACCAGGCTCGGTAGGACGGTGCGCACCGGCGCCACACGGATCTCGGCCAGGGCGCTGTCTGCGTCGGGGTAGGCCGCGAGCTGCTCGAGGGTCTTGATCGTGGGGAAGACCATCGGCAGGCTCCCGTCCGCGTAGCGAGCGAGCGCCCCCCGAGGGGATACCCACAGCGCGTCGGTCATCTCTCGCGGATCCACGATCGGCTGGCTGTCACCGGTCACACGGGCCGCGAAGAAGCGCGTATCGTAGCGGCGGGGCTCGACGAGGGGGGTGATCCAGTGGGCCAGATATTCGACGGAGCGACCGTCCAGTCGGCAGCCCAGTTGGTCGAGCGCCTCCCCGAAGCCGATCCGGTCTTCCATGACGTCGTCACGCACAGCGTCGATCTCCGGGCTCGACGCGGCGGTCGGGGGCGCGGTTCCGTTCGGTCGGCGCGCGATGAGGATCCCCGTTTCCTCAAAGGCCTCGCGGAGAGCTGCCAGGTAGTAGCCGATCGCAGGAGGGTCTGCTCCCGGAAGGGCCAGCCGTTCTTCCGCCCCCTCGACGGACAGTCCGTCGAGCCGCCCCAGCGCCTCGGGCGTGGCATCGGTGCCGTCCACCCGGCCGCCGGGGAATACGTACGCACCCGGGACGAACCCCGCGTTTCTGTTGCGACGCATGAGCAACACTTCGACGCTTTCGTCGCCGTCACGCAGCAGAACGATCGTCGCTGCGGGCCGGGTCGCGGCCGGCTCGGTGGGGGGATGTTCGATCTGCTCCGCGAAGCGCGCCGGAAGGCGATCGAAAGGGATGATGAAGTCGGATGTACTCATGATATACTCATCCTCCGGCTGCCATACCGTCCTTGCGAGGGTCGGACGCCGCGGCCCAGCCGCGATCCAGTCGAACGATGGCCTGAGCTCCCCCGAACGCGAACCCCTCAGGAGGTACGAGCTCGTGGCCGCGGCGCTCGAGCCCGGCCGCGACATGGGCGGGGAGCGCTTCGACTGAGAGCCGCCGACTCTCGAGGTGGCGGAAGCGCGGAGCGTCGAGCGCCTCCTGTGGATTCATCCCGAAATCGAGCATGTTCAGCAGCACCTGAACCTGTCCCTGGGGCTGCATCGGCCCGCCCATCACACCGAACGACATCCACGGTCGGCCTTCGCGCGTCACGAAGCCCGGGATGATGGTGTGGAACGGCCGTTTCCCCGGTGCCAGGCGGTTCGGGTGACCGGGCTCCAGCGAGAAGCCGCACCCACGGTTCTGAAGCGCGAAGCCCGTGCCCGGAATCACGATGCCCGAGCCGAAGGACTTGTAGATGGAGTTGATGAACGAGACCATGTTCCCGTCCTCGTCGGCTACGGTCAGATACACCGTGTCCGACGCGGTGGCCGGAGCACCGGGTTCCGCCCTCTCCGCCGCCGCACGAGGGTCGATCTCTCGTGCTCGAGCCGCCAGGTAGGTGGCGTCCAGGAGCGCGTCGGGCCGGACCGCCATGTGCGCCGGGTCAGCGACGAAGCGCGCGAGGTCGGCGTAGGCCAGCTTTTTCGCTTCGACGAGCGTGTGGAGGTAGGCCACCGAGTTGTGCTCCATGCCGCTCAAGTCGTGGTCCTCCAACATCTTGAGCATCTGTAGCGCGGCGATCCCCTGACCCGCGGGCGGGAGCTCGTGCAGCGTCATGCCGCGATAGCCGATGCCGAGCGGCTCGACCCACCGGACCCGGTGTCGCTCGAGGTCGGACAGCGTCACGCTCCCGCCGAGCGCGTCGAGGCCGTCCACCAGCCGTCGCCCCAACGAGCCCCCATAGAGGCTCTCCACACCGTCCTGCGCGATGCCCCGGAACGTCTCGGCGAGCTCCGGTAGCCGGAACCACCCACCGGCCTCGGGCGCCTGTCCCCCGGGAAGAAACGTGGCTGCGGCCGCCTCGTTGCGCCGAAGGAGGTCGCTGACACTCGCCCAGTCACGGGCGATGATCGGCGTGACCGGGTATCCGCGCTCGGCGATGGCGATGGCAGGGGCGAGCACCTCCGCCAGGGACCGACTGCCGAAGCGCTCGAGGAGCGCACTCCAACCGGCCAGCGCCCCCGGCACGGTCACGGCGCGCGCATCGTGGTCCGGCACCTCCTGGAAGCCCTCCGCGAGGAACGCGTCGGGATCGGCTCCGCTTCCGGCCCGTCCGCTCGCGTCGAGACCGACCAATCGCTCCTCTTCAGCCGACCAGAGGAGCGCGAACATGTCGCCACCGATGCCCGTCATGTAGGGCTCGACCACGTTCAGCACGGCCGCGGCGGTCACGGCGGCGTCGGTGGCGTTACCTCCCTCCTCGAGCACCCGGAGGGCGGCCCCGGTGGCCAGGGGCTGGCTCGTCGCGACGGCGAAGCGCGGCGCGTAGACGGTCGATCGCCCCGGCCGCCTCAATGGGTGCCCTCGGGCTCCTTCCGGCTGCCGTCGGGCTCTTTCCGCGCGCCCTCCCGCTCGAGGACGAGCACCTGGCGCGGGAACAGCGTTACCAGCCGGTCGACCTCGGCTCGCGTGCCGTGGGGCTCGCCCCAGTGGATCGGCACGACCACCTCGGCGCCGCAAGCCTCCCCGGCCCGGGCAGCCTCTTCCACGGTCATCGTGTAGTGGCCGTCGCACGGGAGGAAGGCGACGTCGCAACGGATGCCGGCCATCGACGGGAGGAAGTCCGTGTCTCCCGCGTGGTAGAAGGTCGTTCCCTTCACGGTGAAAACGTATCCGAGCCAGCCGTCGTCCGAGGTGTGGAACTTCTTTCCCACGTTATGCGCCGGAACGGCCAGGATGTCGAAGCCGTCGAGTTGAAGCATGTCGCCGGGCCGCATGAAGTGGTCCGCGTCCGCGAGCTGCTTCTTCATGGTCGACGGGGCCACGACGACCGTGCCCGGTCCTCGCACCTTCGCGATGTCGTCTTCCGAGAAGTTGTCGAAGTGCGGATGCGTGAGGAGGATCAAGTCCGCTTCGGACTCCTCGGTGACGCCGGCTGGGTCTACGTGCACCTCACGGCCCATGCCTCGAATCCGGACGGACGAGCCGCGAAACCACGTAATGCCATCGAGCCATTCGCGCATGCTGACCCCTGCGTGTGGCGCCGGGTGGAAGGACGTGCCAAGCTAACCGTCCGGGGCGACCCGAAAAAGTGGCGGTACGCAGACGCCTGTCGCGTCATAATGACAGTGGGTCATGCGGATCGGGCATGGATTCGGGGGCGTTTCGGCTGGCAAGAATCATGCACCCTTGGAAAACCTATCCCGCGGAACGAGCATCCGCCGCGTGTGCACAGAGGTCCCTTTCTTCAAAGACCCGCTTATATGACTCCGAACGATCAGAACACCCGCCCGACCCTGGTCGAGGACGAGGATAGAGTAGACACGATGGGGGAGCGATTCACGCTACCGGTCCTGCCGCTGCGCGACACGGTGGTGTATCCCGGGGTCGCCGTGCCGATCTCGGCCGGGCGTCCCGGAACCGTCGAGGCGGTTCAGGAGGCGCTCGACGGCGACCGGCGGATGTTCGCGGTCGCCCAGCGCGAGAACGTGGACGACCCGCAGCCGGAGTATCTGTACAACGTCGGCACGATCGTCCGCATCATCCAGACGCACCGCGTGCGCGGAGGCGTCCAACTCCTGGTGCAGGGCGAGAGCCGCGCTCAGGCGATCTCGTATCGCTCCCAGGGCGACTCGATGCTGCACGCGGTCCTCCTCGAGATGCCTCGTCAGGAGCCGCGCGACCCGGCGGACCCGGCGTTCCAGGCGCTCGACCGCGAACTCCGTGAGCGGGCCGCCGAGCTCGGTACCCGTCGCGGCGTGCCGGCCGAGGCGCTGAATCAGCTCATCCGGGGCGTCGACGACCCGGGGCCGTTCGCAGACCTGGTCGCTTTCTACCTGGAGCTCGAGACCGCGGACAAACAGCGCCTTCTCGAGACGCTCGACGACGAGGAACGCATGCGTCAGAGCCTGGTCGCCGTGGAGCGCGAGCTGGCGCGGATCGACGCCCAGGAGGATATCCAGGCGAAGGTCCAGTCCGAGCTGGGAGAGCGGCAGCGCGAGATGCTCCTGCGCGAGCAGCTCAAGGCCATCCAGAAGGAGCTCGGTGAGGAAGAGGAGCGCGACGACGTCGAGGAGATGCGCGAGCGCATCGAGGAGCTCGACCTGGGCGAGGAGCAGCGGTCGGAAGTGGACCGGGAGCTTCGTCGTCTGGAGCGCACCAGCCCGCAGTCGGCCGAGTACCAGGTCATACGGACCTTCCTCGAATGGGTGACCGAGCTTCCGTGGCAGGTGCGTACCGACGAGAAGATCGACCTGAAACGTGCCACCGAGATCATGGACGCCGATCACCACGGACTCGAAGACGTGAAGGACCGCGTGCTCGAGTTCCTGGCCGTGCGGAAGCTCTATCTGGAGCGCTCGGCGGCGGATGCCGAGGCCGAGGCGGACGCTGAAGCGGGTGGCTCGGGCAACGGTCACGGCGCGGGTGACGCCGAGGACAGCGGTAAGGACGACGGCGGCGCCGACGAGAACGGTACCGACGGCCATAACGTCGTGCAGGTTCCCGACAACCCGGTGTCCGAGGACGACGACGAGGAGCGAGCCGGACGGGGTCCGATCCTGCTGTTCGTCGGGCCTCCCGGCGTGGGTAAGACGTCCATCGCGCAATCCATCGCCCGCTCCCTCGGGCGCAAGTACGTCCGCATCTCGCTGGGCGGCGCCCGCGACGAGGCGGACATCCGTGGCCACAGGCGGACCTACGTGGGCGCCATGCCGGGACGCATCATCCAGGGCATGCGCCAGGCGAAGTCGAAGAATCCGGTCTTCCTGCTCGACGAGGTCGACAAGCTCGGCGTCTCGTTCCAGGGCGATCCGAGCTCGGCGCTCCTCGAGGTGCTCGACCCGGCCCAGAACTCGACGTTCGTGGACCACTACCTCGGCATCCCGTTCGACCTCTCCGAGGTGCTGTTCATCGCGACCGCCAACTACCTCGACCGGATCCCCGGGCCGTTGCTCGATCGCATGGAGCGGGTCGACTTCGCCGGATACACCGAGCGTGAGAAGCTGGCAATCGCGAAGAAGTATCTCCTCCCGCGGCAGCGGAAGGACGCGAGCCTGGAGGATGACGAGCTGAGCATGAACGACGAGGCGATCTGCTCGGTCATCCAGAAATACACGCGGGAGGCCGGCGTGCGTCAGCTCGAGCGGGAGATCGGCAAGTTCGCGCGGAAGGTGGCCCGGAAGATCGCCGCGGACGACATCGATCACCTCGACGCGACCGAGGACGACGTGCTGGAGTTCCTGGGCCGGCCGCGCGTGCACCCGGAGCGCATCGCCGACGAGGACACGGTCGGCGTCGCGACGGGGATGTTCTACACGCCCATGGGCGGCGACATCATGTTCGTCGAAGCCAGCGTCATGCCCGGGGAGAGCGGCTTCGTCCTGACGGGCCAGCTCGGCGACGTCATGAAGGAGTCCGCCAGGGCAGCGCTTTCCTACGCCAAGGCCCATTGGAAGGAGCTCGGCATCGGGGAGGAAGCGCTCCGCAAGCGTGAGGTCCACATCCATGTTCCTGCGGGCGCGATTCCGAAGGACGGACCTTCCGCGGGCGTCACGATGGCGACCGCCCTCATCTCGGCCGTTTCGGGACGGAAGGTGCGGCGTGACGTGGCGATGACGGGCGAGCTCACCCTGACCGGCCGGGTGCTCCCCATCGGCGGCATCAAGGAGAAGGTGCTCGGTGCCGCGCGCGCCGGTATCAAGGAGATCGTGCTCCCGACGGACAACGAGGCCGATCTCGAGGATCTCCCGGAAGACGTGCGCAAGCAGCTCGTCTTCCACACGGCCGAGACGCTCGACGACGTGATCGAGGTCGCGCTGGACGGGAGGGGACCGGCGGCGGGCAAGAAGACAGCGCCCGCCAAGAAGGGCCCTGCCAAGAAGGCCCCCGCGAAGAAGGCTCCCGCGAAGAAGAAGCCGGCGACCAAGAAGAAGTAGGTCGTTCGCGGCGACCCTTACGGACCGGCGACGAGGCCGGGCGCGTCACTCCACGACGATGCGTCCGGCCTCTCCCGGTTCCACCACCCCGATCACGGCGGCGACCGGTGCGGCATCCTTCAGCCAGCCGAGGACGCCATCGAGCCGGTCGGGCGGCACCGCCATGAGCAGGCCCCCCGAAGTCTGGGCGTCCGCGAGCAGCGTCCGTTGGGCGTCGGAGACACCCGGGCCGAACGTCACGTCCGGGACGAGGTCCTCGAGGTTGCGCCGGGTTCCACCGGGCACGTGACCCGACGCCAACAGTTCGGCCGCGCCCTCGAGTAGCGGCACATCGGCGGCACGCACGCGGGCGCTGACGTGCGACGCGCGGAGCATGCTCCGGAGATGCCCGAGGAGCCCGAAGCCGGTCACGTCCGTGGCGGCCTGAAGTCCGGCCGCGACCATCGCCTCGGCGGCCCCGCGGTTCAGGGTCGCCATGCTGTGGACCGCGGCCGCGACCACCGAGTCCGATGCCGCCCCGGCCTTGATCGCCGTGGCGATGATACCCGCGCCCAGGGCCTTGGTCAGCACCAGGACATCGCCCGGCTGCGCACCGGCGTTCGTGACCATCCGCTCGGGATCGACTTCGCCGATGGCGACCATGCCGTACTTCGGCTCGGCGTCGTCGATGGTATGGCCGCCGAGGATGGGGATGCCGGCTTCCTTCGCGATCTCACCGCCCCCTCGGAGGATCTCCTCGAGCACCCCTTCGGAGAGGAGCTTGCGCGGGAAGCCCACGAGATTCAGGGCAAAGAGCGGCCTGGCCCCCATCGCGTAGACATCCGACAGCGCGTTCGCTGCGGCAATCCGTCCGAAATCGAACGGGTCGTCGACGATGGGCGTGAAGAAGTCCGCGGTCACGACCAGGGCGCGATCTGCCGACAAGCGATAGACGGCGGCATCGTCGCCCGTCGCCTGACCGACGAGGACGTTCGGGTCGTCCACGGGGAGCATGTGACGCAGCACGTGCGCCAACTCGGCCATGCCGAGCTTACACGCTCAGCCGGCGCCGTGACTGAGCTGGGACAGCCGGATTGCCGGCCGTTGGTCCCGCGGCTCGTTCGTCATCGCTCCTCCGGGGTGGGGGTGGATAGGGGTGCTGGACGCGTCGGAAGGTGGCGCCGGACGCTTCGCGAGGAAACCCGAGCGGCGAACGGTGTAGCCACGGACGGAGCGTTCACCAGGGAGATGTCGTGAGTCAAAGAGAATCGCCACGCGGGTTGTTGGCCGATGAGTTGTCGGCGGCCGAGCCGGATCTGGATCTGGCTCGGGCTGCCCTGCTCATCGCCCAGGAGGAGTACCCGCAGCTTTCCGTCGAACTCTACCTGGCGCGCCTCGATCAGATCGCCGAGGAAGTGAAGGACCGCCTCGCCGACGAGACTGCACCCCTGCTGGTGCTCCAGGAGATGCTCGACACGCTCTACCGGCGCCGGAGCTTCGGCGCGAACCGGAAGGCCTACTACGATCCGCGCAACTCCTTCCTGAACGACGTGCTCGACCGCGGGGTGGGTATTCCGCTCACCCTCGGCATGGTCGTGCTCGAGGTCGGATGGCGTCTCGGCCTCCCACTCGAGGGCGTGAACTTCCCCGGGCACTTCCTCGTGCGCTTCCGCGGTGAGGCCGTCGATCTGCTCGTCGATCCGTTCGACGGCGGAAAGCTCCGCTTCGAGGACCAGGCCCAGGAGCTCCTCGACCGCGCGTACGGCGGGGTGGTTCGCCTCCAGCCGTCGTTCATGCGCGAGGCCACGCGGCGCGACATGCTGGTGCGCATGCTCACGAATCTGAAAGGCGTCTACATGCGCGTCGCGGATCATCAACGTGCCTTGGCCGCGGTCGAGCGCATTCTGATGCTGACGCCGACGGCTCCGACCGAGAACCGGTCCCGCGGTCTGCTGCTCGCACGCCTGGGGCGGCGCCAGGAGGCCGCCACGCAGCTCGAGAAGTACCTGCGTGTGGCGCCCGGAGCAGCCGATGCGGATCGGGTCGAGGATATGCTACGGGATCTCAAGGCGGGACGTGATCCCGCCGACGTGGAGGGATTGTGACCGAATCGACGCGAACGGCCGCCGCGAGGGGCGGCACGGTGTCGCCTGGCTACGAAGCCGCGATCGGTGGCCTGGCGATCCTGGACCGGTCGGACCGGTCCAGGCTGCGCGTGCACGGCCGCGCTCCGAGGCAGATGCTGAACGGGATCCTCACCGGGACGCTCCCCGAGCCGCCCGCGGTCGACGATGCGGACGTGGCGTCGGGAACGGCCACGTATCATGCGGTGCTCACGCCGAAAGGGAAGATGGTGACGGACCTCTGGGCGTGGCTTCCCGTCGACGAAGAGGGGGACGGCTTCCTGCTGGACGTTCCCGAGGCCGGCGCGCCGGGCCTCTTCGAACATTTGCGGAAGGTCCTTCCACCGAGGCTGGCCCGCCTCGACGACGTGAGCGCCGACACTGGCATGCTCGCGGTGGTCGGTCCCGAGGGGGCGGCGGCACTGTCGCGGATCCTGTTCGGGCTCCGGATCGAAGCCGACCGGCTCGGGGAGCTCGAGGAAGGAGGTTGGTTGCGGCTGGGGTCCGACGGACCGGTTGTCGTGCGGAGCCATGACGTGCGGCCGGGCGCGTTCTACGTCGTGGGAGACCGGACGGCGGTCGCCGCGCTCGGGAAGCGTCTGGCGGAGGCCGGTGCGGTCGCGATGAGCGCGGACGACTGGGACACGCTCCGCGTCGAGGCGGGTCGGCCGGCGTTCGGCGTCGACATGACCGACGCGACGATCCCCATCGAGGCCGGGATCCACGATCGAGCGATCGACCATCAGAAGGGGTGTTACACCGGGCAGGAGGTGATCGTCCGCATCCGTGACCGCGGGCATGTGAACCGGCATCTCCGGAAGATCGCGCTGGGCGACGTGCCGCTCCCCGATCCCGGTACCGAGCTGTTCGCTCCTGGCGATGACGCGAAGGCCGTGGGGTGGGTCACCTCGGTCGTGCGCTCGCCCACGGAGGGCGGCGTGGTCGTGCTGGCCTACGTGCGGCGCGGCGTCGACACCATTGCCTTCGCCGGTCGCGAGATCACCGTGGACTCCGGCTCACCGTAAGCCAGGAAGCGCCTCCAGCGCCGCGCGGATGTCTTCATTCTCGGGACGAACGCGGTAGTTCACCTCGGTCATCTTCCAGCGCACGATCCCTTCTCGGTCGATCACGTACGTGGTCGGATGTGGAATCAGCCGGTCGGGCGCCGCGTCCTCGTTCAGCAGCCCGTAGCGCCCGATGACCGCGGCCCCGGGATCCGACAGGAGCGTGTAGTCGATGACGCGCCCGCCCGTCTCCTCCCGTACGCGGTCGACCATGAGCTGGAGCTCCTCCGGCCCGTCCGACGCGACCGCGACGATCTCAGTGGTCTCGTTCCGCTCATCCGTGAGCATGTCCTGCAGCTCCCCGAGCTGCTGCGCACAGTAGGGTCACCAGTGGCCACGGAAGAAGACGAGGACGACGTCCTGGTCTCCGCGGAAGTCGGAAAGGCGCACCGTCTCGCCGGCCAGTGACGCGAGTCGGAAGTCGGGGGCCTCGTCGCCCACGGCGACCCGCTCGAGGTCGGCCGGCGAAAGGGCCTGGTCGTCGAGGGGCCCCAGGCGGTCATCCGCACCGGGAGAGCAAGAGGCCGTGAGCAGGGCCACGGTCACGACCGAGAGGTATCGAGGGCTGAGTCTCATGACGGAAGGAATCCCCGAACGGTGCTCACGGTTCCCCCCGCGATCGATCTGGTCCGCCGTTACACATCTGTAACGATGTTGTCGAAATAGGAGCACAGCCACTCCAAGTGGTGTAAGGTGAATCAACGTCCCACTGGGAGGCCCTCATGCGCACACTCGTCCTCGGCCGAGCCGTCTTGCTCGCAACCGTCGTCGTCGGTACCGCCGGCTGCGCCGCGACCGCGGGTCCGTGGAAGGCGCACGACGTCACCCACGACCTGAAGCGGAACGCTTCCGATCCGACGGCACGCTGTCCCGTGGTTTTCTCCAACGACACGGGCGACCTGATCGAAGCCGGGTACTTCTCGCAGGGCGTCGAGTCGCCCGTCGGCATGATCCCGTCCGGGCACAGCCTGGAGGTCGCCGTCTCGTGTCGGAACGAGCGCATCGAGGCCTTCGCCGTCGCCGACCAGGGGTTGGTCGGAGGGACGGCCAGGTACCGCAAGGCCGCGCGGCTGAACCTCGCCCAGGTCACCCACCTCGACATCACGGCCGCCGACCGCGTTCGCTGACGGGCGCGAGCCTGCCGTCCTGGCCGGCTTCCCGGACCGTGCTTCGGCTTCCCACGCGCGACTTCGAAAGTCGTTCGAAAGTCGAACGACCCAGGGGAGAGCCGTGGGTGATCCCGAAGCCCAAGTCATTGTGGGCGTGACGGAAGCGATCGTTCGAAGACCGAACGATTTTCGAGGAGGTCAAACGAGAGGGTCGGGCTCTATGGCGAGCGCATAGTCTTCTTACTTTAAGGGCTGCCCGTTCTTGCAACCGCCATCGACTTGAAGACGCGAAGGTAGAGATCGTTGAGAGCTGAGAACCCCCAAGTTTCGCGAGATGTCGCAGCTCAGTTCCTGCTCGCGCTGTCCCTCGTCGCGCTGTCCCTCCTCCTTCCGTCGACGTCCGCGGCGCAGCTTCCTGCCGGCTTCACCAACGGCAGCATCGCCCGCCCGGCGGTCTTTCTCGACTGTCAGTCCGGGCCGAACTGCAACGAGTCGCAGTTCCGCACCGAGATCATCTTCGTGAACTGGGCGCGTGACCGGGCCGACAGCGACGTGCACGTGATCTTCACGAGCCAGGGCATGGGCGGCGGGAGCCGCCAGTACAGCCTGGACTTCGTGGGCCGCGGCCGCTTCGAAGGGTTGGATGACCAGCTCGTCTTCCAGTCCAGTGGTCAGGACGTACAGGCCGAGACCATGGACGGATTGAGTCGCACGCTGCGCATCGGCCTCCTGCCGTACGCCGTGGCCGTCGGGCTCGGCCCGGACCTCGACGTCCGATTCTCGGGTGACGCCGCCCGCGTCGCCTCCGAGGAATCCGGCGCCACGGAGGAGGACGACCCATTCTACGATCCGTGGAACTCCTGGACGTTCCGCGTGGCGCTCTCGGGTGATCTGGACATCCGGGAGACCGAGTCGTCGACGCGCCTCAACCCGCAGTTCAACGCGGACCGGGTCACGGACGACTGGAAGATGAATCTGAATGCGCGCATCGACCTGCGCCGCCAGCGCCGCGACCTCGCCGACGGACGCGAGGTACGCGACGACCGCAACGACTGGAGCCTGACCGCACTGGCCGTCCGCTCGGTGGGTCCGCACATGGGGATCGGAATCGACACCGATCTCCGCAACTCGGTGCGGCGCAATCAGAACGCCCGCGTGCGGATCAGCCCTGCGGTGGAATACAACTACTACCCCTACTCGGAGGCGACCCGGCGTCAGTTCATCGCGCACTACTCCGTGGGGGTCGAGCATTCCAGCTATATCGAGCGGACGATCTTCGGCGTCGATCAGGAGACGCTTCCCCTCCACCGGGTGGGCGTGCAGTACCGGGCGCGGGAAGAGTGGGGCAACGCCGGGCTCGGCATCGACGCCAACCAGTATCTGCACGACGGAGGGGAGTTCTACAGCTTCGGCTTCAACGGAGATCTGAACTACCGAATTCTCAGGGGCCTCGAGCTGAACTTCTCGGCGGGGGCCTCACGGGTGAACGACAACATCCACACGCCGGCTGGGGATATCTCGGACGAGGACATCCTGCTCGGTCGCCAGAGTCTTCCCTCCGGATACCAGTACGACGCGTCGGTGGGGCTGAGCTACCGGTGGGGATCGTCGTTCGCCAACATCGTGAACAACCGCTTCCCGCGATCGGTGCGCTGGTAGGGGTCAGCCGCGCCGCATGCGGTCTGCCACGATCAGCGCGCCGTGCTCGCGGCCATTCTCGATGAAGATCTTGTTGGCGTCGTTTCCGGCCGCGATGACGCCCGCGATGTAGAGACCGGGGACGTTCGTCTCCATCGTCTCCGGATCGTGCGCAGGGATGCCCGTGTCGTCATCCACCCTGACGCCCAGCTCGCGGAGCGGCGCATGGTCGGCCCGCCATCCGGTCATTGCCACGACGAAATCGTTCGGAATCGTGGTCTCCTCGCCCGAGTCCTCTGAGTGGAGCACGACCGAGCTCGGCCGGATCTGGGTGACCCGGTGCCGCCAGAATGGGGTGATCTCACCCCGCTCCAGCCGGTTCGTGATGTCGGGCACGACCCAGGGCTTCACGCCCCGATCGATCTCGTCGAGGAAGTGCACGAGCGAGACCCGGGCGCCGTTCCTGTACATCTCCAGCGCCGACTCCACCGCCGAGTTGCCTGCGCCCACGACGAGCACGTCCTGGTCGTAGTAGGGGTAGGGCTCGTGATAGTAGTGGTGGACCTTCTCGAGGTCCTCGCCAGGCACGTCGAGAAGGTTGGCCCGATGGAAACCGCCCGTGGCCACCACCACCGCGTCGGCGTCGTAGTCGTGCTCCTCGCCGTCACGGGTGCGGGTCCGGACCCGGTACTCGCCCTCCTGGCCCGAGACCTGGACGACCGTCTCGTACTGGCGGACCTCGATGCCCCAGTGCTCTACCACGCGTCGATAGTACGCGAGGGCTTCGCGCCGCGTCGGCTTGGGGTCCGGAATCGTGAAGGGGACGTTGCCCACTTCGAGCATGACCGCGGTGCTGAAGAAGGTCATGTAGTAGGGGTAATCCAGGAGAGAGTTGGCGATGCACCCCTTGTCGAAGAGGACGCACGAGAGGCCCTCGGCCTCCGCGGCCGCACCCACAGCGACGCCGCACGGCCCCGCGCCCACCACGATCAAATCTAGACGTTTAGACATGGCGGACCCGTAACCCCATCCTCCGGCTCTGTTCCGTCATTGCCCGTTTCCGCCCCTTCGCCCAGACTCACGCGATACGCTCCCCTTCTTCAGCGACCGCCAGCATGAGCACAGCCGAATCCGAAGCGAGAAAGGCATTGAACCGTCTGCGGCGGGCCGCCGAGAAGGCCGAGCGCGAGCTGGAGTCGCTACGCGGCGCTCTTCGGCACGCCGAAGGCGACGACTTTCCGACCGATCGCTACGAGGCGCTGGAGGGTCACGTGCGGGCCGTCGTCGACTTCACCGACGAGGAAGGCGATCGCCTCCGCGAGAAGGTGCTGCACGCGGGTGGCCTGGAGCCGGGGCGCGTACGACGCGGGTGACTCGCCCCCGCGTTGCCAGCTCGCCAGCCGCTCAGAAGCGGTACGTGTAGGACATCTTCACCGAGCCGCCGCGTGACAACGTGACGAGATCCGGGTTGTCCAACAGTCCCATTCCGGTGTTCCGCCAGTTCTGGGTGTACACGAGAAACAGATCGCTCCCCGGCGTCACGATCCAGCGCAGCCGGGTGAAGAGGCCGACGATCTCGGTCTGGTTATCGTACTGGAACTGGGTCGTCGCGCTCACCCACGGCGTTGGATTCCACTGCCCCTCGAGCTCGTAGAGGTCGGCCGTGAAGGAGCCCTGGGGCAGGGTGACGTCGTTCCGCTGGAAGTTCGTCGAGATGCTCCAGCCCGGAGCGGGGCGCAGCGTGACGCGGCCGCCGTATCCGAGCTGGTCTCCGTTCCAGAATCCGCCCCAGTTCACCCTGCCGAAGAGGCTCACCATGCGGCGTCCCGCTGTGCGGCCGAAGATGCTCTGCTGCCACGTGACGTATCCGCCGGGAGAGATGGGGACGTCGAAGAGGCCGAAGCCGTTCTCCAAAAACTCGTAGGTCCGCGTGACGTTGTAGTTGACGCCGTCGCCGCTCTCGAAGTCGAAGCTGACGGGCTGAAACTCCCAGACACGCTCCTCGAGGAGCCCGGTGCCCAGCTGCGTCAGGTTCCGGAACTGGACCGAAAAGTCCATCTGCCGGATCCACTCGAAGCGCTCCGGCCGGAGCGTGTACTGGATGCGTGGCTCCACCCGTCGGAAGTTGTTCCGGTTCACGAACCCGACCCCGGGGTCGTAGGCCTCACCGAACTCGCGGTAGGAGAGGTGTCCGCTCCACTCGGGGTTCGGGAAGTTGAGCCGGAAGCCGCGCGCCGAGAGATCGCCGAAGGAGCGGTCGATGTTCGGGTCCTGGTTGGAGTTCCAGACGACGAACGCCTCGAGCTCGGCGTTGTTCTCCCCGAGGAAGTTACGGGAGCTGAGGTCGAGGTCGACGCCCGCGGTGTGCGCGTCCGGAGGGGCGAAGCCGACGTCGTTCCTCGACGTAGCCCGGCGGGTGTAGATGGCGCCGAACGCGGACTGCTCGAAGACGCGTCGCTTCACCCGCGCTACCGTGAAGTCCTCGCGAGGGATGGTGGCGAGCACGTCGTCCTCCAGGTACGTCTCCCGTCCGGTGCCGATCTGGTAGAAGCCCAGCTCGTACCGCCCGCTCTGGCCGGTCAGGCGAGCGCCGTAGTTGATGGGGATCGGGCGTCCGCCGGTGAGCCCGATGCGCCGGGAGAAGAACGGGGAGGCACCGCTCCGCGGAGCGAAGGAGAAGACGCCGGAACCTTCGAGGAAGAAGTCGCGCTGCTCGGGAAAGCGCTGCGAGAAGCGGGTGAGGTTCACCTGCCGCTGGTCGCTCTCCACCTCCGCGAAGTCCGTGTTGAGGCTCACCGAGGCACGCAGGCTCGAGGTGACGCTGTAGTTCACGTCGAGGGAGAGATCCCGGGGATAGCTGGTGGCCTCGTCGCCGAGCCCGGGCTCCGAGCGCCACCCCGTGACGAACGCCGGGATCGCTTCGAGGCCGATACCCTGCGACATCCCCTGGAGCCCCTCGAGCCGGCCCGCGAAGACCGGGCTGAAGAGGCCCTGGCCGCGCCGCCAGCCCCGCCAGAGGATCTCCTCGTTCCGACGACGGATGGTGCGTTGGAAGTTGATTCCCCAGGTGTCGAGGCTCGGGTTGAAGTTCAAGGTGCGGAACGGGATCCGGATCTCGGCGGACCAGCCGTCGGGGCGCATGGCCGTGCGCACCTCCCAGATGCCGTCCCAGGACTTGTTGAGGGCGCCGCCTCCGGGGCCGAAGCCCCTGCCACCACCCCCGCCGCCCGTGATGATGCCGTCGCCCATGAGGCCGGCGGCGTTGATCTCGAAGAAGTACCCGGTGCGCCCGTCGCGGAACGTGTCGAGGATCCACATGAAGCGGTCGTCGGTTCCGAGCCCGGCGTCCCGCTGCCTCTGGTAGGCCAGCACGGCGTCCGGGTCGTCGTAGACGATGGCGCCGATGTAGAGGTTGTCGGCGTCGTACATCACGCGAACCTCCGTCGGGTAGGACGGCGCGGATCCTTCGACAGGCTCCTGCTGCGTGAAGTCCGTGATGGGCTGGGCGTCGAACCAGACGTCCTCGGTCACCTGACCGTCGAGGTCGATCCCGATAGCCTCGGGGATGGGTTCCGCGGTGAGCGCGACATCGGCGGCGCCCCCGTCGGCGTCCTGGGCCTGGAGAAGGCCGAGGGGCGCAGAGAGCTGGATCAGTGCGAGGAGGGTGATCGCACGGACGACCGAGTTCATCTATGTCTCCGAAGAGGCGGCTTCGCCAAAGGGCGGGCCGGGGAGCGTTATTACATGAAGCGCGCGGGGCGAGGCCTGCGGGCATAGACCTGAAGTATACATTGACTCCCGAACCGCGATAAACGTTAGGTAGCTTCATGATGGAGAGACGAACGAGATGACGATGCAGCGCCCTGCCACGGGCGGATTCCAGGGGCTGCGCGACGACTTGGTGGCCGCGATGGGCGAGGGGTGCGCCCGGGCGTGGTCGGAGGCTCGCTTCGAATCGCTGGCGCTCCGTGTGTTCGGCCACCAGTTCGAGACCAACGCCGTCTTCCGTGGCTTCTGCGAGGGGCGGGGCGCGACGCCGGGTACCGTGTCCTCCTGGACGGAGGTGCCGCCGGTGCCCGTCGCCGCCTTCAAGGCCCTCGATCTCGCCTGCGGCCAGCCGGAGGATGCCGAGGTGGTCTTCCGGACCAGCGGCACCACGCGCGGCAGCACGCGGCGGGGCACCCATTACGTCCCGGACGCTTCGCTCTACCGCGCATCGCTGCTGCCGACCTTCGGCGCCTATCTGCTGCCCGATGTCGAGCGGCTGCGGTTCGTGTCGCTGATTCCGTCTCCCAAGGAGGCGCCCGACTCGTCGCTCTCCTTCATGGTCGACGCGGCGGCCGAGCACTACGCGACCGACGTTCGGTGGGTCGTGGACGGAGAGGGCAGCATCGACGCGGTCGGGTTGGCCGCAGCCCTCACGGAAGCCCGTGACCTGGACGCCCCCGTGCTCCTGCTCGGCACCGCGTTCGCCTTCGTGCACGCGCTCGAGCTGGAAGGCCCGGGGCTCGGCGAGCTCCCCGACGGAAGCCGGATCATGGAAACCGGGGGCTTCAAGGGCCGCGCTCGGGAGATTCCGAAGGACGAGCTCTACGCCCGCCTGGGCCAGCGGACCCGCACGCCGCGCCACCGGATCGTGAACGAGTACGGGATGACCGAGCTGCTCTCGCAGCTCTACGAGCCGGTGCTCGAGGAGGGGGCGGAGGCGGCGGGACGACACCGGCCGCCGCCCTGGCTGCGCGCCCGGGCCCTCGATCCGGTCACGCTCGCGCCGCTCCCCGAGGGCGAGGAAGGGCTGCTGGCGTTCTTGGACCTGGCGAACGCGGGCTCCGTCTGTCACGTGCTGACCGAGGACGTCGGGTCGGTCGTGGACGGCGACGTCCGTCTGGTGGGGCGCGTGGTGGGCGCGGAGCCGCGGGGCTGCTCGCGGGCCATGGACGAGCTGATGTCGGTGGGTCGGTGAGCGCTCCGTCCCGCCCCTTCGACGCGTGGGTGCTCCCGTCGTGGATGGACGCGCCGGAGCGGACGCGGACGACAGAGTCGGGCGATGTGCGGTACCCGGCGCCGGACGCCGAGTGGATCCGAGCGCTCGCCGCCGAGTTGGCGAAGCGGGGGGTGGGCGGTCCGATGGCCGAGGGGGCGCGACGGGAGGCCGAGGCCGAGGGCGCGGGCGACCCGGCCGGGCGGATCCGGGCGCTCGGCGAGGTCGGCGCCCGCTTCCTCGACGACGCCGACCCGCTGCGCCACGAGGCGCTCGCGCTGCTCCCCGCCACCTCCGGGCTCTCCGAGGAGATGGCCCGTGAGGTGCTCGACGGCATGGCGCGGGACTGGCTCCCCGACCGTCTCGAGCAACTCCTGGTGGAGGAGCTCGGCGATCCGTCGCCCCTGGACCGCCTGGTCGAGCGCGGTGGGCGCGAGGTGATGGCCGTCGCTCCGCGCCTCGCGGTCCAGCTGGTCGCGGGGAGCGTCCCGGGCGTCGGCGCGACCGCCTTGGTCCGGAGCCTCCTGCTCGGGGCCCCCACGCTGCTCAAGCCCGGCCTCGGCGACGTCGTGCTCCCCGTGCTCTTCGCCCGGGCGCTTCGTGACGCTTCGCCCGAGCTGGCCGACCTGTTGGCCGTCGTCTACTGGCCGGGCGGCGAGGAGGAGGTCGAGCGTGCGGCGCTTCGGCCCGCGGAGGTCGTCGTGGCCTACGGGAGCGACGCGGCGGTGGCGTCCGTGCGCAGCCGGGCGCCGATCACGGCGCGCTTCGTCGGATACCATCACCGGGAAGGGGTGGGCATCGTCGGCGCGGGCGCGCTGGTGGCCGACGCCGGGGTGCGCGACGCGGCCCGGGAGGTCGCACGGGCTGCCGGACTCTTCGACCAGCGGGGGTGTGTGTCCACGCGGGTCGTCTACGTGGAAGACGTCGGCTCGGCGGTCACGCCGTCGCGCTTCGCTGCGCTCCTGGCCGAGGCGCTGGGCGACCTCGAGACCACGCTACCCGCTGGGGCGTTGGACCACCTCGAGCGCTCGGCGGTGCATCAGCTCCGAGGCACGGCCGAGATGCTCTCGTCCGGCTGGGGTGACGACGCCGAGGACCGGCCGATGCTGCGACACGGCAGCGCTGCGCCGTGGTCGGTCTTCTACGACCCGTACCGCGCTTTGGAGACCAGCTGCATCGGCAGGGTCGTCGTCGTGCGCCCGTTCAGAACCCTCGACGAACTCGTCGAGCGGGTGCGCCCGATGGGGCCCCATCTGCAGACGGTGGGTGTGACCGGATTGGACGACCGTCTGAGGAAGGTCGCCGAAGCCCTGGGTCGCCTCGGAGTCTCGCGCGTGTCCCCGTTCGCCGCGGTTCCCTTCCCGAAGCCCTGGTGGCATCATGACGGGCGGGCACCGCTGGCGGACCTCGTTCGCTGGCTCGACCTCGAACGCTAGGTTACTACACTACTTCGTCTTCGGGCTGCTGCTCCGCTCTCCAGACGACCATCTGCCGTCCACCGCGGGGATTTTCTTCGACCCGGACCGTGAGTGAATCACCCTCGTCGATCCCCAGATCTTCGCGCATGTCCTGGGGAATCGTGATCCGGCCGCCCACGCCGACGGTGACGTCGGTGTAGTAGAGCGTCCGATAGATTGCCATCGAGCCTCCTCGTATTTGCAATAGAGCCGCCTAATGTAAACAAATTCGGGGGATTCGGGTACGGATCGCCCGCTTTTGCCGGACTCAACCCCCGGAGCACTGATGACCGATTCCGAAGTCGCCGTTCGCCTGCAAGGGGTGAGCAAGCGGTTCGGTAGTCATAACGCCGTGTCGGACCTGGACTTGGTGGTGCCGCGCGGCTCCATCTACGGCCTCCTCGGGCCGAACGGTTCCGGCAAGACGACGACCATCCGCATGATCATGGGCATCTTGCATCCGGACGTGGGCACGGTCTCGCTGTTCGGTGGGAAGCCGGATCTGGCTCGCCGAGCACGCGTCGGCTATCTGCCGGAGGAGAGGGGCGTCTACCGGAAGATGCGGGTGATCGATCTCCTGGTGTTCCTGGCCGAGATCCGCGGGATCCATCGGAAGACCGCCCGCGACAGGGCCATGGGCTGGCTCGAACGCCTCGAGTTGGAGGCGTGGGCCGATCGCCGGGTGGAGGATCTGTCGAAGGGAATGCAGCAGAAGGTGCAGTTCGTCGGAACGGTCATCCACGAGCCGGAGCTCCTCATTCTCGACGAGCCGTTCAGCGGCCTCGACCCCATCAACCAGGACGCGCTGGAGTCGATCGTCCGGACGTTGAGTGGGAACGGCATCACGATTTTGTTGTCCACGCACCTCATGGACCAGGCGGAGCGCCTCTGCGAGCGGGTCTGCCTGATCTCTCGTTCGAGAAAGGTGCTCGATGAAGACCTCCGCACGCTGCGGGCGCGGGAGCGGAAAGGGGTCGTTGCGGTCGAGTTCACGGGCCCCGACGGCTGGCTCGAGGGGCCCGAGATCGCGGCGTACGACCGGGTGGAAGGAACGCTCCACCTCGTGCTCGAGGACCCCGACGCCCACCAGGCCGTCCTGCGGAGCGCCATCGCGGCCGGAGCCGAGATCCTCCGCTTCGACCTGGTGGAGCCGCGCCTCCACGAGATCTTCGTCCGGCACGTGGGCGCCGACGCCGGAGCGACATCGACGTGAGCCTTCGCAACGTGTGGGTCGTCATTCGGCGGGAGTACCTGCAGCGGGTTCGCTCCCGCTGGTTCGCCATCTCGACCATCGGTGGCCCGTTCTTCCTCTTCGCCATGTTCGCGGTCCCGGCCTGGTTCGCGTCGAGCCAGTCGGAGGAGCGCCTGCCGCTCGCCGTCGTCGACGGGACGGACGCCCTCTACGAGCGACTGGCCGACGACCTCGCCGTGGCGGGCTTCCCCTCCGAACGCGTCCGCTGGACGAGCGCCGTCGTGGACACCCTTCGGCGTCGGGCCGCCGAGGGGGAGATCAGCGGCTTCGTCATGCTGGACCAGTTCACGCTCGAATCGGGCGATGCCGTCCTCTACGTGAACCGGCGTCCGAGCGCGCTCCAACGGGCCACGCTCCGTTCCGCGATCGTCCGCGCCGCCATGGAGGTCCAGCTCGAGATTCAGGGCGTCGATGTCGAGGCGATGCTGAGCGGCGGTGGGCTCGACGTGGAGTTGCTGGTCGCCGAGGGGGCGCAGGAAGGGGAGCCGCGCTTCCTGGTCGCGTACATCGGCGCCTTCCTGCTCTACATGGTGATCCTTTTGCACGCGGTCGCGGTCATGCGGGCCACGCTCGAGGAGAAGACCAGCCGGATCGTGGAGGTCATCGTCTCGGCCATGGAGCCGTGGCACCTCATGCTCGGGAAGGTGCTCGGCGTGGGGGGGGTGGCGCTCACGCAGCTCGTGGTGTGGGCGCTCACCGGAGCGTTGATCGTCTGGAGCGGGCTGCCCCTCCTGGTCACGGGAGGTAGTCCCGGCGCCGCGAACGCGGCCGCGACGCAGGAGCTGCTGGCGGTCATGCCCGGACCCGGCCTGATCGCGCTCTTCATCGGCTATTTCGTCTTCGGCTTCTTCATCTACTCGGGGCTCTACGCCGCGGTCGGCGCGATGTGCAGCACCGATGAGGATGCGCAGCAGGCGCAGCTCCCCCTCGTGATGTTTCTCGTCATCCCCATCGTCTTCGTGATGCAGGTCATCCAGAATCCGTCGGCTCCGTCGTCGGTCGGCCTGTCCCTCTTCCCGCTTTTCTCGCCGATCCTGATGTGGGCGCGCATCGCGGGCGGGTTCGTGCCGGCGTGGCAGATCGCCCTCTCGTTCGCGCTCATGGCCGGCGCGATCGTGGCCATCGCGTGGGTCGCCGGCCGGATTTACAAAGTCGGGATCCTGATGACGGGCAAGCGCCCGACCATCAAGGAGCTGTGGAGGTGGGTGCGGGAGGCCTGACGTGGCGTCAGGCCCCGTTCACGGGTGGGCCGTGACGTCCGCTGGATGACGGACGGGGATCCAGCGCGTGAGGGCGTCGGTGTTCGCGAACCGGAACGTGACTTCGAGGCTGTCGCCCGCCACGGGGGACGAGAGGAGCCCTTCGACCATGGCGTGCAGCCCGCCCGGCTCGAGTCGAACGGTTTCGCCCGGCGGCAGCGGCACGACATCCACCGGCTCCATGCGCATCATGCCCTCCTCGCTCACCATCCGGTGGAGCGACGCCGACCGGCCGCTCGGTGAGGCGACGCCTATGAGCGCGTCCGCCCGCACTCCCGCATTCCGCAGCGTCGCGTAGAGCGCCAGACGGTCCTGCCCGAGCGGGTCGAGGGCGAAGGCGTCGGCGACCTGCACGCCCGCGGTCTCGGCGGGGTCGCTCGACGGACCGCCGGCCTGGCCGGGTGCCGCGGCGTCGCCCGATCCGCCCCACTCGAACGCGACCAAAGCCTTCAGGTCGGCGGCGATCTCCTCGGGCGTGGCCTGGCCATGGTCGTAGCCGAAACGCCCCAGGAGCTCGGGGGTGAAAATGAACAGATCCACCGGGTGGGCGACCTCGTAGAAGCCCTCGGCCGGACGCTCCATGTCGGGAAAGACGAAGCCCATCCCTTCGACCGCCGCGTCGAGGCGCTCCTGAGGTCCCGTCAGTCCGACGATGTCGGGGTGGAGGGCGCCCACCCATTCCCGCACCTGTTCCGGCGTGTCGCGCTCGGCATCGAGCGAGATGAAGACCGGAAGGATCCGCGCCCGCTCCTCCGGCTCGAGCATCGCGAGACTCCGCGCCATCCGTGCCATCGTGATGGGGCAGACGTCGGGGCAGCTCGTGTAGCCGAAGTAGAGCAGCGTGACCTTGCCGGCGGCGCGGGCGCGAAGCTCGAACGGTGCTCCGTCCTGATCGGTGAGCGTGACGGCCGGCAGGTCGTACGGCTGGAAATACGGAGTGGCGACGAGCTGCTCGGTCAGGCCGGCGAGACGGCTCCCTTCCTCGGCGGGCGCGCAGCCGCCGACCAGCAGCATCCCCAGGAGGAGGGAAGCGGCGCGAGCGCCGCGCATGCTCATCCTTCCGCTTCCGGTAGCGCCGACCGGAGGAGTCCCTGAAGCTGCCGGGTGTCGAAGCTCCGGGCCTTCGCCACGGCTTCCTCGTAGCTGTCCTCGATGATGATCACCGTCGTGCGCACGGCTTCGTCGTCGGCCTCGTCGGCCGGGTCGAAGCGCATCCGCCCCCGGTAAGAGGTGGGCCGCCTGGGATCGTCGTCGAACTCGAGGTACGCGTCCCAGATGCGCCCCTCGTGCGTGAGTGTCGCGACGTGGAGACCGGGCACGGAGCCCGAAGACGATGCGTGAGGTCCGGAAGTCATGCTAGGACGATACGCCTTCCGGGCGATCTCGTACACCCGGCGCAGACCCGGCGTCAGGCGCTTGCCCACCCGCTGAGCGTCGCCCCTTCCTGAGCGCGGCGCGGGCCCGCGCCAGCGCACCCTTCATCTCCCTGGTGTCGGACTCGCCGAGCCGCTCGCCACCCCAGCGGGAACGCAGATACGTCTCCACCACCCGCTCGGCCGATTCGGCCGCGGCCGGCTGGAGCGACTGGACCCGCAGCAGGAGGCCCGATGGGGTCACGCCCGGGGTGACTCCGAGGCCGGCCCGGGCGCAGGCGTGCCGGAGCGACACGTAGGCTCGGGCGGCAGGTCCGTGCCGGGCCGTGTCCCGCGCCCGCCAGCGCCATGCGGCCACCCCGGCGGCGATCAGGGCGAGGACCATGAGCAGCGCGGGCAGCCGGGACTCGGGCTCCCCCGTGGCAGGCCCGTCGGCCGTCGTCTGCGGGTCGTCCGTCAGGAAGCCCGACCACCTGGAGAGAAGGCCGGACTGGTCGTCGGAGCCATAGTCCAGAACCCATTTGCTCCACCGGTGCTGGATCCCGTCGAACAGAATCCGCCCCGGCCAGAACCAGATCGTCTCGGCGGTCCCGATCCCGTCGCCGGCGGGGGTCGGATCGAACGTGACCCACCCGTACTCCGGGAACCAGACTTCGACCCACGAGTGCGCCGCGTTCTGGGTGACCACGAGATAGTTGCCGAACTGGCTCCACTCCCCGCCCATGAAGCCGTTCACGTTGCGAGCTTCGATTCCGGCGGCCCGCAGCAGGACGACCATCGCCGTGCTGAAGTACTCGCAGTGGCCCTCCTGACGCTCGAACAGGAAGTATTCGAGCGACGTCTGAGTGGCGGTCGCCGGGAGATCACGCGTGTACCCGAAGCCCTGAAGATACCGCTCGATGGCGACCGCCTGGTCGTAGCGCGTGTCGAGCCCTTCGGTGAGCGAGTCCGCCAGCGCCCGGATCCGCGGGTCGATGGCCGGGAGCTGGAGGAAGTAGCGGTCGGACGGAGTGAATCCGCGGTCGGCTGCCCGAAGCGTCTCCGGCGACGGGGGCAGCGCGGGAGACTCGGCGGTGTAGGTCGGCGCGCCCGAGCCCCAGTAGACGAAGTCGCCCGCGTTGTCCACGAGCGGCTGGATCCCGCTCTCCGCGTCGATGTCGATGGCGGGGTGGAGCGCGAAGAGCACGCGGCTGTCGAGGGGCGCGCCGAAAATGCGCTGCTCGATGACCGGGCCCTGCCAGCGTTCGCGGTACCAGTCGCGCGGTGCCGACGCGGGCGGCAGGGACCTGGAGCGGGTCCAGCGGACTCCGTCGAAGCGGTCGTACGAGCGGCCGCGCCAACGTAGGCTCCCGACGTCGCCCGGCAGGCCCGACGGGAACTCAACGCGCAGCACGATCTCGGGGTTGCCCTGGATGGTCGCGCCGTGCTGCCCGATGGAGACCTCCTCGCTGAAGCCGGCGATGGACGAGGCGACCGTATCGCCGCGTCCCGAGAAGCCCTGTGACACCCTCGGGAACGTGAGGAATACCGTGCCCGCCACGAGGAGGACGACCCCCGACAGCCCCGCCGTCGTCCACATGAGGCCCCTGCCGAGGGGGACCTCCCGAACACCGTGCCGCTCGGCACCGCGCCTGAGGTGCCCCACCATGAGCGCCACCGTGGCCAGCGCCACGTACGCGACGAAGCCGATGAGGAAGAGCACGCCCGGCCGGTATGCCGTGGACGCGAGCACCAGCGCGAACGACAGGGCGTAGAGCCGCAGGTCGTTCGGCGCCTCGAGAGCCCGGAGCGCCTCCGCCACCATCAGCAGCAGAAGGAGATCCACGACGGGGATCACCACGTCGCCCCGGATGATGAAGACGTGCACGAGCGCCCTCACCACGAGGAGCGTCGCGAGCGGCAGCCAGACGCGCTCGAGCCGGCGGGAGCGCTCGAGGTCGGGGTGCCAGAAAAGCCCGGCCACGAGTCCGGCGAAGGCCAGCGCGGCGGTGAGCGGCTCGAAGCCGGCGCCACCCGAGAAGGCCAGGAGCCCGGCCAGCCCCATGAGGACCGCGAGCCGCCTGTGCAGCAGACGAAGGTTCATGCCGCGACCACTTGGCCGGGCTCGCCCCCGAGCGCTTTCAGCCGCGACCGGGCGGCTGCCTCGGCGTCCTCGGCGGTCACCAGCAGCGTGTCCGAGAAGCCCTCCGCGCCGATCAGGGTCACCAGCACGCACGACCGGGGCGTCACGGGCGGGGCGGGGGCCGCGCTCGCCGGATCGAACTCGACCCTGGCGAGGAGGTCGAGCACTGATTCCAGGGTGCCGATGTCGTCGCCGGGGGTTACGACGCCCTCCGGCGTGGCGAGCCCGAAGGGACGGTGCTCCGCCACGCAGCTGGCCGCCAACGAAGCGGCGATCTCCACGGCGCGCTCGGCCGCGTCACCTTCGACGCCGCGCGTGTCCAGGCAGATCCAGCGGGTTTCCGAGGCGCCCTGCTCGTACTCACGCACGACCGGCCGCTGCAGCCTCGCCGACGATTTCCAGTGGATATCGCGCGGGTCGTCCCCTCTCCGGTAGGTCCGGAGGCTCCGGTACTCGCCCCGCCAACCCAGGGAGCCGCGCGCGGACCGGCCGCTCCGGGGGAGTCGGCCTGCGCCCGGGGCCGGGTCGCGTACCGCGAGATCATGCCTGGGCCAGACGACGACCTCGCCCGGCAGCTCGATGTCTCGTTCCTTGCGGAAGAGCCCGAACGGGAACGAGGTCGAGATGGTCAGCGTGCCGAGAGGGTAGACGCCGCGGCGGATGAAGCCGTTGGAGGAGCGGGCCGTCGCTCGCCCGCCGGCCGGCACGTGCGACACGAAGGCGGGCTCGGCGAGTCCGGCCTCGATGAGCTCCACGGCGAGGCTCGGCAGATACCGCTTGCGGTTCCGGACGTGGTACGTCAGGACGAGCTCGCGCCCCACGGTCACGGCCCGCGGGATCTGGCGCTCGATGTGGAGATCGCGGATCGCCTGCTCGGAGAGCCATCCGCTCACCGCGATGAAGCCCAGCATGGCTCCGAGCAACAGATAGAGGAGGTTGTTCCCGGTGTTGAGCGCGGCAAAGCCGACAGCGGTCGTACCGATGGTGAAGGCCACGCCTCCGGCCGTGAAACGGATGCGGCGCCACGCGCGAATCCGACGCACGACGTCGCGCACCCACTCCATCAGACCGGGACCTCGACCTCGTCCAGGATCCCCTCGAGCACGCGGGCCGCTTCGTCGTGCCCGTCCGGCGTGCCCACCGAGCCACCCGCCGGCATCACGCGATGGGCCAGGCAGGGGACCACCAGATCGCGGACGTCGCTCGGAATGAGATAGGTCCGCCCGCGCGTGAGCGCGTAGGCGCGAGCCGCCCGGTGGAGCGCGATGCCGCCCCGCGGGCTCACGCCCATGCGGAGGCGGGCCGAGGTGCGGGTGCGCTGGATGATTTCCATGAGGTCGTCCAGGATGTCCGGGGCGACCGTAACCTCGTCGATGCGCCTCTGGAGCTGGAGTACCTGCTCGGGCGACAGCACGGTGCGCAAGCGGTCGATGACCGGCGTGTTCGGAGACGCTTCCGCGAGAATCCGGCGCTCGGCTTCCGGGTCGGGGTATCCGACGGTGATCCGCATGAGGAACCGGTCGAGCTGGCTCTCCGGCAGCGGATACGTACCGTGGTGCTCGAGGGGGTTCTGCGTGGCCATCACCAGGAACGGACGCGGCAGCTCGAAGGTCCGGTCGTCGATGGTGACCCGGCCCTCCTGCATCGCCTCGAGGAGGCCGCTCTGGGTGCGGGGTGGCGCCCGGTTGATCTCGTCGGCGAGGACGACGTTGGTGAAGATCGGTCCGGGCCGTACCTCGAACTCGGTGGTGCGCGGGTCGTAGACCGAGACGCCGAGCACGTCCGAAGGAAGGAGGTCCGAAGTGAACTGGATCCGTCGGAATCCGAGCCCGAGCGCCTTGGCGAGTGCGTGGGAGAGCGTCGTCTTCCCGACTCCGGGCACGTCCTCGAAGAGCACGTGGCCACCGGCCAGCAACGCGGCGAGCGCCAGGCGCACGACTTCGCGTTTTCCGTGAAAGACCGTCTCGACTTCCTCGACGAGATGGTCGAGGAGCTCGAGCGATGGTCGTGCTTCTCGCACCTGCGCCGCGGTTGTGGACTCCGGCATCAACACCTTCCTCTGTGGGTCCGCGAAGCTCCGCCTACGGGGGCGCGAAAGCCGCGTGTGGAGCGGAAAAGTATAACACGCGCGGGGTCGAAAAGGTTCTCGGGCGAGGCCTCGTCCCGCTTGACCCCACCCCTTGGCTCAGGGTAGGTTGATCCCGATTTTCAAGACCATGTTCCGATTCGTCACAAGCTCACTCCCGACGGTAGCGGAACGTGTCTCCTAGCGCCTGATTCCTGGGCGCGTTGCTCCGTTCAGGACCTGACCTTCGAATGAAACAACACTGGCTGATCGGCGGCCTCGCCGGAGTGTTCGCCCTCGGCGGGCTCGCGTTCGTCCAGGGTGGTGGAGCGGGGGAGAGCGGCGCAGAGAGCGCCGTGGAGACCTCCGTCCAGCCCATAGCATTTCCGCACAACTCGCACGCGGGCAGTGAAGAAGGGCAGGCGAACATGAACTGCCAGTTCTGCCACTACTCCGCAGAGCGCTCGGTCGACGCCGGGCTCCCGTCCGTGGCCTCTTGTTGGGGCTGCCACCAGGTGGTCCAGGGACCGAACGTCCCGGAGGAGGTCGCCAAGATCCAGGGCTACATGGAGCGCGGCGAGCCGATCCCGTGGGTGCGTATCTACAAGATTTCCGACCATGCCCACTTCCCGCACATGCGGCACATCAATGCCGGCTTCCAGTGTCAGGACTGCCACGGAGAGGTGCAGGAGATGGGCGTAATCTCAGAACGAGACCCGGTCTGGGGCGGTGACAACATGGGGTGGTGCGTGGACTGCCATCGTCAGAACGAGGCGTCCGTAGATTGCGCCGTCTGCCACTACTAGCCTCGAGCGCCGGATACATATCATGACCGACGGCATCAAGCGGCGGGACTTTCTCAAGGTGCTCGGAGCATCGGGCGCCGGCGCGACCCTCGGGGGTTGCTCCACCGGGGACGTCGAGCGCCTTCTTCCCTACGTCGTAGCACCGGAGGAGATCACTCCGGGCATCGCGACGTGGTACACGACGGCCTGCGGCGGCTGTGCTGCGGGATGCGGCATGTGGGTGCGGACGCGTGAAGGCCGCGCCGTGAAGATCGAGGGGAACCCCGATCACCCCGTCTCCGAAGGTGGCATGTGCTCGCGTGGCCACGCCACGCTCCAGCATCTCTACAACCCGGACCGCTTCCCCGGCCCGATGATCCGCGAAGGCGAACGCCTTCGTCAGGGCACCTGGGACGAGGCCGAGCGCCTGCTGGCAGCCCGCATCGGCAACCTCGCGGACAACCAGACCGTGATGTTCCTCAACGGACATGTCGGCCCGACGCTCGACACCCTCCTCGGGGAATTCGTCACGGCCCTCGGCGCGGAGCGCGTCACCTACGACGCCGTCTCCGAAGCGCCGCTCCGCGAGGCCGTCCGTATCGCCTACGGCGAGGCCGGCCTTCCGGAGTACGACATCGCCAACGCGCGGCTGCTCCTGTCGTTCGGCAACGACTTCATCGACAGCGGCACGTCGCCGGTCGCGTACCAGAAGGGCTTCGCCCGGATGAGTGCGGTCGACGACGGAAACGCCAAGGGTCGCTTCGTCTTCCTGGGCTCGCGGCTCTCGCTCACCGGCCTCAACGCCGACGAGTGGGTCCCCATCCGTCCGGGCTCGGAAGGAGCGGTGGCGCTGGGCATGGCTTCGGTCATCGCCGAGGGCGGCGCGGCCGGTCCGTACCAGAATCTGCTCCAGACCTACACCCCGGCCGTGGCGGCCGAGGCGGCCGGCGTGGACGAGGCGACCATCCGTGAGCTCGCCGAGCGCTTCGCGGGCGAGACCCCCAGTCTGGCCATGGGGCCGGCGGCGGGGTCGCACCACCGGAACGCGACGGCCGCGAATCTGGCGGTCCTCATCCTCAACGAAGTCGCGGGCAACGTGGGCAGCACGGTCCGGTACGGCACCGGCGTGGCCGACACCACGAGCAGCTACGCCGACCTGGAGGCCGCCATCGGACGCATGGCAGCCGGCAACGTCGGCGTCGCCCTGGTCCACGGGACCAACCCGGCCTATTCCGTGCCCGGGTCGGCCGGCTTCGTCGACGCGTTCGCGCAGGTGCCGTTCAAGGTCTGCTTCGCGTCGGCGCCGGACGAGACCACGGCCATGGCCGACCTCATTCTGCCGGACCGGCACTTCCTGGAAGCGTGGGGCGACACGAGGGCCCGCACGGACGTCATGACCATCCAGCAGCCGGTCATGCAGAACGTCCCGCACTTCGACAGCAAGCAGGCCGGCGACGTTCTCCTCTCCGTGGCGTCGCACCTCGGGCACGAGCTCGGGGCCGCGACGTTCTACGAGTATCTGAGGGCCCGCTACCAGACCGTCCTCGAGGGTGACTTCGAGACGGCGTGGCGCCGCGCGCTCCGCACGGGCGTGATCGAGACGGGTGCCCCGGCGCCGGCGACGCCGCAGCTTCAGGCCCCGGACGCCGCGCTGACCTTCGACGTACCGAGCTTCGACGGCGACGGGGACCTCACCCTCATGGTGCACCCGTCGTCCCGCTTCGGCGGCGGCGAGTTCGCCAACAGCCCCTGGATGCTGGAGCTCCCCGACCCGGTCTCGAAGATCACCTGGCATTCCTGGCTGGAGATGAACCCCGCGACCGCGGAAGCCCGCGGCCTGCGCGAGGGCGACATCGTCACCGTCAACTCGCCTCACGGCGAGCTCGACGTGCCCGTCTGGCCGTATCCCGGCATCCGTGAGGACACCGTGGCGCTGGCCATGGGCTTGGGCCACACGCACATGGGTCGTTGGGCTACCGGTCAGGGCGTGAATGCCGTGACGCTGCTGGGCGGCGTCTCGGAGCAGCCGTCCGGTGGCTTGGTCACGCTCTCGACGAAGGTGTCCGTCACGCCCACCGGCGAGCGCCGCCGGCACGCGACCATCGAGGGTTCGAACGATCAGCACGACCGGCCCATCGCGCCGGCCGTCGCGCTCGCCGAGCTCGGCCATGCCGCGGACGACCATGCCGAGGAGGGCGGGCACGGGCCGCTCCAGGAGCTGCAGGGCGTCGGCGGCTTCGTGCCGGTCGACGCGGAGGAAGGGGCGCCGTCGGCGTTCCCGCTCCCGGGTGCCCAACACGGCGCGTACGCCGACGCGCACGAAGGGCCGCGCTGGGCCATGGCCATCGACCTCGACAAGTGCACCGGCTGCAGCGCCTGCGTCACGGCCTGCC
>JBBDSM010000074.1:0-7305 GCA_040904945.1 Gemmatimonadota bacterium
CAGGCGCGCAGGCGGGTTGCGGAGTCATAAACATGCGGCCTCGATGCATGAGGTCAACCATGCAAGGGCCGACCGCCCGTCGTCCCCCTCCGCCGCCCAACCAACCGACGACAATGCGGCCCCGCGCGCGGATCCGCAAGCTTCGATTGACACCATCCCCCGACCCTGGGTACGGTGCAAGACTCTCGACGACACGGACCACCACCCATGCGTGGCCGGTCGATGGACATCAGTGAGCTCCAACAGGGCGACAGCAAATGAATGGAACGATCCGGGTGCCGAGCCCAGAGAACGAGCCGGTCCTATCGTACGCGCCGGGCACACCCGAGCGCGCGGCGCTGAAGGCCGAGCTGGCCCGCCACGAGGGTCTCGACTCCCTGGACATTCCGCTCGTCATCGGCGGCGAGGAAGTTCGCACGGGCGACACGGCACGCGCGGTCTCGCCCCACGACCACGCACGGACGCTCGCGACCTGGCATCGCGCCGGAGACGAAGAGGTCGCCCGCGCCATTGTCGCGTCGCGCGAAGCTTGGCACGACTGGTCCACCATGCCGTGGGAGGACCGCGCCGCAATCTTCCTGAAGGCCGCGGATCTCCTGTCCGGACCGTGGCGCCAACGGATCAACGCGGCGACCGTCCTCGGCCAGAGCAAGACGGCACACCAGGCGGAGATCGACGCCGCCTGCGAGCTCATCGACTTCCTTCGCTTCAACGTGCATTTCGCCGAGGAGATCTACGCGGTCCAGCCGAGCTCCTCGGCCGGCATCTGGAACCGCACGGAGTACCGCCCGCTCGAAGGCTTCGTCTACGCGGTGACGCCGTTCAACTTCACGGCGATCGCCGGGAACCTCCCGGTAGCGGCCGCGCTCATGGGGAACGTCGTGCTGTGGAAGCCGTCGACGGCGTCGATGTACAGCAACTATCTCTTGATGGAGCTGTTCGAGGAGGCGGGGCTCCCCCCTGGCGTCATCAACTTCATCCCGGGGGATCCCGCCGGGGTCACGGACGCGCTCATCGGACACGAGGACTTCGCGGGGCTCCACTACACGGGTTCCACGACAGTCTTCCAGCACCTCTGGAAGCGGATCGGCGACGCGATCGCCGGCTACCGGAGCTATCCCCGCGTCGTGGGGGAGACGGGGGGCAAAGACTTCATCGTGGCGCACCCCTCGGCCGATGCCGAGGCGGTGACGACGGCCATCCTCCGGGGATCCTTCGAGTACCAGGGGCAGAAGTGCAGCGCCGCCTCCCGCGTCTACATCCCCGAAGGGATGTGGTCGGAGATCGAAGGCCCGCTGGTGCGCCAGACCGATGGCATCGCCATGGGCGACCCGGCGGACTTCCGGAACTTCATGGGCGCCGTCATCCACGAAGGCGCCTTCGAGAAGATCAGCGGCTACATCGACCGCGCGGCCGCCGCGAAGGACGCAGAGGTCATCGCCGGGGGCACCTATGACCGCTCGAAGGGGTGGTTCGTCCGCCCCACCATCATCCGGGCCGACCGTCCCGACTACGAGTCGATGTGCGAGGAGATCTTCGGACCGGTGGTGACGGTGCATGTCTATCCGGACGCGAAGTGGGAGGAGACCCTACGGACCGTCGACGGCACCTCACCGTACGGCCTCACCGGAGCCGTCTTCTCGCGCGACCGGACCGAGGCGCGCCGCGCCATGGAGGTACTCCGCCACGCCGCCGGCAACTTCTACATCAACGACAAGCCGACGGGCGCCGTGGTCGGCCAACAGCCGTTCGGCGGCAGCCGCGCCAGCGGCACGAATGACAAGGCCGGATCGGCGCTCAACCTGCTCCGGTGGGTTTCGGCGCGGAGCATCAAGGAGACGTTCGTGCCGGCGACGGACTACCGGTACCCGTTCATGTCGGAAGGCTGAGCCGTGCGTCTCAAGGTCCTCACCCGCGACGACGTCGTGTCGGCCGTCCCCATGTCCGCGGCCATCGACGCCGTGGCGGGCGCGTATTCGGAGCTGTCCCGGGGCCGGGCGCAGTCGCCGGTGCGCCTCGGCCTGCACACGCCCCTCGGCACGTCGCTGTTCATGCCCGGCTACCTCGAGGAGTCCGGAGCGTTGGGCGCGAAGATCGTGTCCATCTTCCAGAAGAACGCGGAGCGGGGGCTCCCCTCCATCCACGGGATCGTGCTGCTGCTCGACCCGGAGACCGGTGTGCCGATGGCCCTGATGGACGGCACGTACCTCACGGCGCTCCGCACGGGCGCCGGATCGGGCGTGGCGACTCGGGCGCTGGCGCGTGAGGACGCGCGCGTCCTCACCGTATACGGCGCCGGCGGCCAGGCACGCGCCCAGATCGAAGCGGTCAGGGCCGTGCGGGATATCCGGGAGGTCCGGATCGTCTCGCGGACGGGCGAGTCCGCCCGCATCCTCGCGGCCGAGCTGGAAGGCGTCGAAGCACGGGCGGTGGACGACCCCGCCGAGGCCGCACTTGGCGCTGACGTCATCTGCGCCGCGACCACCAGCGCCACCCCCGTCTTCCCGCATGACGCGGCAAGCGCCGGTGTGCACGTCAACGGCGTCGGCTCGTTCAAGCCCGATATGCAGGAGATCGCTGGCGAGCTACTCCTACGCGCCCGCGTCTTCGTCGACGCCCGGGACGCCGCCCTCGAAGAGGCCGGCGATCTCATCATCCCCATCCAGCAAGGCGTCTTCGGCGAGGACCACATCGCCGCCGACATCGGCGAGGTGCTGGACGGCCGCGCCGAGGGCCGCACCACCCGCGACCAGATCACCTACTTCAAGTCGGTAGGCAACGCCGTCCAGGACGTAGCCGTCGCCCTACTGGCCGTGCGCGAAGCCGAGCGCAAAGGCCTCGGCCAGACCATCGATCTGTAACGCAGGCCGCGCCGAAGGTGGTTGGGGCAGTGCGAAGGGCGAGTGGTTGGCCGCTCGGGTGCGCAGCACCTCGAGCGTCTTGCCCCCCAGCCCGTCGACGACCCGCGGACGTCAGGAGTCGCGGACATAGGGAACAGCCCGCCGGAAGGCGAATCACGGAGGGGTCGCCCACCCGAAAAAGCCCCCTACAGCACCTGCTCCATCTCCTCGTCCGCCAATTCGTCCGGCCTCTCCCATCCGCCGCGATCGAACCACTCCAAAAACCCCTCTGCCGCCGCGTCCGAGTACAGCACCGGAGTGCCACCCCGCGCCCGAATCCAATCCGCATCCTCGACGTTGAAGACCCGGACCAACACGGGCACGTCACCGGCCATGGCCAGGAGGTGCTCGTTGTCCTCCACACGGACCGTGGAGACGACGACCCGCGCCCGGTCGGCGCCCGCGCGTCTCAGCAGCGAAACGTCCGCCGCGTCGCCCCTGATCGCTTCGACGCCGGCCTCGCGGACACGCTCGACGATCTGGGGATCGTCGTCGACCGCCACCACGCGGTGGGCTCCGATCACGAGCGTCTCGAGAAGGGGCATCCCGCTCACGCCGCAGCCGAGCAGGAGAACGTGCCCTTCTGGCGGCTCGTCGCTACGGACTGGCGATCGGCGCGCCGGATGGAGGTGCATGAGCCCGATCGCCAGGCGATCGTTGGCCAGGAAGGGAGTGAGGGTCATCGTGATCAAGGTGACGAGGGTGATGACCGTGAAGGTCGAGTCCCCGATCTGCGCCGCCATGACCCCCTGCAGACCGACGACGAGCGAGAACTCGCTGGTCTGCGACAGGAGCAACCCGGAGAAGATGGCCGGCCGAGCCGAAAAGCCGGCGCGCTCCGCGATGAACGCGACCAGTGGGGTCGTGACCAGCACGACGACCAATGCGAGCACGAGGGCCTGCCCCACCTCGACAACGGTCGGCACCCCGAGGCTGGCCCCGAGCGCCGTGAAGAAGATTGCGGTGAAGAAATCGGCCAGGGAGTTGAGCTGACCTCGGACGACGCCGTTCAAGGGGAACGACGACAACGCGAGCCCCGCGAGGAACGCTCCGGACACGAGCGGCACGCCAAACTGCTGCGACGCGAAGAGGAAGCTGAAGAGCAGCGCCAGGACGGCCAGCAGTAGCAGCTCCTCGTCGAGCGACAAGCGGCGCAGCAGCTCGGGCAGGACCCAACGCAGGAGCACGTACGCCACGACCGCGAGCACCAGCGTCCCTCCGACGCCGACCGCTACCGATGCGGTCCCCTCCGGGAGTCGCGTCACCACCGGAATCAGCAGGATGACCGCGAGGTCCTGGAGAAGGAGCACCCCGATCACGAGCCGCCCGAAGGACTCGAAGAGCTGCCTGCGCCGCTGGAGCATCCGGACGACGACGAGTGTGGACGAGGCCGTCAGCGCCAGCGCCAGGTAGACGGACGTCTGCGCGTCGAACGACAGCGCGCGTGCCGCCACGTATCCGAGCGCACCGAGGACAATGAACTGTACGGTCCCGACGGCCACCGCAGCAGTCTTCTGCCGCCGCACCCGTCTCGGATTGAGCTCCATCCCGGCCACGAAGACGAGAAACGTGATGCCGAGCACGAGGCTGTCCTGCAGGTAGGCGGACTCCATGTGCGCGACGAGCGAGAGACAGAAGCCGGCGAAGATCAGGAACGGAATCGCAGGAAGGCCGAAAAGCCGCGCGATTCCGAACCCGGCGGCCGCGGCCGCGAGAAGCATGGCGAGCTCGATCATCCGTAGATCCCCTCGGCGCCGAGCGCCTCCGTCAGGCGCCGGGTTCCGGCCGTCTTCGAGTCCATGAGGTGGGTCGCGCCGATCTCACGCAGATCCGGGACGACCGCGATGTCGAAGGCGTGGATGCTGCACGGGACGCCGAGGGTACGGCAACGGTAGGCCAACAGGTTGTTGGCATCTTCGATCTGAAGGGCCGACACGAGAAGCCGGGCCCGCCGGATCCCGGCGGACTCGAGGACGGCGAGGTCGTCGCTGTTGCCGAGGAGGGTCGCGCCTTCCACGCCCGCCAGCTTCCACGGATCGATATCGACGGCGAGCGTGGGCACATCGCGGTCGCGGAGTCCCTGGACGATGCGCTTCCCGAGCGAGTTCATGCCCACCACGATGACATGGTGCCGGAGACCGTAGGCGGGTCCGTGTCCACCGCCGGCGCCTTCACGATCGCGAACGCCCTCGTGGGGAGCCCGGAACAGCTTGAGAATGCCCCGCGCCCGGAGACGCGCGTACACCCGGCGGGAGTTCAGAATGAGCGCCGAGGACAGGCCCATCGTCATCAGCCCTATCAAGCCGATGACGGACAACAGCTCCTGACCGATCAGACCCGCCGAGAAACCCAGGCCAGCCAGGATGAACGAAAACTCCGATGTCTGGGCCAACGTCAGTCCCGTCAGTGCCGCCGTCCGCTCACCGAAGCCCAGGCGCGGGATCACAGCCAGTAGAATGGCCGGCTTGACCGTCATCACGAACACGACCAACGCCAGCGCCAGCGGCCAGCGACCGAGCGCTCCCCCGGGATCCATGTGGACACCGAGGGTCACGAAGAACACGGCGATGAAGAAGTTGACCAGGGGCGCGACCCGTCGGCGCAAATCCTCGTTGAATGGGAGCTGAGCGAGCGCGATCCCCGCGAGGAACGCGCCCAACTCCAGCGACAGGCCCATGCGCTCCGCGCCCATGATGAGGAGGAAGCACCAGGCCAGACTCCATACGAGGGTGGCCTCGGACGAGGCGCCGATCCAGCGGAACGCTGGGGGCAGGATCCACCTCGAGGCGGCCACGGCGACGGCCACGAGGAGGCCCATCCCACCGAATGCGACGGCGAGATCCATCGCCATGCCGGCGAGCGTCGAGCCGCCGTCAGCGAGGCCCGAGACGAAGGTGAGCACGACGACGACCAGGAGATCCTGCACCAGCAGGATGCCGAGCGTGATCTTGCCGTACGTCTCTCGCAGATCTCCGCGCTGCTCGAGCAGCTTGACCACGATGACGGTCGAGCTGAACGACAGGGCGACGCCGAGAAAGAGCGCTACGCGCGCGGGAATCCCGAGCGCGTAGGCGATGGCCGCACCGGCCAGCGCCGAGACCCCGACCTGGACGCTCCCTCCCACCACGGCGACCCGCCCGAGATCCTTGATGGCGGCGAAGGAGAGCTCTAGGCCGACCAGGAAGAGGAGGAGCGCGATCCCGACTTCGGACGCCAGCTCCACGCCCTCACCGACGTGGAGCACGCCGGTGACGGGGCCAAGAAGAAGGCCGGCGAGGATGTATGCTACGATCGACGGAACCCGAAGCGGTCGTGCCAACAACGCGAACACGGCCGCGCTGACGAGGATAATGCCGAGATCCTGCAGGATGAGGGCGTCAGGCACGGTGCGCGGAGGCGGGGGTTGTCGGAGGGTCGAAGCGGGCCAGCCAGCAAGTTCGTTTCCGCAGGGGTCGCGCACCACCCCATGGCCCGCCCGCGGCACGGTCGTCCGGCCTTGCCGCGGATACGGCGCGGCGCGAGATACCTGCCATGGGATCGAGGGACGATGTCGCGCGCTACTACGACCGCAACACGGACCGCTTCCTCCGTTTCGGGGGCGGCGCGGCCGCGCTCGCCATCCACCGGGAGCTTTGGGCGCCGGGGATCCGGACGGCCGCGGAGGCGAAAAGGCACGTCAACCGCCTCCTCGCCGACGCGATCGAAGCTCGGCATCCGGGCGCGCCGACCGTCCTCGACCTCGGGTGCGGCGTCGGCGGCACCCTGCTCGATCTGGCCGCGCGGTTTCCGGACGGCCGCATGCACGGCGTGACGTTGAGCCGACGCCAGGTCGACCTCGGCCGCGAGCTGGCCGACGCACGCGGCCTCGGCGAGCGCTGCACCGTGCACCACGGAGACTTCGAGCAGCCCGAGCCGGCGCCGGAGCTTGCGCAGCTCCAGGCCGACGCCGGCGTGTCCGTCGAGGCGCTGGCGCACGCCGGTGACGCGAGCGCCTTCTTCCGGACCGCCGCGGCGCGTCTGCGTCGCCCCCGAGGGGTGCTGCTCGTCGTGGACGATTTCCTTGCCCGTGAGGAAGCCGAACTGGCCCCATCGGAGCTCCGATTGGTCCGGGACTTCACGGCTGGATGGCGTCTCGGAGCGCTCCAGTCGCCCCGTGGCGCGGCCGCCCTCGCGGCGGAAGCGGGGCTGGAGCTCGTGGACGATCGCGATCTCACCCCGTTGATCCGGGTGGGGCGCCCGCGCGACCTCGCGATCCGGGCGGTGGCCCCCCTGTTCTCGCTGCTCGGGCTGGTCCGCATCCCGTTCTTCGGAAACATGATCGGTGGGAACGCACTCCAGACGGGCATCCGGAAGGGCGTCTTCGACTACCGGATGCTCACGTTCGAGCTCACCGGTCCCGAATAGG
>JBBDSM010000075.1:0-7251 GCA_040904945.1 Gemmatimonadota bacterium
AGCAACGCACTGGAGAGGGAGTGGACGTTGGCTGAGCGATCACGGAAAGGAGGGAGACGGAAGGCTTCGGCGGGATCGGGCGCGGACGGCTCCGACGGCGGCGCGTCGGGGCAGGGCGGGTCGCGGGAGCTGGCTGGCCAACTCCCGCTCTGGATCCCAGCCGGGCTCTTCGTCGCACTCGGGCTCTTCGTCTTCCGGGACTTCGTGTTCAGCGACCGGATGCTCTTCGGAAGCGACACCCTCGGGCTCGGTTACGTCGCCCGCGCCTTCTACGCGGAGGCCTTGGCGGAGTTGGGCTCGTTCCCCAGGTGGGCGCCGCTCATCCTCGGCGGCACTCCGTTCATCGAGGCGCTCTCGAGCGGTGACTCGCTCTATCCGCCGTCGCTCGGGCTCCTGCTGCTGTTGGAGCCGTACCGTGCGCTCGGGTGGAAGCTCGTCCTGCACGTCATGGCGGCCGGCTTCTTCATGTTCGGATGGGTGCGCGCGCTCGGAGCTTCTCGGGGCGCCGCGCTTCTCGGCGGAACCGCCTACATGCTCGCACCGTTCTTCGTGAGCCTGGTCCACCCCGGCCACGACGGGAAGATGTTCGTCACGGCCCTCGCGCCGCTTCTCTTCTGGGCCGTCGAGCGGCACTTCGTGAGGGCGAGCCTGAAGAGCTTCGCGTCGATCGCGCTGGTCATCGGACTGATCCTGCTCACGACGCACTTCCAGATGGCCTACTTCCTGTTCGGAGGCGTGGGCCTGTTCGCGATCTTCCGGACGGTCCAGGTAGCCCGGACGACCCCTGAGACGACGGAATCCACCGGCTCCGGCAACTCCAGCGGCTGGGCCCGCTCACCGGCTTCCTCGCGGTTCGCGCTCTTCCTGGGAGCGGCGTTGGTCGGCGCCGGCGTGGGCGGCGTTCAGCTATTCCCGGCCATCGATTACGTGACGGAGCACTCGCGGCGCGTCCAGACGACGCGCGCGGCGTCCGGCGAGACCGGTGTCGATTGGTCGAGCTCCTGGTCCATCCATCCGGAAGAGGCGTTTTCCCTCATCGTGCCCGAGTTCGCGGGCAACAACGCAGGTGGCGCCGCCTGGGCGGACAACACCTATTGGGGCCGCAATCCGTTCAAGGACAACCACGAGTACGCCGGGCTCATCGTGCTCCTCCTCGCCGCGGTCTCGTTCGCGGGCGGCTCCCGCCCCGGGCTCCGTGGCTTCTTCGTCGGGCTCGGCGCGCTGGCGCTCCTCTTCGCCCTCGGGGCCAACACGCCGGTCTGGCGAGCCTTCTACGAGATCGTGCCGGGGATCCGCCTCTTCCGCGCGCCCTCCCAGGCGCTCTTCCTGTTCGGCTTCGCGGCCGTCACCCTCGCGGCCCTCGGGACCGATCGGCTTCTGGAGCTGGCGCGACGCCGGGACGATCCCGGGTGGGGAACCGCACTCAAGATCCTCGGTGGGATCACCGGTGGGCTCTTCCTGCTCGCGCTGCTCATCAGCTCCGGCAGCTTCACCACGGTGTGGACGACGACCATCTACGACCAGGTGCATCCGCAGCGTCTCGAAGTCATGCGAGGGCTCCTGCCGCACATGACGCGCGGGGCCTGGATCGCGTTCCTCCTCGCGGGCCTCACCACCGGTCTGGCGTGGGCGGCCCGCCGGGGCGCGCTCCCGGGGGCTGCGCTCCTGGCTGGCCTGGTCACCCTGGCCGCCGTCGATGCCGTCCGCGTCGATTCGGCCTTCATCGAGACACTGGACTTCGAAGAGTGGGCGGGTCCCGATCGGAACGTCCAGGCCGTGCTCGATCGGGAGCGCGGCAGCGACGAGCCGTACCGACTCCTCTCGTTCCGTCGCCAGGGTCAGGATGTGAAGCCGGCCCTCCACGGGATCGAGCTCGCTGCCGGTCACCACCCGAACGACCTCGCGCGCTACCGCGAGCTCATCGGCATGGTTGGATCGTCGTTCCCGCAGAACCTGCTCAACCCGAACATCCGGAGGATCCTCAACGTCCGCTACATCCTCTGGCCGGACCTCGAGATCGGACAGTCGGTCGAGGGACCGGTGGTGTCCCGGACCACACTGGCCGACGGGCGCGTCTTCGAGACCATGCTGGCCGACGACGGACTGCCGCGCGCCCGGCTGGTTGGCGAATACGTCGTGCGCGACGACGCGGAGGTCGTCGCCTACCTGCTGTCCTCCGCATTCGATCCGGAAGCCGAAGTCGTCCTTCCGGAGGCGCCACCCACGGCCCCCGCGGGCCGGCCTGTCGAGGGGAGCGTCACGTGGCTCGAGCGCAACCCGAACCGGATGCGCCTCGCCGTCGAGTCCGACGGCCCCGCGCTGCTCGTCATCGCCGACAACTGGTATCCCGCATGGCAAGCCACCGTGAACGAAGAGGCGGCCCCGGTCCTCCGGGCCTACCACACCCTACGCGCCGTGCCCGTCCCCGAGGGTGCTTCGTCCGTGGAGCTCGTCTACCGCTCGGGGATCGTCACCTGGAGCCTTTGGATCAGCATTCTGCTCACGGCCGGCCTCCTGATCGCTCTCGGCCTGGGGCTGCGCCCCAGCGCGCGGAACGGTGAGCCCTGAAGACCTGGGCGTTCCGCGCGGGCCAACTGGCGCTCACGGCGCTCGTCACGTGGTTCATCGTGGCGCGCATGGGACCGGGAATCTCCGAACTGCGCGCGATGGGCCCCGGGGGCTGGCAGCTCCGGGCGCTTCCGCTCACGGCCTCTGTCGTGGCGCTGTCGAGCGCGTACTTCATGTCGGCCGCCATCTGGGGACGGATCGTATCCGACCTCGGAGGCCCCACCCTCGGGCCGCGCGTCTCGGTGCCGCTCTTCATGGTGGCCAACCTCGGCCGCTACCTGCCCGGGAAAGTCTGGCAGATCGCGGGTCTCGCCGCCCTCGCCAGCCGCAGGGGGGTGGCCGTCGCCACCGCCACGGCCGCCGCGGTCGCGGGGCAGGGGGCGGCGCTCCTCGCTGCCACGGCACTCGGAACCGTCGCCCTGCTGCGCAGCCCGGCGCCGTACCCCATGTGGGGGCTCGTCGCGTTGGGCATCGTGGTCACGGCACTCGGATTGGCGGCCATCCCGGCGGTCTACGCGCGGGTGCTCGGGGCCTGGTTCCGGCTGGCCCGCGCCGAACGCCCCGACGTCATGACGCCGGCACAGGGGCTCGTCTGGCTCATGCTCACCCTGGGAAGCTGGATCGTCTATGCGGGCTCGTTCTGGCTGCTCGCAGTGGGACTGGGCCTGGACCTGTCACCGGTCATGGCCGGATCTTCCTTCGCGGCGGCCTACGTGCTGGGATATCTGATGGTATTCGCGCCTGCCGGCCTGGGGCCGCGAGAAGGATTTCTGATCCTGTTCCTGGCACCCCAGGTGGGCGCCGGCCCGGCCGGCATGGTTGCGGTCGCCGCTCGGGTGTGGACCACGCTCGTGGAGGTCGTCCCGGCGGGCGCTTTCTGGGTCACGGGAGCCGCAGGCGTGAGGGGAGGCAGGGGTGATGGCTGATCAACGTTTTCTGGTCATCGTGCCGACGTACAACGAGATCGACAGCCTTCCGAGGAAGGTGCCGTTGATTCTCGAACAGGACCCGCGCGTCGAAGTGCTGGTGGTCGACGACGCGTCGCCGGATGGCACCGGCGTCCTGGCCGACGACCTCGCGAGGCAGGAGCCACGGGTGCACGTGCTCCACCGTCCGGGCAAGGAGGGTCTGGGTCCGGCCTACCTCGCCGGTTTCCGCTGGGGGCTCGAGCGATCGTACGATGTCCTCTTCGAGATGGACGCCGACATCTCGCACCCGCCCGAAGCCCTCCCGCGCATGATCGACCTGTCTTCCGCGTTCGACGTCGTCGTCGGCTCCCGCTATGTGGATGGGCGCGTCACCGTGTCGAACTGGCCCATGAGCCGTTTGCTCGTCAGCTACTTCGGATCGTGGTACGCTCGCACCATTACCGGCATGCCGGTGCGCGACGCGACGGGAGGATTCAACGGCTGGCGGCGGAGGGTCCTCGAGGCCGTCGACCTCGACCTGGTCCAATCGAACGGCTACGCCTTCCAGATCGAGCTCAAGTACCGGGCGTTCCGAAAGGGCTTCGCGCTCGTCGAGACGCCCATCCTGTTCACCGAGCGGGATTACGGTGAGTCCAAGATGTCGAAGAAGATCGTTCGTGAGGCCATCTGGCGCGTCTGGTGGCTGCGTATCCAGGCGATCTTCGGGCGGCTATGAGCATCTCGATGCCGGGAGACCGAGCTTGACCGGGAAGGAGATCGACCGGGAGTACTACGACTCGAGCGACTACTTCGAGGGCAGGGAAGCCGAGCACATCGTCGACGTCGACTCGCCGTTCCAGCGCTACCGCCTGAGGAAGGTCCTCGACATCCACGAGCCCCCGGCTGGCGCACGCGTCGTAGACCTCGGGTGCGGGTGGGGCACCTTCTCGTTCGCCCTCGCCGAGCAGGGTCTCGAGGTCGTGGGGGTCGACTTCAGCCGACGTTCCATCGAGTTGTGCGAGGCCCGTCAGAAAGAGGGCGACCTGCCCGGTCTGTCCTTTGTCTGCGCGGACGCGGGCGATACGGGACTCGCCGGCGGCGCGTGGGACGTCGTCATCGCCGCGGACCTCTTCGAGCACCTCTATCCGGACGATTCGGCGCGGGTCGCGCGTGAAGCGTATCGGCTTCTCAAGCCGGGCGGGCGCTTCAGCACCTGGACGCCGCATCGTGGCCACATCCTCGAGATCCTCAAGAACAACGAGATTCTCCTCTCGCGCGACGTCACCCACGTCGACTACAAGTCGATGGGCCGCATGCGGGGCCTCCTGGAGGACGCGGGCTTCCAGATCGAGAAGGCGTACTATGCGGAGTCGCACGTGCCCGGACTCCGGACGGCGGAACGGCTGTTGCAGGGTTGGATGCCCATGCTGAGACGGAGGATCGCGGTGCTGGGGCGGAAGCCACTGGAGCCGGCGACGCCCGACGACGGCGGGCGAGAGCTCTCGACATGAGCTGGGAGATCGAGCGACGCTTCCTGGTGCGGGTGGCGCCGGGCGGATGGGAGGCACTGGGACCCGGGCGGCCGTTGCGGCAGGGATACGTCGTCGCGGGGCCGCGCACGGTGCGGATCCGGGTGGGAGAGGAGCGTGGACCCGTCCTCACGTGTAAGAGCGGCTCGGGTGTGCGCCGACGCGAGGTCGAACAAACGGTCACGGAGGAGATGGCCGCGATGCTCTTCGAGGTCGCCGCGGAGCGGATCATCGAGAAGGTGCGCCATCGCTCGGGACCCTGGGAGGTCGATCGATTTACAGGAGGTCTCGAAGGACTGGCGCTCCTCGAGATCGAGCTCGAGGAGCCCGACGCACCGCTTCCGAAGTGGCCTCCAGTCGTCTCGGTATTGCGTGAGGTGACCAATGATAACCGGTTTACCAGCAGCGGCTTGGCATCTTTGAATAAAGGAGAGCAGGAGCGATGGGTGAACGAAGTGTACGCGGAGATGGAAGCGTGAGTCGCCGTGCGGTGGGCTCACGTTCTACGAGCCGAATCGGAGCCGCCATGATCGCTCTGATCGCCGGTACCAGCTGTACTATGGTCGGCTCACCGGAGTTCATCTCGCCGCCGCCCGCGCCGGCCGACATCGCGAACGCCGTCCCGCGCGTCGAGCCGCCAGCCCGCCAGGGCAACATGGCCCAGTACGAGCAGAGCGGCCGGCAATACCGCGTCCTGGACAGTTCGTACCTCTACGATGAGCGGGGTGTGGCGTCCTGGTACGGCAACCAGTTTCACGGTAGACCCACCAGCAGCGGCGAGGCCTACGACATGAACCTCATGACCGCCGCGCATCGCACGCTTCCGCTACCGACCTACGTGGAGGTGACCAACCTCGCGAACGGGCGGACCGCCATCGTCCGCGTGAACGACCGCGGACCGTTTCACGAGCCGGACAGCCGCATCATCGACGTGTCCTACGCCGCAGCCATCAAGCTGGGGATGGTCGGGGCCGGAACGGTGCCCGTGCGGGTTCGGGCGCTCGAACCGTGGCAGACGCGGGTGCCGTGATCGAGGGGAGCCAATGGAGGCCCGGCAGGAGGTCGATCCGGGGCAGGATTACGGGTACCGAATACCAGAGAGGCCTCGGCCCTCGATCTTCGAATGCAACATAATATGTATTATGCGAAGTCACATGAGATCGACGCAGGGTCACGATATCCCATGGGTTTCGCACCGTAGAACCTCAGAAGCTGCCTCAGAAAGCCTTTTTGACCCACCTCAGGTGCTCTGGCGCGCCCGGAGCTCTGCGATCCGCATCTCGAAGTGTCCGCGGAGCGGATCGCCCTCCTCGAGCCGGTCCCGCGCGCGCTCGTACAGCTGGATGGCACCCGCGACGTTGCCCTGATCGGCGCGGATCCGAGCCGCCGAGGAGAGCGCCTCGTCGATCTGGAACGAGAGCTCCGACCGATCGGCGATCGTGAGGTAGGTCGCCTCGGCGTCCGCCCAGGCTTCTTCCTCCTCATACGCCTTCGCGAGCAGCATGGCAGCCTGGAGCTCGATGGGATCGCGCGGGCTGGACCCGATGGGCTCGAGCACGGCCTCGGCCTGCTGCGGCTGACCGCCCCGCAGGTAGAGGTCACCGAGGAGCAGCCGGGCCTCGCCCTCGTACGCCGTGCTGCCGTAGCGCTCGAGGAACGTCACGAGTTGATCGCGCGCGCCCTGTTCGTCCTGGATGGCGATGGACTGGTGGACGGACTCCAGCGACTGGGCGGCCTGCTGGTCGAGCGACCGCCGATAGTTCCCGTAGTAGATCACGCCGGCCACGGCGATCACCGCGAGCACCCCCAGCACCGTCATGACCTGCTGGTTGGCCTGAGCCCACTTGCCGAGGTCCAGCACCCGCGCGATGAAGAGATCGTCGGGTTCACCTTCGCTCTTCTTGTTCCGACTCTGGCCGGGCTGCCGCTTGGACATGGACGAGGTCCGCTGTGGGTTCGTGAGGGCGCGCCACCGGGTTGGTGAAGCGGCTGAAAAGCTAGGTGTGGGGCCGATCCCGGTCAACGAGGGATTGGCATGGCGGCGCGTGGTCACGAGGTTCCGAAACCATACCCTCTAAGGAGCAAGCTGAATGGAACGGCTCTTCCTGGGACTCGGCGCCGCCTTCGCGGGGATCGCCGTCGCGCTCGGCGCATTCGGAGCGCACGCGCTGCGGGCGACGCTGAGCGAGCAGGACCTCGCGACGTTCGAGACCGGCGCACGCTACCAGATGTACCACGCCCTCGCG
>JBBDSM010000076.1:0-6962 GCA_040904945.1 Gemmatimonadota bacterium
GGCGGGACGCCGGGTACGGGACGCGGGTAGGGCGAAGCACGCACCACGCTCGCGCCGTCCATGTCCGCGACTTCGACGCGCTCCCGGGGCTGGTCGGCGTCCATCACCACGCCCAGCACCCCGGGCATGGCGCCGGGATACCAGAGCCGGTCGTCGAAGTGGTGGGCCGAGACGATGATCGTTCCGCGCTCCACCGCGCGCGCGACGGACGGTGCGAGCTCGGGCTGCCGGAAATCGTTGGGGGTGCCGAGACTGAGGTTCACGATACGGATCCCCTCATCCGTGGCCCAGTCGATGGCCCGTGCCAGGGTCTTCACGGTCGTGGCGAGCTCCCGGTCGAAGACCTTCACGGCGTACAGCCGTGCCCGGGGAGCCTTCTCGTGGATCGCGGCCGCGGCCGCGGTTCCGTGTCCCAAGCGGTCCACGTAGTCGTCCGACGCACGCCCCTTGAGGTCGAAGGCGACGCCGCCCGCGACCTCCGGCAGATGCGGGTGCGGCGCGTTGGCGCCACTGTCGATCACGGCGACCGAGATGGCGTCGTCCCGCACCGCGCCCGCCTCAGCCCCGAACTACGTCGAGGAAGATGTCCCGGAACGCCCCACTCCGTTTTTCGAGGCGCGCCGCCGATCCGTCCTCCGCGATGCGTCCGTCCTTCACCACGACGACGCGCTCGGCCTGGCGGGCGAGGTCGATCCGGTGCGTGATGAGGATCGTCGTACGCCCCTTCATGACCCGGTCGTAGCCCGCGAGCACCGTGGCTTCCGACGAGGGATCGAGCGCCCCGGTGGCCTCGTCCATGACCAGGACCGCGGGATCGGCGAGGAAGGCCCGGGCGATGGCCAGCCGTTGCCGCTCACCTGCCGAGAGCTGGCGGCCGCGCTCTCCGACCACCGTCCCCGCGCCGTCGGGCATGGCGGCGACGAGCGCATCGAGCCCCGCCGCCCGGATCGCGTCGGAGACTTCGCTGTCGCGGGCCTCGGGGCGTGCGTACCGGACGTTGTCCGCGATGCTGGCGTGGAAGATGAACGGGTCCTGCTCGACGATCGCGACGTGTCTCCGGACATCATCCAGGAGCAGCTCACAAAGGTCGTGGCCGTCCAGCATGACGCGCCCCACGTCGGGGTCGAGATGGCGGCCGAGCAGGTCGGCGATGGTGGATTTGCCGCTGCCGCTCGCGCCGACGATGGCGACAACCTGACCCGCCGGGATGTCCAGATCGACACCGTACAGCCCTTGGCTCCCGCGGCCGAAGTCGAGATCGACGTTCTCGAGGGTGACCCTGCCCCGACACTCGGCGAGTCGGCGGGGCGAGGTGGGCTCGACCACATCGGGCGGGGTGTCCAGCAGCGTGTGTACCCGGACCAACGACGCGCGAGCGGTGGCCAGGTTCGTGTAGATCCCCATGAGACCCTGGACGGGACCCATCAGCCGCGTCTGGTAGGCCATGAACGCGACCAGCGTGCCGAGGGTCATGGCGCCTTCGATGACGCGATAACCGCCGTACACGAACACGACCCCCGTGCCGGCCGACAGGAGCAGCCCCGGCAGCCCGCCCGCCAGATAGGTGAACAGCCGCATGGAGAGCAGGGCGTCGACGAAAGAGTCGTTGCGGCCACGGAATCGGGCGACCTCCCTGCCCTGCGCGTTGGCGCCCACTACGGTGCGCATCCCCTGGAGACTCTCGATGAGGAAGGTCCCGATGTCGGCGCTGCGCTCCCTGAGCACGCGCACCCGGTCCTCCAGTTGCCGGCGGTAGCGCAGGAGCGCCCAGAGCGCCGGGGGCATGGCGACGAGCCCCACCAGGAAGAGCTGCCAGTCGAGATAGAGCAGCATGGCGACGGTCCCCACCAGGGCGACGACCTGCCCGAACCACGCCAGCGCGGCCTCCGACGTCACTCGCTGAATCTCGCCGATGTCTCCGTTGATGCGCGACACGATGTCGCCGAGAGGGGTCTTCGCGTAGAAGCGGGGGGACAGCCGCTGCAGGTGCCGGTAGAGATGCAGCCGCATGTCGAAGAGGATATCCGCGGATACCTTCGTGTAGCGCATCCCGCTGAACACGTTCAGGCCGAACGAGATCGCCGTGATCGCGACGAAGAGGCCGACGATCCGGAGGAGCGCACCGAAGTCCCCCGCGATGATGGCGTCGTCGACGATGAGCTTCGACAGGTACGGTAGAACCAAGTTGAGCGCCGTACCGAGGAGCGACAGCACCACCACAGGCACGAGCGCGCCGGCATAGGGCCGGACGTACTCCAGGGCACGACGAACATCACCCACCTGGAATCACGACCGTCCCGATCATGTCGGCATCGAACTCGACCGTACGGAGCAGCTCGAAGGTGCCCGTGTCGTACACGTCGATGGTGTTTCCGGCCACGAAGACGTAGAGCTTCTCCCCGTCGGCGCTCACGCGCAGCCCCATGCGGGGGCGTCCCTCGAAGGGATGCTTCCGGGCGACGCGCCGCTGCAGGAGATCGAACTCCCAGAACTCGTAGTGCCCGATGCTGGTGTAGAGCGCGTACGCCTTCTCACCGCCAGGCGCGAGCGCGAAGCTACCGACGGGCTCGGACGGGCCGAGCGTGTAGAACTCGACCTCCTTGTCGCTGAGCCGGACCTCCGCGACGCCCATCATGTCGCGGTTCTGGATGGGGTCCGTCATGCGGTAGAGGCCGGTCGCGACCCCACCCTCGTCGTAGGTGCCCGGGTTCACGCCGAACCTCGGGCGTCCAAGACCGGGCTCCAGCGGCTCCGAGATCTCCCACCGGTCGACCTCCTCGTACGTCTCAGAGTCGACCGCGATGATGTCCTCGACGAAGAAATAGAGCGTCTCACCGTCCGGGGAATAACGGAATCCGACCCCTCGGTCCCGGGGCTCGTCGTCGGGCCAGGGAATCGTGTCGGTGACCTGCTTGGTGCGTAGATCGTACTCGAGCAGGAACGGCCCCTCGACCCGGTAGCGGTCCGCCAGCGCCGTGTAGCGCTTGGCGAAGATGACTGCGCGATCTCCGGACGGATGCGGCGCGAAGCCGTCGATACGCACCGTCACGCTGTCGTGGGAAAGCGTGAACTCGTCGACGACCTCACGCTGGGCCAGATCGACCACCTCGATCCGCTGGGCCGACGCCTCCTGCACGTACAGCCGCGTCTGGTCTTCGTTCACGAGGATCCGGGTCGGAATGAAGTTGTTCATCTCGATCCGGTCGATGACCTCCTCGCTCGTTTCGTCCCAGACGAGGACGTCATGCGTATAGGTCGCGATGTACCAGGTGGCGGTCTGCGCGGAGATCGGCGCCCCTCCGACGGACAGGAGGAACGCGGCGAACGCCGCACGGACGGAAATCGATCGAAGCATCGTGCGAAAGCCCAAGGAGGACAGGTTCCTGGCTGGAGAAGACTCGGGATGCGCTACGGGAAAATCAGGTCGAGCTTGCGCCAGTCCTTCTGCGCCGAGGCGCACTTACCCGTCCAGTCCTGAGCGTGGTTCAGCTGGTCGGGGACGTGCGCGGGCCAGAAGCACGACAGGTGGCAGTCGAAGATGTCGCGTTCCACGGGCTGGCAGAGGCCCGCGGTCCCGCCCTGGGAGTCGACCTCCCAGCCAGGCGCGAACACGAGCGAGCAGCCCAGCGGGAAATGGGGCCCGTTCTCCTCGTGCGGCGGCCTACCCCCCAGACCGACGACGTCCATCTCCTCGGCCTTCGCCTGCGCGGCCTCGTGGGCGACGTATGCCTCGATGCGGGCTGCCTTCTGATTGATGGGCTTGAGGTGTTTCATGCGTCGAACCGCTCCAGAAATGTCGGGTTCTCTTCCGCCAGGGTTCCGTAGATCTCCAGGCAGGTGTGGGTCCAGCTCCGAACCCACGTGCAGTAGTGCAGGTTGGCGTGGGACGACGTGCCGTACTGCACGTGGGCCTCGTGGTAGCAGCCACCCGAGCAGATGGGGCGCGCCCAGCAGGTGTGGCAGTCGGTCTTCGAGGCGATATGGTGGTCGACGAGGAAGCGCCCCTGCTTCTCGCGGTCCACCCCGTCCGTGACGGTTCCGATGGTGTGCTCCGGCGAGCCGGCGAAGCGATGACAGAGCGAGACGTCGCCGTCGGTGGCGACGCCCATCAGGCCGAGGCCGGCCCCGCATCCATACGCCTTGCTGACGCCCTTGTGGATCTCCTCGATGGTGTCGCGGACGTTCGAGAAGCCGTGATGCTCGTCCCGGAGCGCGCACTCGAGCCACTCCTCGGCGAGCTCCTCGAACTGGCGGAGCATCATGTCCTTGCCCTCGGGCGTGATGGCGTAGTCACGCTTGTCCTGCGTCGTCACCGGCGCGAGCCCGACCTCCCAAAAACCCACCTCTTCGGTGAGGTGCCGGAAGATCTGGAGTACGTCCATGTTCTTTTGGGTCAGCGTGACGCGCGCTCCGATGGGTCTGGACCGGTGCGCCGCGAGGAGATCCTTGATCTTCGGCAGCACCACGTCGTAGGTGCCCTTCCCGTTGTGGAAGACCCGCAGCCCGTCCTGCACCTGCTTGGGGCCGTCGATGGAGATCGTGACCCCGATCTGGTTGTCCGCGAGCCACTCGATGATCTCGGGCTTCAGGAGCGTCGCGTTCGTGGTGAGGCTGAACTCGATGCGCTTGCCTTCCTCGGCGGCCCGGCGCCGCGCGTAGGCCACCGTCTTCTGGAGCACCGGGAAGTTCAGGAGGGTTTCACCCCCGAAGAACGTGAGGTGCGCGACCGGCTGGTGCTTCGACTCGGCCAGCAGAAACTCGACGCTTTCCTCGGCCGTCTCGTCGCTCATGAACTTCGGCTGCTTCCCGTACTGCGTGTCGACGATCTTGTCGTCGCCGTACTCGTAGCAGTAGGTGCACGCCAGGTTGCACTTGTTCGTGACGTTGAGGACCATGGTGTTGAGCGGGAAATCCGCCGGGGGCAGGTCGTTGGGGACCTGCTCCTTCGGGGCGTGGGGATGCCCGACGGCGCGGATCTCGACCAACTCCTCGATGGTCTCCAGGATGCGGTCCGCATCGAAGTCGTCGGACAAGGCGTCCACCAGCGCGTCGGTGTCGAGCGGCCCCGCTTCGAGTGCGTCGAGGATGGCGCATCCGGCGTCGTCCATCCGGAAGATGCCGGCCGAGGGCACCATGTACAGGAAACGCGCACCACGGGCGCCGAACGTGTGGAACTCCCGGAGCGCGAGCACCGGGCTCGTCCCCGTCTCCTCGAGGGCACCGGTCGCAACGGGGGGCGTCATCGGCCGTTCCCCACGGGGGTGCGTCCGTCGTCCACCGGACGCCATGGCTCGAAGCGCATGTAGAGCGGCACGGTGACGATCAGATGGGCCCTCGCGGTCAGCGCCCTCCCCGATCCGGGCCGGTGGGTCGCCACGACCCAGACGTCGCCGATGTTGTTGCGGTTCCCTGCCCGAGCGGGATTCGGCCCGTCCACCGCGGGCGTGAAGACTCCGTCCTGACCCAGCGTGCCGACGAAGGCGAGGTCGTCGTCACCGTACACGGCCGCGTACTCCTCGAGGTGCCAGGCAGCCTCGACTCTGCCCAGCTCGAGGTCGTCGTCCGTTTCCGGCTCCCCGTCGGGACCGTCGTCGAAGCCGATGGCCTCGAACGTCTCGAAGCCCTTGGGGAAGGCCTCGCCTCCGATGCGGGCCATTCCGGTGCGTGGCGTGACTGCGATGCGGTCGACCCCGTCATGGACGACGACGGCGTTCGGGAGCAGCGCACCATAGCCGACGAGGTCGCGCGCTCCGAGCCGGGCGTCCGAAGCGAGGGTCAGCCGCACCCGGAGCACGCCGTCGCTCGGCCCCTCGACCGAGCTGACCGATACTCCGGAGCCGAAGTCGATCTCCGACGCGCTCGCCGCGGTCAGGCCGGCCCCGAACAACTGCACATCCACGGTGCGCCCCCGCTCGAGCGCCATCGGATGAACCCCGCTCACCACCGGGGCTCCCCCGACTCGCTTCAGCGTGACGTCGAAGCCGCGCTCGTCGTACGCCCCCGTGAACCACCGGCCGGACATCTCCTGCTGGCTTCGCTCGACGGTCATGACCTCGCGGAGCTCGTCGCTGGCTCCGGCGTTCGAGCGACCACGCCACTGGTAGCCGGTGTAGACGAGGGCGTCGCCCGAGCGTGTCGAACGAGCGCCCGATTCCGCGTGCACGTACGAGGTCGTGGTGCTGAAGACGTCGGGGTCGTCCGGATCGACCGACACGGTCACCGTTCCGAAGATCGGGCCCTTCCCCGGCTCGTACCCCGACAGAGCCCACGTCCCCGCGAGCCGCGGCGAACGCTTCGTGGCCGACCACGCCGACCACTCGGGCGTTTCGAGCGGGAACACCTCGGAGAGGTGGGCGATGGCCTGGTCCATGGGATGCCTCGGGTCGCCCTCCTCCGGCGGCGGACCGGGGCGCCGAAACGCCTGGAAATCGACGAGGGGGTAGAGCGCCCGGTGGGTCGCAAGGAGCAAGCCCCACTCCTCGTCCGCGCGGCGCTGTGTGATCACGCGGCCCATCGAGTGACACTGGATGCACGTGTACTCCACACCAGAGTCGCCCTCGTAGTCGAATTCGATGAGCCGACGCTCGACCTCGAACCGGCCGGGCTCGAGCTCTTCCGGCGCGAGCCCCTGCTCGTCCGCCAGATAGCGGACGATCTCCCGGGCATCGGCTTGGTTCAGGCGAACACCGTGCAGCGCCATCATGCGGCGGATGGACGTCTGCCAGCCCTCGGGCGTCTTGCGCAGGTACGAGATGCGCGACATGCGCCCCTCGTCGTCGACCGTATGGCAGCGCGCGCAGCGATCGATGACCGTCGGATTCTGGATGGCGAAACCGTCGACGGTTCGCTCGGCGAGCGTGTGGTCAGCCGGGCGGGAGGTCGGGCTCCAGGCCAGCAGAACGCCGAGCGCGGCGAGGCCAGCCGTCGAGGCGGAGAAGCGGGCGGGAAATGCCATCGACACT
>JBBDSM010000077.1:0-6947 GCA_040904945.1 Gemmatimonadota bacterium
CCGGACAAGGAAGAGCGACGAATGCGATGTGGTGACATCGGGGAGGAGCTATGACACAGTCCGGTGCCGCGGGCACCGACGCGATAGCGTTGGTCCCCTCGTGCCCTTCGGACCACCGCTTGTGCGGCGGTGCTCGGGGCGGCACAGCCCCACCTCCGTCGTTGGCACTCCTAGACGTAGCTCTTGGCTATGCGTTCGCGTCGCTACGCTCCGCGGGCTCGTGGCAGAGCGCGTGGACCGTGGCGGACGGGCTGACCTCTCGGCTCGTCGTGCCGCCTAGGAGGGCACCGCGGCAGACCCACGCGCTCTGCGCGCGGGTACCCCCCGTGGTCGGCTGTGGCGCTCCCGGGGCACCCGTGCGCAGCACGGGTCCGGCCCACCCCACTTCTTCAACACCCTTCTAGAATCGCACCCATGATCCGGATACTTCCGATGCTTCGACCCGATGCGCTTCTCCGACAGTTCGGCGCCCTGGCGTTCCTCGCGCTCGGCGCTCTCCCCGCCTGGGCCCAGGACGCGGCTATGCCGGCCGCGGGCATGGCTCGTCAGAGCCTCCGGCCCTACTGGCACGTGTTCATCGCCTACGCCATCGCCATCGCGCTGGTCCTCGTCTGGGTGGTCTCGATCTCGAAGCGGTTGAGGGACGTCGAGGACCGTTTGGAGGAGTAGAAGCCATGCGGCCCGTTCTCACCTCGATGGTGGCGCTGTTCCTCGTGCTGGCGCCTTCGGCGGGCGCGCAGGCGCCGACCTTCGGGAGCACGCTCCGCTACGGCAGCGGGCTGCTGGACGTGCCGGTCGCCTTCGTCCTGCCGCACATGCGCGTTCAGGCGGGTTATTCGGGGTTCTGGACGAACGTCGACCGAAGCGTCCTCGTGGACGACGCCGGCAACGAGATGGGCTTCGCTCGGGGTGGCCGCTTCTACCATGACGACGGGTCGTTTTCGGTCGGGCTCTTCGACCGCGGGGAGATGGGTGTCTCGATCCAGTCCCTCGGGTCGCCGGAGTCCGGGGGCGACATGTGGGGCATCTTCGGGAGGATCAACCTCCTCCAGCCGCGGGGGCAGGGTATCGCCGTGGCGGTCGGCGGTCGCTACCTGACCCGGCAGGACTTTGGTGACGGCGTGACCCGGGCGTCGGGGAGGCTCGGATACCCGGACCGGCGCCTCATCCGGCGCTTCGAGGGCTCGGACGAGCCCATGCGCACCCGACTCTCGCTCTACGGCGTCGCCACGGCGCAGCTACGGGGCTTCGACGCTTCGCGGATTCCGGAGAACGACCTCGTCCTGTCCCTCGGGTGGGGCGGGGGCATGTTCCGCCGCTCCTCCGGCGCAGACTTCTACGGCGACGGGTCGAACGGCTGGTTCATGGGGGCGTCGTCGCACTGGCGGCTCCACGACGATGCCGTCCTTATGCTCATGGCCGAACACAACGGCTTCGACGTCAACGTGGGCGTGCGCGCCGACGTGAGTGGAGCCAGCGTCGGCGTGCACGTACTGGGGGCCAACCACCCTCGCCCCGCCGGGGGGTACACGTCGGGGTACCGCTCTCCGAAGCTCGGCTTCTCGGTCTCGCTCTCGGTCTGTCCCGACGCTCCGGGACTTCGGTGCCGGTCCGGGCTCATGGAGCGGGTGGAGCCCGACACGATCCGGATCCCGCCGCCGCCGCCGGACACCGTCATCATCGACGCGCGAGCTCCGGCCGAGCCCGAGGGCGAGCCGGCTACCGTATGTCTGTCGACCGGTCAGGGTGCGCCGGTCCGCATTACCGCGGCCGGCGACACGCTGGTGGGCCCAGCGGGCACACCCATCTCCGAGCTTCGCCCCATCGTCGACTTCGCCGGACAGTATGCCGAGGGCGCGCTCTGGTACGAGCGGCGGGACGACATCGAGTTCGAGGGTGACCGCTTCGTCCCGGTCGGAGGGCCGTTCGACATCACCTGCGGCGAGATCCTGAGGGTGGGTGCCTACCAGGGCATCCCGCTTTTCGCGGACAGGGACGCGATCCGTCCCCTGGAGGCGGTCTTCGTCCCGGTCCGGATCGGTGTGTGGCAGCGATACGAGCGGCCAGAGGGACGCCGGGAGGCCAGCCTTTTACAGATGAATCCACCACTCAGGAGCCAGTCATGACCCGCCTTCGTTGGATCTGGGCTTTCGCCCTCATCAGCACGCCCACCCTTGCCGCGGCGCAGGAGCCGACCGGATTCACCTGGGAGAACGAGACCGAGGTGAGCTACGTCTCCACGTCGGGAAACTCGTCGTCCAGCACCTTCGGGCTCAAGGGCATGCTTCAGGGGTCGGGCGATCCGCACGAGATCACCTTCGAGGTGGGCGGCGTGCGTGCATCGTCGGACGTGACGACGTTCAGGGCCGTCGGCACAGCGGGTGATTTCACGATCGCCGAAACCGTGCGCTCCGAGACCACCGCGGAGAGCTATTCCGCACGCGGACGCTATGACCGCTCGTTCGGGGTCGGCTTCGGGTTCGTCGGTGGCGGGTGGGACCGCAACACCTTCTCCGGAATCCAGAACCGGTTCCAGATCGTTGGTGGAGTGGGCCGGAGCTTCATCGACTCCGACGCCGGCCGGTTCAAGGCCGACCTGGGTCTCACCTACACGATCCAGAAGGACGTGGAGCCAGCGCCCGGGGCGGACGACGGCTTCGGCGGCTGGCGAGTCTCCGTCGACGCAGCCAGGCAGCTGACCGCGACGTCACAGTTCCAGAGCCAGATGGTCATGAACAGCAGCTTCTCGGAACCGGACGACGTGCGGCTGGACTGGGGCAACTCGCTTTCCGTGTCGATCAACTCCTCGCTCGCCCTCAAGTCCTCCCTGCAGCTGTTGTGGGACAACGTTCCGGCGCTCCTGAGCGTCCCGCTCGAGACGGTCGGCGGCTTTCCAACCGGCACCGCCGTGCTCACGCCGAGCCAGAAGCTCGACAGCGTCGTGACCCTCGCGCTCGTCATCCGGCTCTAGGCCGATGCGGGAAGGCCCGCGGGAGACGTCCCGCGGGCCTCCCGTGCGTCCTGCGCGACCTCGGCGTTCGGGTCAGCCCCGCCGGACGCGCAAGACGCCTTCCTGCGCCACGGAGGCGACCAGCGTGCCGTCGCGGGTGAAGAAGGTGCCGCGTGAGAAGCCTCGGCCCGCCCCCGACGACGGGCTCTCCACGACGTAGAGCAGCCAATCGTCGAAGCGGAACGGCCGGTGGAACCAGATCGCGTGATCGAGGCTCGCCACCATCACCTCCGGATCCCGGAAGGTGACGCCGTGCGGTCGAAGGGCCGCCCCCAATAGCCCGTAGTCCGATGCGTATGCCAGGATCGCCTGGTGCAGGAGCGGATCATCGGGAAGGCCGTTGACGGTGCGCATCCAGTAGCGCTGGCGCGGGGCTCGCCGTTCGGGCTGGAACGGGTCTTCCGCCTCGACCGGGCGGATGTCGAGAACGCGGTCCTGCGTCAGCACGCCGCGCACGCGCTGTGGAATCTGCTCCGCGTGCTCCCGGAGGACGTCGAGCTCGTCGCGCAGGCTTTCCGGGCCGACGGTGTCCCTCATGGCCATCTGGTGCTCCAGCCCCGTCTCCGGGCGGTGGAACGAGCACGACATGTTGAAGATCGCCTCGCCGTGCTGGATCGCCGTGACCCTGCGCGTGCAATAGCTCCGACCATCCCGGAGCCGGTCCACGAAGTAGACGACCGGCGCGGAGAGGTCGCCCTCGAGAATGAAGTAGCCGTGCATGGAGTGGCATGGACGGTCTCCCTCGACCGTTCTCCGCGCCGCGACGAGGGCCTGGGCCAGCACCTGACCGCCGAAGATCCTCCCCGTGCCGATGTCGCGGTTCGTGCCCCGGTAGATGTTGTGCTCGATGACTTCGAGATCGAGGAGCTCGATCAGCTTCTTGACCGTCGTGGGCATTCGCTAAAACCAACCCTTGTGCTTGAAGTAGCCCAGCATCCCCAGGGCCAGCGAGGCCATGAACGCGAGGAGGGCCGGATACGCCCAGGGCAGGGCGAGCTCCGGCATGTGCTCGAAGTTCATGCCGTAGACGCCCGCGAAGAAGGACAAGGGAATGAAGATCGTCGCGATGATCGTCAGGACCTTCATGACCTCGTTCATCCGGTTGCTCACGTTGGAGAGATGCAGATCCATCGCGGCGGCCAGCATTTCCCGCAGTGACTCGACCGTGTCGATGACCTGTACGGCATGGTCGTGCACGTCGCGGAGGAACACCCTCGTCTCTTCGTGCACCAGCGTCACGTCTCCGCGGTACATGGGGCCAAGGGCGTCGCGGAGCGGCCAGACGGCTCGACGAAGGACGAGGGCCTCACGCCGAAGCACGTGGATGGCGTGCATGGTGTCGGTCGTCCCGTCCGTCAGGGCACGGATCTCGAGCTCCTCGATCTGGTCGCCGATTTTCTCGAGCACCTCGAAATAACCGTCGACCACGGCGTCGATGAGCGCGTACGCCAGGTAGTCCACCCCGCGGCTCCGGATGCGGCCCTTCGCCTGCCGGAGCCTCTCCCGGACGGGCTCGAAGACGTCACCGGGACGTTCCTGGAACGAGATCAGGAGGCGGTCGGTGACGATCAGGCTGACCTGCTCGGCCTCGACCGTCGTCGTCTTCTCGTCGAACCACAACATCCGAAGGACGACGAAGAAGTAGCTCCCGTGATCTTCCGTCTTCGGTCGCTGGTGCGTGCTCAGCACGTCTTCGAGGACCAGCCGGTGGATGCCGTAGCGGGAGTCGAGCTGCTCGAGTAGGCCCGGCTCGTGGAGGCCGTCCACATTGACCCAGTCGACGCGGGACGGGTCCGGGGTGGGAGGCAGCGCGCCCAGGAACTCGTCGAGGGTGGCTCCGGACGACTCGTGGAGCTCCTCGTCGTCATAGGACATGTGCGAGACGTGGACCTGCTCGACCTTGCGGGTGCCGGTGTGGACGAGCGTGCCTGGCGGAGACCCGGGGGGCTTCCGGACGGGCCCGACGACCCGGCCGATGACGCGACGGGCGGCCTTGAGGCCGGCGATGTGCGGGACCCTCGGGCCGTGCGGTACCTTCATGCGCTCCTCATGCGGTTGGCGAGTCGGTGGTCCGGCCGGACTCGCCCCGGCGCACTCCTACCGCGCGACTCTCTGTTCCAGAATCCGGTTGCTGGCGTTCAGCACCGCCTTGACCGCCGCGCCGGGAAGGTCCTCCTCCCGCTCGCAGGGGGCGGCGCCGAGGAGCCGATAGGTCTCGTTCCCAGCCGCGCCGTTGATGCGGGCCACCACGACCCATCCGTCGAACGCCCTCACCGCCTTCACGCCGACGACCTCGAGCTGGATCTTCGTTCCGTTCTCGCCCCGGGTCGAGGCGACGGTGGCGGCGACGGTGCCCTGGGCGGCGGCCCGGAGGATGCCTTGTTGCGTCTGCAGGCAGGGCACTTCGCCCTCGAACATATCCCCGCGCCACTCGAGCCGCACGGCCACACGCCCGGAGCCGTCCGGGGTGGTGACCTGCTCGAGGCTGTCGAAACGGAGGCGGGCACGCCCGTTGATGACGTTGCTCATTCGAAGGGTACCGGCAGAAGGCCAGTCGACGGATGACTCAAGAGTAAGCGAGGCCCGGGATGTCGCAAGGGGCGTGCCATCCCAATCCGGCATTCCGCCGTCCCGCCCGGGTCGGTAGCTTGCGTTCGAGACGAGGGGATTCCTGGGTACTTTCGCTTTATCTTCGGGTTGCGTACTTTCCCGTACGCGGTTCCGAAAGGCGGAACCCTTTGACGGAGGGGATATGGGGACGGCACAGATCGAAAAGACGGACGAGCAGAAGAAGAAGGCTCTCGATACAGCGCTCACCCAGATCGAGCGTTCGTACGGAAAGGGCGCGATCATGCGCATGGGTGCTGAAGGGGGTATGGTGGCCATCGAGGCGATCTCCACCGGCGCCATGAACCTCGACGCCGCCATCGGCATCGGCGGGATTCCGCGCGGCCGCATCAGCGAGATCTACGGTCCGGAGTCGTCGGGAAAGACCACGATCTGTCTCCAGGTCATCGCGAATGCCCAGCGGAAGGGGGGCATCGCGGCCTTCATCGACGCGGAGCACGCGCTGGACATCAACTATGCGCGGAAGCTGGGCGTCGACGTCGACAACCTGCTCGTGTCCCAGCCCGACACCGGAGAGCAAGCGCTCGAGATCGCCGAGGTGCTCATCCGCAGCAACGCCATCGACGTCGTGGTCGTGGACTCCGTGGCGGCTCTCGTCCCGCGGGCCGAGATCGAAGGCGAGATGGGCGATACGCACGTCGGCCTCCAGGCGCGGCTCATGAGCCAGGCGCTCCGGAAGCTCACGGGCGCGGTGAATCGGTCGCACACGTCGGTCGTCTTCACCAACCAGATCCGTGAGAAGGTCGGAGTGATGTTCGGGAGTCCCGAGACCACGTCCGGTGGGCGTGCGCTCAAGTTCTACGCGTCGCTGCGCCTCGACATCCGTCGGATCGGAGCCATCAAGGACGGTCAGGACGTCGTCGGGAACCGGACGCGCGTGAAGGTGGTCAAGAACAAATGCGCGCCCCCCTTCAAGCAGGCCGAGTTCGACATCCAGTACAACGAAGGCGTGAGCCACACCGGTCTCCTCGTCGACCTGGGCGTCGATCACGGCATCGTGGACAAGTCCGGCTCCTGGTTCTCCTATGGGGATCTTCGGTTGGGTCAGGGGAAGGAGAACTCGAAGACCTTCCTGTCCGAGAACGAGGACATCGCGCTCGAGATCGAGATCAAGATCCGGGATGCGCTCTCGCTGCCGGGCATCGGCGGGGCCCGTGACGACGACGATTCGGACGCCGACGAGGAGTAGGCGGGGCGCGGCCGCTTTACGCGCGTCTGCGGAATCGGTATGAAGGGGCTCGAGCGCTGCATGCGCTAGAAGGGTGTTGAAGAAGTGGGGTGGGCCGCGTTGGGAGCGCCACAGCCCCAG
>JBBDSM010000078.1:0-38124 GCA_040904945.1 Gemmatimonadota bacterium
CCCGCGTGATGCCGGTCGCGTGGTCGTAGCGCGTCAGCGCGCCGCCGTAACATCCGGCGTAGAAGATGTCGGTGTTCACCGGGTGCGGGGCGATGTAACCGCTCTCGCAGCCCCCGACCGCGTAGAAGTAGTCACCGGGGGTTGCGGAGAGGTGGTCCCAGTTCCCCGACGGCATGCAAGCCGTCGAGTTGTCCTGCTGCGCGCCGCAGATGTGATACGGCTCGTGCTCGGTCGTGGTGACCCGGTAGAACTGGGCCGTCGCGTACTGCTGGTCGGTCCAGGTCTCGCCGCCGTTGATGGAGACGTTGGCGCCACCGTCGTTGGCGTTGATCATCCGGTCCGGGTCGCTGGGCGAGATCCACAGGTCGTGGTTGTCGCCGTGCGGTACGCTGATCCGGTTGTCGAAGTTCTCTCCGCCGTCGTCGGATCGGTAGAGTCCGGTGTTCAGCCCGTAGACTTTGTCTTCGTCCTGCGGGTCGGCATAGATGCGCGTGTAGTAGAAGGCGCGCTGCCTGAGGTTGGGATCCTCGTTGATATACTCCCACGTCGCGCCGCCGTCGTCCGAGCGGTACACGCCGCCCATGGGCTGGTGCTCGACGATGGCCCAGACGCGCTGCGAGTTGGCGGGGGAAACGGCCACGCCGATCTTGCCGACCGGGTTGCGGGGCTCGAGGCCCAGGTTGCCGGTGATGTCCGTCCAGGTCTCACCGCCGTCGGTGGACTTCCAGAGACCCGAGTCGTCACCGCCCGAGGAGAGGGCCCAGCTCTTCCGCCAGACTTCCCAGATGGACGCATAGAGCACGTTCGGGTCGTTGGCGTCGACCACGAGGTCGACCGCACCGGCTTCGTCGCTCACGAAGAGCGTGTGCTCCCAGGTCTCGCCGCCATCGGTGGTCTTGTAGACGCCGCGCTCGGGGTTCGACGCCGAGTGCATGCCGAGGGCCGCGACCCAGGCGACGTCGCAGTCGTCCAGGTGGATGCGGATGCGACCGGTGTTCTGCGTGGCCTCGAGGCCGATGTGCCGCCACGTCTCGCCGGCGTCGTCGGAGCGGTAGATGCCATCGCCCTGCTGAACGTTGCCACGGAGCTGGACTTCCCCACCGCCGATATAGACGACATCCGGGTTGGCCTCGCACACCTGGACGGCACCGATGGAGGCGGTCGTGATCTGACCGTCGGTCACCGGGTTCCAGGTGACACCGCCGTCCGTGGTCTTCCACAGGCCACCACCGGTGGCGCCGAAGAAGTACTCGTTGGGCCGGCTGTCGCTCCCGGCCACCGCGATCGAGCGACCGCCGCGGGCCGGACCGAGGTTGCTCCACTCGAGCGCGTCGTACAGCCCCTCGTCGTACTGCTGAGCCTGGACGAGGGATGGTACGCCAACGGCGATCGCCGCCGCCAGTACCGTCGTTCGTCCGAGAATCCGTCGGATATTCATCGAGCTACCTCTGAACCGTGGGTGTAAAACATACGGTGTCGGTCACGACCGACCATCGAAGTGTAAGACGTCGATGAACGGGTCGCAACGGACCCTTCGGGGGTGCGAGCACCCTTGGAGCCGGGGCCGGTGGTGTTGTCGGGCGTCCGCTCAGGTCCCAGTATTCAAGGAAGTGTTACCCGCCCGAACCAACCAGTCGGAGTCCCATCTTGAATAAGAACCCCAGGCACGCGGTACCGTTGAGCCGCATGCTCGTTCCCATACTGATCGCGCTTGGCGCGATGTTCACATCCGGTGGCGATGCCGCCGCTCAGGAGAGCGATCGCGATGTCGCGTCGTCCGCTGCAACCGCCACGGCCGCCTTCGACCAGGCGGCCTTCGACGGTCTGAGCTACCGATCCGTCGGCCCGAGCCGCGGTGGCCGCGTCACGGCCGTCGCCGGGCATGCAAGCCACCCGTCCACCTTCTACATGGGGAGCACGGGCGGCGGCGTCTGGAAGACGACGGACCGCGGGAACAGCTGGATCAACATCTCCGACGAGTACTTCGAGGGGAGTCCGGCCGTCGGCGCGATCCGCGTGGCTCCGTCCGATCCGGACATCCTCTACGTGGGCATGGGCTCGGACGGCATCCGCTCGAACATCATTCGAGGCAACGGGATGTACCGGTCCGATGACGCGGGCGACAGCTGGCGTCACATCGGGCTCGACAACGCTGGTCAGATCGGCCGCATGGTCGTGCATCCGAGCAACCCGGATATCGTCTGGGTGGGTGCCATCGGTAACCCCTTCGGTCCGAACCCCGAGCGCGGTCTGTACAAGACCACGAACGGAGGAGACACCTGGGAGGCGAAGCTCCAGATTGCCGACAGCGTGGGTGTTTACGGTGTCGTGATGGAGCCGGGCAACCCGGACGTCCTGTACGCCACCACCTGGCGGGCCGAGCGTAAGCCGTGGTCCATCATCAGCGGCATGCAGGCCTCTGGCGGCGGCGGCATCTACAAGTCGACCGACGGTGGCGAGAGCTGGGACAAGCTGACGAACGGTCTCCCGTCGGGGCTGATCGGAAAGATCGACCTGACCATCTCCGACGCCGCGCCGCAGCGCGTCTACGCGCTGCTGGAGGCTCCGGACGAGGAGCGCGGGGTGTACCGCTCCGACGATGGCGGGCAGAGCTGGCGGCAGATGACCGACCAGCAGAGCCTCATCAGCCGTCCGTTCTACTTCACGAACATCCACGCCGATCCGCAGAACCCGGATCAGCTCTATGTCGGGAACGTGCGCTTCTTCCGGTCGCAGGACGGCGGCGCCACCTGGGAGATGCGCCCCAGCACGCACGCCGACAACCACGATCTCTGGATCAACCCGGACGATCCGACGATCCAGGTGCAGGGCAACGACGGCGGGGCGTCGGTCACGCTCGACGGGGGTGACACCTGGTCGACCCTCAACAACCAGCCGACCTCCGAGCTCTATCAGGTCGACGTCGACTCCCGCTTCCCGTACTGGCTCTACGCCGGGCAGCAGGACAACAGCACCATCGCCGTGCCGAGCCTGCCCCCGTCGGAGGCCGACCTCGGTGGCCACCAGTCCTGGTGGCGCGCGATCGGCGGCTGCGAGACCGGGCCGGCGGTGCCGCGCCCCGACATCGAGCCGCTGGTCGTCTACTCGAACTGCAAGGGCCGCTTCGGCCGCTACAGCGAGCTGACGGGTCAGGAGCAGCAGTTCTACGTCGGCGTGGTGGACATGTACGGCGTGAACCCGGCCGAGCTCCCGTACCGCTTCCAGCGGACGGTCCCCATCGAGGTGTCGCCGTTCGACCCGAACCTGGTGTTCCACGGCTCGCAGTTCGTGCACCGCACGACGAACGGCGGCCGGACGTGGGAGACCATCAGCCCCGATCTCACGGCATTCCTGCCCGAGCGGCAGGTCATCTCGGGCGCGCCGATCAACCGTGACATCACGGGTGAGGAGCACTACGCCACCCTGTACTCCATCGGGGTCTCTCCGCACTCCCGCGACGAGATATGGTCCGGCGCGAACGACGGTCCGGTACACGTGACACGCGATGGTGGCGCGACGTGGACCGACGTAACGCCGCCGATGCCGGCCGAGGGCCGCGTCAACGACATCCACGTGTCGCCGCACCAGGCGGGTAAGGCGTACGTCGCAGCGTACCGCTACCTGCTCGACGATTGGCAGCCGTACCTCTACAAGACGGAGGACTACGGCCAGACCTGGACGCACCTTACGCCCGGCGGCAACGGTGTGCCGTCGGACAATCCGACGCGTGTCATCGCCGAGGATCCGGACCGCGAGGGTCTTCTCTACCTGGGCACCGAGCGCGGCATGTACGTGTCGTTCGACGACGGTGGGAGCTGGGACCGCTTCCAGCTCGACCTGCCGGTGACCCCGGTCACGGGCATCAAGGTCTACCGGAAGGACCTGGTCCTGTCGACGATGGGGCGGGGCTTCTACATCCTCGACAACCTCACGCCGCTGCATCAGTACGATGGTGCGGTTGAGACCGCAGACGTACACCTGTTCGAGCCGCGCGACGCTTATCGGATGCGCTACAACGCCGGTTCCAACGAGCCGGGTGCGCCCGAGTTCCCGGATCCCGGAGCGGCCATCGACTACATGGTCGGTGACGCGCAGGGCGAGATCTCGCTCGAGATCATCGACGCGTCCGGCACGACCGTGCGCGAGTTCCGGAGCACGCTGTCCGGGAACGATGGCCTGCCCGCGGAGCCGGGGCTGAACCGCTTCATCTGGGATCTGCGCTATCCCGGTCCGGACGGCGGTGGGCGCGGCCCGATGGCGGTGCCGGGTGAGTACACGGTCCGGCTGCACGGTCCCACCAGCACGCGGGAGGTGGCGCTCGATCTGCTGATCGACCCGCGCGTCGAGATGGACGGGACGTCCGTCGCGGATCTGCAGGCGCAGTTCGAGCACAACATCCAGGTCCGTGACCTCATCACCGACGGGCGGAACGCGCTGCGGCAGCTCGACGTGCTCGAGGGTCGCGAGAACCCGGAGCCGGTGGAGGAGCAGATCGCGGATGTGAAGGCGATCCTCCTGCCGCCCGAGGACATCACGGTGTATCCGCCGCGCATGCTCATCGATCAGATCGATTACCTGTATGGCGCGACGATGCGGGCCGATCAGCCGCCGGGTGGCGAGGCGACGAAGCGCTACCAGGAGCTTCGCGTGCAGATGGACGACGTGCTGCAGCAGCTCCAGCGGCTCTCGAGGCTGGTGAGTCAGGACGAGCGCTAGCCGATGAGGTGAGCGGGGTGGCCCCTGGCCGCCTGCTCACGTGAGAATGGCCCCATCCGTCGACCTTCCGGCGGGTGGGGCCGTTGTCGTTCAGGGCGGGCGTGCCTCAGTCCTTCACGATGCCGTTGGCGCAACGTGTCCGGCCACTCATGCACACTTCCTCGAGTCGGGTCGTGTTCTCGTCCAGCCGTGAGCGGTCGTTCTGGCGGTGGTATAGATGGTACTGGAGCGCCGAACCCACGAGGGTCCGCCGTCGCACACCGCTGTTCAGGAGACGCAGGGCGAAGTCGTTGTCCTCCTTGCCCCACCCCTCGAAATCCTCGTCGTAGCCGTTGACGCGGAGCGCGTCCTCGAGCCAGTACGACATGTTCGAGCCCATGAGCCCCTTCGTATGCGACCGGGCGTACTGGCGCAGGAACAGCGGCGTGAGGGGAGGGAAGTAGAACGCGTACTTGAGGCGCTCGAAGTCCCGCGACGCCCGGAACCGCTCCGGGAGTGTCAGGGACGCCTCGATCTCGGCCGTGCGCTCGGGTGTCAGGTCGGCGCGACGCCCGCAGAGGAAGTAGCCGGTCCGGGCCCAGCCGACGTGCTGCTCGATGAAGCGCGGGTGCAGAACGACGTCGCCGTCGATCTGGACGACGTAAGCGGAAGTCCCGGCGGAGAGGGCCTTGTTGCGGATGCCGCCGGCGCGAAACCCCAGGTCCTCGTGCCAAAGGTGGCGGAGCGAGACTCCGCGCTCGGCGAGCCGGCGCTCGGCTGCATCGACGACTGCGCGCGTCTCGGCGCCGGACCCGTCGTCGGCGACGAGCACCTCGTCCGGGAGGCGAGACTGGCGGAGCACCGAGCCCAACGAGAGCTCGAGCGCCCGCGGACTCCGGTAGGTGCTGACGAGCAGGGAGACCTCCGATGGCCTCTCCTGCCCAGGGCGCGTCGTCAGTTCGACTGGCCGGGCGTGAAGGCCAGGAAGCCTCCGACGACCGCCGCCGCGCCCCCGGTGACGAGCATCCAGACGGAGCGGTCGGTGGGGGACCCGGTCATCATCTCGGACATGTCCGAGGCGAAGGACTGTGACTCGTTCATCCCGAAGTAGAGGAGGATGAGTCCACCCACGAGGAGTGCGAGGCCGAGTGCTTTGCGTCCGTTCATGTTGTGCTCCTGTCCGGTGTCTTCGGAGAGGTCGAAACGACCCGCTCCACTGGGTAACCGATGCATCCATCGTGCCGCGGCGGGATGCCGCGCGCTACCCCCGTCGGGGCGGTCTGGACCTTGCATGATGATAGGTGTGAATCCGCTCTCATGCGGTATGCTTCCGACCGTCGAGGATCTTCCCATGAACCTACGTCGCCTTCTTTTTGGCTCCACTGTCGCCCTGGCTGTCACTCTCGTAAGCGCTCTCCCCGCCCAAGCCCAGCTGGGCATCGGTGCCGGCCTCAACTTCAGTGACTTCGAGGACATCGACTCGGGCAGCGGAAGCGCCACGCTCGACGGCTCCAACGGGTACCACTTCGGCCTATTCGTGAACCTGGGCAGCGGCGCCCTCAGCTTGCGGCCCGGCGTCTTCTACCACCGCCTCGGGACGTATGACTTCCCGTCGGGCGACGAACTCGAGCTATCGGCGATCGAGGTTCCGATCGACGTCCGCCTGACCCTGATGCCCGAGGGGCCCGTTCGCCCCTTCGTGTTGGCGGGTCCGGTTCTGACCTTCCCTCGGTCAGGGGATTTCGACAGGGCCGTCGAGGACATGTCGCTCAGCGCGGACATTGGCGCAGGCCTGGAGCTGAATATGGGTGAGCTCAGCCTGATGCCCGAGTTGCGTTACAGCGTGGGGGTCACGAACTACTTCACCGAGACGATCGAGGTGGGCTCGGTCACCGTGACCCCAACCGACGGTGAGCGCCGCATCGGCAAGCTGATGCTCCGCCTGAACGTGATGTTCTGACCGCCACCGCCGCGGGTCATCCTCCTCCGGTCAAGCTTCGAACCGGGTCGACTCGGGACGCCCGCCGCGCGGGCAGCCACCCGGAGATCAGCGCCACCAGGAGCAGGATGACCGGCGCCACGGTGAAGGCGACCCGGTCGCGGGCGGATGTCTCGTGGAGCAGAGGCTCGAGGGCGCCAGAGACGGCGAGCGAGACGGCCACGCCGACGAGAATGCCCGCGCCAGCGAGGGCGAGCACCCGCCGGAGGATCATGTCCTGCACCTGACGCGCGCCGGCCCCGAGCGCGATGCGCACGCCGAGCTCGGGGATCCGGCGGCGCACGCTCTGAGCTGTTACGCCGAACACGCCCACGGCGGCGAGCAAGAGTGCCAGTCCCGCGAAGAGCCCGAACAGGAGGAGTAGGAAACGCGCGTCCGCCGAGGCGTCATCCACGACGTCGTGCATGGTGCGGAGTCCGATGAGCGGAATCCGTTGGTCGACGCGGTGCACCGCTTCCTCGAAGATCGCCCGAGGGTCCGAGGGAGCGCCGCCGAGCTTCACCACCACCGACCGGGTGTTCCCCCAGTCCTGGGGCATGGGCTCCCACACCTCCGGTTCCGGGGGCTGGGTGAGCGTGAGCTGCCGCTCGTCGCCCACCACGCCGACGATGGTGCGCCACACCGAGTTCTCGGTGGCCTCCCGGTCGAACGTGACTTGTCTGCCGATGGCCTCTTCGCCGGCGAGGTACGTGTCCACGAAGCGCTGGTTCACGATGGCGACCCGCTCACCCTCGAGCCCGTCGTCCGAATGGAAGCCGCGCCCGGCGAGGAGGGGGACACCCATGACTTCGAAGTAGCCGGGGGTGGCCGCGCGGTGCCGGACCTCGAAGGCGAGCCGTCCGGGCTCCCAGTCTCGCACGACCAGCTGGCTCGTCCACCCCGAACGGGTGAGTGGGACGCCGCCGGTGACCGCCGCACGGGTCACCTCGGGCGCGGCCTCGAGCGACGTCACGACGCGATCCCAGAACGACAGCATTGCGTCGCGATTCTCGTACCGGTTCCCGGGTGCGGAGAGGGTGAACGTCCACACGCCTTCGGGGTCCATGCCCGGCTCTTCGGCGAGTGTCCGCGTGAAGCTCCGGGTCACGAGGCCGGCGCCCAGTAAGAGGATTACGGCGAGGGCGGTCTGCGCCGGAATGAGGAGGCTGCCGGGACGGTGTAACCCGGACGCCCCGGACCCGGCCTGCCCACGGTGCCCCGAGAGGTGCGCGGGATCGGCGCCCCGAGCGGCCCGGAACGCCGGGACCAGGCCGAATGTCACGGCAGCGACCAGGCTGGCGAGCAACGCGAAGCCGAGAACGGCGGTGTTCAACTCTATGGACGTCGTTCCGGCCAACCCGAGCGGACGGATGCGCTCGAGCACCCGGATGCCGCCGGCGCTCAGCGCGACTCCGATGAGCCCACCGCCTGCCGCGACCAGGAGGCTCTCCGCCATGAGCTGCCCCACGATCCGGCCGCGTCCGGCCCCGATGGCCCGTCGCATCGAGAGCTCACCGGAGCGGGCGGCCGCGCGCGCCATGAACAGGTTGCCGACGTTCACGCACGCGAGCAGCAGTAAGATCGTGACCGCGGCCATGAGCGCTCGGAGCGGGCCGGCGAGGTCGCCCGCGAGCCACGGCCGCAGAGGGGTGAGGCCCGCGAACATGTTGCGGTTGAGCGTCGGATGCTCCGTCTGTAGCTCCAACGCGACGGCGTCGAGCTCGGCTCGCGCCCGCTCCACCGTGGCGCCGGGCGCCAGCCGGGCCACCGGCGTCACGAAGTGTGCGCGCCGGAACCATGCCTGATCGCTCGCGTCGGGGGCCCACCCGTAGGGGCCCCACAGATCGATCTCGGAAGCAGGGAAGCGGAAGCCCTCGGGCAATACCGCCCGGATGCGGGGGGCGCCGCCGTCGAGCTCGAGAGTTCGGCCGACCGCGTCCGGATCGCCGCCCAGCGCTTCCGTCCAGAACGCGTGGCTCACTACCGCCCACGGCTCGCCCACGGCCCAGGTGTCGTCGAAGGTCGGTAGGGCGCCGAGCACCGGACGCACGCCCAGGACGTCGAAAAGGTTACCGGTCACGTCGACGAACGCCACGGACCTGGGCTCTCCGCCCCCGAGCCACGTCACTCGACCGACCGAATTCCCGCGGTAGGCTGCCACGTCGTCGAAGGCGCTCACCCGCTCGCGCCAGTCGAGCACGTTGGCCGGAGCCGCGTCCTGCTGGTCCCACCCGAAGTCCGGGTTCCGCTCCCACAGTCCGACCAGGCGTTCCGGTTCGGCGAAGGGGAGGGGGGCGAGCAGCACCGCGTGCACCCCGCTGAAGATGGTGGTGGCCGCCGCGATGCCGATCCCCAGGACCAGCACCGAGACCATCGTGAATCCCTTCGCTCGCCGAAGCGAGCGCACCGCGTAGCGAAGATCGAGCGACCACGTACCCATCGTCCCCTCCCGTTTAATCGATTCTTCGGCTCCCCGCCCTCGGGTGAGCCGGCCCTTCACTCCCGCCGCGAGCGCGCCCGCCCCCTCCCTCGCCCTGTGCGCCACCAGGCGCCGGATACCGCGCGCCGCCGCCTCGGCGTCTCGTGCTCGGGCCGTGTCCATCCACTCGGTGCCGAAGGCGCGGCGGAGGCTCCGCGGCTGGACCCTCAGCAGCAGTCCGAGCCATCGCTCGCGGCCGAGGCTCACGGCGCTCAGCCCTCCGCGCGGAGCAGGCGCGCCGAAGGGTGACCGACCAGGGCAGCCAGCCGCTCGACTTCGGCTCGTGCGGCGTCGCGGCCGTCGGGGGTCAGTGCCCAGTAACGGCGGCGGGCGTCCGTCTCGCTCTCCGGTGCGTCCCCGGGCTGGATGTGTCCTTCCCGCTCGAGCCGCTGGAGCGCGAGGTAGAGCGCGCCGGTCGACGGCGTCTCCTCACCGTCCGTCCGGCCCTCGATCACCTTCAGGATCCCGTAGCCATGGAGGGGCGCATCCACGAGCGACAGGAGGATGTGAAGGGAGAGCGGAGTCAGCGGGGAGCTCGTCATGGCGCGTGGTTCCGGCGGATGGCATGCTGGTCAATGTATGTCAACAATATATATGTAGCTTATATAGTCTCGCGCAAGCTCGACTTCACGCCCCGTTGCACGTCGCTACATTCCCGGCCTCGCGGTGCCGTCGCCGCGCCTGTTCGTCCTTCCACGTCCGGCCATGAGCACACTGCCCTCCGAAATCGAGATCGAACTGGGGCTCGACGAAGCCGACGACGAAGCCAACCTCCGTGAGAAGGCCGCCCGGAAGGCGGGCATCGGCGTGGACGAGCTCCCGGAGATCGCACTCCGGAAGCGGTCCATCGACGCGCGTCACGGCCGCGTCGTCTTCCGGCTCCTCCTCGAGGTGGCGCCGGAGCCGAGCGAGCTGGGCGCTCCTCATCCCGTCGACGTGGACGGGCTCGGCCGTGTGGTCATCATCGGAGACGGGCCTGCCGGGCTCTTCTGCGCCTATGAGCTCGCCCGCCGCGGTATCGGCTGCACCGTGGTCGATCGCGGGAAGACCGTGCAGCCCCGGCGCCGGGACCTCCGCGGGCTGAACCAGTTCGGCGTGGTGGACCCGGACAGCAACTACTGCTTCGGAGAGGGCGGGGCGGGGACGTACAGCGACGGCAAGCTCTACACCCGGTCGCACAAGCGCGGCGACTGCCGGGACGTCTTGGAGGTGCTTCGGCTGCACGGCGCTCCGGAGGCGATCCTGACCGACGCCCGCCCGCACATCGGGAGTAACAAGCTTCCGAAGGTGATCACGTCCATGCGCACGCGCCTCGAGCAGCACGGGGTCGGGTTCCGGTTCGGCGCGCGGGTCGTCGGGCTGGTCACGGGTGACAAGGGCGGACGACGACGGGTGAAGGGCGTGCGGCTCGAGGGGGGCGAGGAGATGGGTGCCGACGCGGTGGTGCTCGCCACCGGGCACTCGGCGCGCGACATCTCCCTGATGCTTCTCGACATCGGGGTCGAGCTGACGCCGAAGCCGTTCGCGCTCGGCGTACGGATCGAGCATCCGCAGCCGTTCATCAACGAGATCCAGTACGGGCGGCACGCCGACCACCCGAAGCTTCCGAACGCGGCCTACCGGCTCGCGCACACGGAGTCTGGACGGGGCGTCTTCACCTTCTGCATGTGCCCGGGCGGCTTCGTGGTGCCGGCGTCCACCTCGGAGGGCGAGCTCGTCCTGAACGGCATGAGCTTGTCGAAGAGGAACTCGCCGTATGCGAACTCGGGGCTCGTGGTCGGCATCGAGGTCGAGGATGCGCTGCGGGCCGGCTTCAGCGGCCCGCTCGCCGGCATCGAGCTCCAACGGCGCATCGAGGAGGCCGCCTGGCAGGCCGGAGGGGGCGCTCTACGTGCCCCCGCCACGCGCGCGACGGACTTCCTGGCGGGCCGCGGCTCGAGCACCGTCCCGGACACGAGCTATCAGCCCGGTCTCACCGGGGCGGACGTCGGAGCGGTGTTGGACGTCGTCGGGCTCGGCCTGGCGGACAGGATGCGGCGTGCGCTCCGCGTCTTCGAGAAGAAGATGCACGGTTACGTGACCGACGAGGCCGTGCTCCTCGGGGTGGAGTCGCGCACCAGCTCGCCGGTGCGCGTGCCGCGGGACCGAGAGCGGCTCGAAAACCCCGATCTCGGGGGGCTCTACCCGTGCGGTGAGGGCGCCGGGTTCGCGGGCGGCATCATGAGCGCGGCCATGGACGGCATGAAGGTCGCGCGGAACGTGGCGGCTGGTGTCCGGGGTCAGAAGTTCGTCGAGCGCGGAGAGTGACGGAGCGTCGCTGCGGCGAGGCGCGACGACGAGGCATAGCACCGCTACGTCGAGGAGGAGCAACGCGGCCGCGGCTGGTTGTCAGAAGCGCGTTCGGTTCGGTCGTGCTTTTCACATCGGCCTATCCTTCCACGTTCCAGAGCTGCACCAGGTTCAGGATGGTGCACACGGACTGGGCCAGGACCCGGGTCGAGATCCACTCCTGGGGCCCGTGGAAGTCGACGCCGCCAGCGAAGATGTTCGGCGTGGGCATGCCCATCGCCGTGAGGCGGGAGCCATCGGTGCCGCCGCGGATCGGCTTCAGGTCCGGGGTGATGCCGGCCGCCTCGACCGCGCGCTCGAGAAGCCGGGTCACCCGAGGGTGATCCCGGAGCACGTCGTACATGTTCCGGTACTGCTCCCGGATGTCGACGTCCACGCGGAGCCTCGGCTCCTCGGCCACCAGCCCCGCGCACATCCCCTGGAGGCGACGTCCGCGCTCTTCGAGCACGGCCGTGTCGAAGTCCCGCACGATGAGCTCGATCCGGCACGATGCGCTGTCGCCCGAAACGGAGACCGGGTGGAAGAAGCCCTCCCGGCCCTCCGTGCACTCGGGTGACTCGGCCATCGGGAGCCGGGCCAGCAGCTTGCCCGCCCAGGTCAGCGCGTTGACCATCCTTCCCTTTGCGGTGCCGGGGTGCACGGAGACACCCTCGATCGTCACGACTGCCTTGTCGGCCGAGAACGTCTCGACGTTGATCTCGCCGGTGAAGCTCCCGTCGAGGGTGAACCCGAACGGGCAGTCGAACCGGTCGAGCGGGAACCGGTCGGCGCCCCGGCCGATCTCCTCGTCCGGATTGAAACATACGCGCACCGTGGGGCGCTCGACCTCGGCGTGTCGCGTCAGCATCTCGAGCGCGCCCATGATGGCGGCGATACCGGCCTTGTCGTCGGCGCCGAGCAGCGTTGTCCCGTCGGTCGTAATGAGCGTGTCCCCGACGCACTCGCGGAGCTCCGGCGACTCCGCCGGGTCGAGGGTGACGCCGTTGCCGACCTCGAGCGGGCCGCCGTCGTAGCCCTCCACGATCTGAGGGGATACGCCCGCTCCGGTGAACTGAGGCGCGGTGTCGAGATGGGCCGAGAAGCCGATCCGGCCGGGCCGCGTTCCGGGCAGCTCCGCGAGCACGTAGCCGTTCTCATCCATCGACGGCGTCGGCTCGCCCACGCCCCGCAGCCCGAGCTCGGTCAGCTCGGTGACGAGTCGCCGGCCGAGCTCCAACTGCCCCGGCGTGCTGGGGCACGCGTCCGAGGCCTCGTCCGACTCGGTGTCCACCCGCACGTAGCCCAGGAAGCGCTCGACCACGCGCGTCCGCTCCAGAATGAGCGACGGATCGTCGAAGGCTCGCATTTTATCTGCCTCCTCCACCGCCGCCACCGCCACCACCACCCGACGATCCTCCTCCGCCGGAGCCCGAGCTGCTCCCCGGCGGCGTGGACGACGACGCGATCTGGGTGTTCAGGCTCGAGCCCACCGAGCGGCTGAGGTCACCCAGGTTCTTCACCGGCCCGTCACCGCGGTACCACGAGATACGACGCGCCGCCTCCGCCGCGGCTGCGACGCCGACCGCGGCGGTGAACTTCTCGGTCCACGCGTCCTCGACTTCGAGGGCCACGGCGTAGGGCAGGAGCTCCTCGTAACGCTGGGCGTCGAGTCGAGGGGCCTCTCCCGGCGCCCGCATGCGCGCCAGCTCGTCTCGCTCGGCCACGCTCAGGTAGAGCACGAGGCCCTCGATCTCGTCCAGGAGCTTCCGTCCCTCGGGGGTCGGGGCTCGAATGAGCTTCGCGAAGACGATGACGGTGATGCCCATGAGGCCAGCGATTACGAAGATTGCCGGGGCCCCATTCCCGCCCGAGACGAAGAACGCCAGGGCGACGGACACGAGGGCCAGCAGGGCAGCGACCGCGATGCTCCCGCCGTTGCGCTGGAAGTACTCGCCGTGGTAGGCCTCGTCGAGCACCTGCCGGTGTCCCGAGCGGGCGGCAGACAGCCTCTTGGCGTTCGCCGACTTCAGATCGATGGATCGCTCGCCGCCCAGGAAGACCCGGTCGAGAAGAACGCTCTGAGAAGTCGTGAGCCCCGAAGCTTCGGCCGGCGGGTCACCCGCTGCGCCGATCCGCTCCAACCACCACTGGTCCTTTCTCAGGAACTTGTCGTCGCAGTGGATACTCAGCTGGCCGGCAACGGCGAGAGCGAGGATGTCGCTGGAGAAGCAGCGGGGGTCGTAGCCCATGTCGCGCAGATAGCGGAGGCCGGCCGGCCCGTGTCCTTCCGGCACGTAGTACCGGGGGATGACCACGCCTTTTCGCGGGTCGCGCCCGACCGCCTGCCAGCGGCGCACGCAGTAGAACAACAAGCTCCCGAGCCCTACGAGCCCGACGAGCACACCCAGGTTGTCGGCCAGGAACCAACCCGTACGCTGCGTCGCAGTCGGCTCGTCCACCACGCCCTTCGGGAAGGTCAGCACGATGGTCAGCCCCTCGCTCCGCGCGAGTGGCTCGGTCAGCGTGTATCGCGCGGTGCCCGGGCCGGTGAGCTGGGCCTCGTACGCTTGGCCCTGAGCGCCCTGCGGCCCCGTGTATCCCTCGGCGCTCATCTGCTCGACGGGCACAGGCTCGGGCAGCCACACCTCGACCGTGCCGCTCTCGATGGGAAACGCCCACCCCGTTCCGATGGCGTTCCAGTAGAGCTCGTCGTGCTCCTCGAAGAAGCCGAGCTGTCGGGTGGTTCGGAAGCGGAGTGTGAACGTGTGCTCGGCGGGCACCGGGAGGAAGTCGTCGTTGCCGGTGTTCAGGCGGACTCCGTTGGAGATGCGCTCGGTGAACCACGGCTCGGGCTCGCCGTTCCGCTCTACCGACAACACCTCGAAGTCGACCCTCACCCGGTTCCCGTAGCGGTCCCGGTATCGCGTGGGGAAGTCGCGGTAGATCCCCCGCCGTATCTGGCTCCCCTCGGCGCGTACCGTGATCCGCTCCGTGACGTCGAGGCTCCCGTCCTCATTGATCAGCACTTCGCTGTCGTACGCGAGAATCCGCTCCTGCGCGAGGCCGGCCCGGGGGCCCGCGGCCGCCACGGCCACGACCATCGCTGCGCGTAGCACCCAACGGACGACCGCGGTCCGCGCTCGACCCACCGCACCGGGGCGTCGCCGCCGACCCATCTCCATCTCGCTCACGAGGCCAGGTCTACGCGCGTCGCGGCGCCCGCCTCGTCGTTCGCCTGGAAGAACTCCGCCTGATCGAAGCGGAAGGCCCGCGCCACCGCCAGATCCGGAAAGCGCTGGATCGCCGTGTTCAGGTCGCGCACGGCACCATTGTAGAAGCGCCTCGCGAACTGGAGGTGGTCCTCGACGTCGACGAGCTCGCGCTGGAGCTCCATGAAGTTCTCGCTGGCCTTCAGGTCCGGGTACGCCTCGCGGAGTGCGAAGAGTCGGGAAATCGCCTGCTCGAGCTCCGACTCGACCTGCCCGAGACGTGCCGGTCCATCGGCCGCCTCGGCCCGTGTCCTCAGCTCGGTGACGGCTTCCAGGGTCGCCCGCTCGTGCCCGGCGTAGGCCTTCACAGCGGTCACGAGTTGGGGCACGAGGTCGTGTCGGCGCGTGAGCTGAACGTCGATGTCCGCCCACGCGGACCGCACCTGGTTGCGTAGGCGTACGAGCCGATTGAAGGAGAACACGGCCCAGACGAGGACCGCCAGGGCGAGAAGCAGCAGGAAGTTGGTCACGCTCGGCCACTCGGGGTGAGGGTGATCGCGGGTTTGTCGCCGGGCTCGACGTGAATCTACCTTTCATCCATGCCCATCTGCCACCCGTTCGCCTGATCCACACCTTCCGGTGATCCGTCATGTCCGGCGGCCCGCGGACCGGTTCCGCGCGCTCGTATCCGATTGGACCGCCCGATTCGTGGCCACGCTGTCGACGCCTGGGCTGCTCGTCGCGACGCTCTTCTTCGCTGCCTCGCTCACGCCCAGCCTGCTTCCTCGCACCTGGGGCATGCAGGGGGTGCTCTCGGGCGTTTCCCTGGCCGCCGGGTACGGGCTCGGCGTGCTCGCGCGATCCGCATGGGGATACCTGGAACTCCCCGTACCGCGGCCGAAGGTCCAAAAGGTGGTGACCCTCGCGGCGGCCGTCTTCAGCGTGGCCACAGCGCTCCTGTTCCTCCGCACGGCGGCGGAGTGGCAGAACTCGATCCATGGCCTGATGGAGCTCGACCCGGTGGACAGCGCGCATCCGTTTCGCGTCGGTGCCATCGCCACGGTCGTGGGTGTGGGCCTCCTCGGATTCGGCCGGCTGTTCCGGCTCACGTTCCGGATCATTCAGCGGCGCCTCGACCGCTTCCTGCCCAGGCGTGTCGCGAACATGGCAGGCGGGCTCCTCGCCGTGCTCCTCTTCTGGTCGGTCGTGAACGGCGTCCTCTTCGAGCGTTTCATCCGCGGATTGGATGCGTCCTTTCAGCAGCTCGATGCCTTGATCGAGCAGGACGTGGCCCCGCCTGAGGCGCCGTCACGCACCGGGAGCGCAGCGTCGTTGATCGCCTGGGACGACTTGGGCCGCCGGGGCAGGGAGTTCGTGTCGATGGGTGCCGACGAGCGGGAGCTACGCACCTCCCTCCCGGACACGCTCGCGGCGGATGTGCGTCCCCCGATCCGCGTGTACGTCGGCCTCAACTCGGCCGAGTCGATCGAGGCGCGGGCCCGCCTGGCCCTCGCCGAGCTTCGTCGGGTGGACGCCTTCGACCGGTCGGTCCTGGTCATCGCCACGCCCACGGGCACGGGCTGGATCGACCCGAGCGCCATGGACGCGCTCGAGCATCTGCACGGGGGCGACGTCGCGACGGTGGCGGTCCAGTACTCCTACCTGCCGAGCTGGCTGTCTCTGCTGGCAGAACCGGAGTACGGGGTGGAGACGTCGAGGGCGCTCTTCTCGGAGATCTACGGATACTGGACGGAGCTCCCCGACGATCGCCGGCCGGAGCTCTACCTCCACGGCCTGAGCCTCGGGGCGCTCAACTCCGAGCGTTCTGCGGACTTCTACGATGTCATCTCCGACCCGTTCTCTGGCGCTCTGTGGAGCGGCCCGACGTTCCGGAGCACGACCTGGCGCTCGCGGACGGAGCAGCGTGAGCCCGGATCACCCGCCTGGCTGCCGCGCTTCCGGGACGGCTCCGTCGTCCGCTTCACCAATCAAGACGAGGCGCTGGCGATACCCGGTGCGGAGTGGGGTGCGGTCCGCATCGCCTACCTGCAGTACGCGAGCGATCCCATCACCTTCTTCGAGCAGCAGGCGCTCTACCGGGAGCCCGAGTGGATGAGCGGGCCCCGCGGTCCCGACGTCTCGCCGGAGCTCCGTTGGTATCCCGTGGTCACGATGCTCCAGCTGGCCGTGGACATGATGGCCGCGGACCAGTCGCCGCTGGGATACGGCCACGCCTACGCGCCGGAGCACTACGTCCACGCGTGGAGGGCCGTGACGGACCCTCCAGGGTGGTCCGAGCCCGAGATCGAGCGATTGAAGGAGCGGCTGCGCGAGCGGGCCGAGGCGCGTCAGAGCCCCCGTATGAGCCATTCCCCCAGCGTCCCGATCGCCGACATCATGAGCGCCCCACCGAGCGCCCACCCGAAGCTGTCGATCTTCAGTGAATCGCTGAGCGCGTCGGTGATCTTCAGCAGAATGGCGTTGATGATGACCCGCGTGATGAACGCGAGCAGCAACGCGATCCCCAGGGTTCCGATGGCGAAGACGGCGAAGAAGAGCCATCCCAAAAAGAAATTCAGGATGCCGAAGATGGCGGCCACCACGAACGCGCTCCCAAGGGACTTCAGGTGGAAACCGGGAAGAATCTGGGCCGTCACCCACATCGCGAACGAAAGGATGGCCCAGGAAAGGAGGAGGTTCATGGTGTGGCTCCGTGGTGCGGTGGGTGCGGCATCAGTGCCAATGCCCGTGCGCGGACGACCAGACGGCGCCCGGCCAGGGTGGATCGCCCGGTCCGCCACCGCCGCCGAGTACCATGTATCCCCCGGTGATGAGCGCGAGGGTCAGCGCGATCCCGATGATGAACTTCCAGGCCGGGTTGAGGCTCCCACGCGACTGCTTCTCCGCGCGTTCCTGCTCCCGACGCTTGCGGCGCAGATCTTTCTTCGATGACATCGTGTCCCTCTGGAATGGGCAGGGGTCGTCACCATAGTCCGGCGTCCGGGCGCGGTTGTCAAAGCCATCGGGCCCTCACTCGCGCGTCGTCAGTCGCTCCACCTCGCGCAGGAGCTCGCCGACCGGCGGACGGTCGTCTCGACGCTGCGGTCTCGCGTATGCGATGGTCCCGTCCTCCGCGACGATGAAGTCGCCGCCGAGCTGCAGCGTGTCCGCTCCGCCGCCGCGCAGTCGCTCGCCGGAAAGGAGCAGCTTGGCGTAACGGAGCCACACCGCGGGGTCGAGCCATATCCGCCACCAAGGCGCGCGCTCGAGGCCCCACGCGTCGTAGGACGCTCGTTCAGGGTCGTAGGCCACTGGGAACGCGAGAGCCACGTCGGCCACGAGCTTCTCCCGGATCTCCGAGGGCTCGTCGCAGGCGACGAAGATCACGTCGGCTCCCAGCTCTGCGATGCGATCCTTCCGGTCGTGCATCTTCACGAGATGCGAGCGACAGATCAGTCAGCCCGCGTGCCTCAGGAAGGAGACGATGACGGGACGTCCGGGCTCAGGCGGCAGTTGTACACGGCCTCCGTCGAGCACGGGCAGATCGATTTCCGGCGCAGGGTCGCCGATTTCGGGCCCCTTCGAGCTGCTCATTCACTTCTCCAGAGGAAGGTGTCGGAATGGAAGGCGGCCCAGGCGAACCAGTAGGCCACGTACGCTTCGGGTACGGGATCGAGTCGTCGCCCTTCGAGTGGCCCCGACACGGCGAGCCCGTCGATACGCCAACGGCTGCCCGTGTCCGCGTCGACGATATCGCCGTTGCTGATCTCGAACGAAAGGGCTCGATCGTCGAGCGTGCGGAAATAGGCCATGGCGGCCCTCGCGTCGCGATTCCAGAAGATGACGTGGGGACCGTCCGGCACCGCGGCGGCGGGACCGACCTCGTCCAGCCGGCCGAACGGATAGGCTGCGGCGCCCCGGTCATCGACGATCCCCAGCACCCGCTCCTTCGGAGGGCGTCGGACATCGATGTCGCCTTCGAGCGGGAAGAGGAGCTCCCGGCTGTGGGGCTCGTCGTACGGGCCGTAGGGATAGCGATGGTAGCTCCGCTCCCAACCGGTGTCGGAGGTCAGCACTCGCGTATGGGGCCAAAGCGCCTTCCAACCCGACCATGTCGTCTCCAGCACCGGAAGCATCGTCAGCTCCGCTCCAGACCGGCTGCCGCAGCGGGCGGCGCGCTCCATCTGGGGCCACATCGACGCGTCGTCCGTGCGGTCGTACATCATCAGGTTGTTCAAGTACAGGAGGCCGGAGACCCCGAACTCGACGCCATCGAGAGGCTCACGGTCGAACATGAGGCTGGACCCGGTGAGCGGACAATGCGTGATCGCGACCCGCCGTCCACCGACCACGGCGTGCACGATCTCGTGCCACCAGAGGATGTTGAGGGGCACGGCCAGAGCGTCATTGTTCACGACGACGCCGATGACCCGGTCGTTCGGCCGGAGGTACCCGAGCCCCGACCCGTCCGGCGAGGTGGTCGGCGGATCCGTGAGCGAGGGGATCCCATCCCTCGGGGCCGCCCGGAAGACCAACCCTTCGTCGATGGTGCAAAACGAGTCCGAGGACGGCGCGTCGGGTCCGGAGCCGCCGTCTCCCGCGGGGTCGCTTGCCGTCGGCAGCCCGGAGTCGCAACCCGCCTGGACCAGCCATGCGGAGCCGCCGACGAGGAGTCCGGTGGTCGAGCGGAGGAACGTTCGTCGATCGAGTAGGGGAGGCCTCGACATCATGTGCACCCTTCTAGCCGGCCGGCCGGATGTCGAGCGGAATCATGAGCTCGCCCCAGTGAAACCGCAGCTGGGCCGAGTCGCGGTCGGCCATGGGGAAGTCGAACGACATGCTCTCCATGTGCGGTGCCGGCCGTGGCGTAACGTCCAGGCGGAGGGCGTCCTGGCCCTCCGGGTACGGGATGTGGAAGACGTCGTGCGCTTCGCTGAAGATGAGCGTCCATTCCTCCGGGCGGGGAATCGCCCAGATGCTGTACTTGCCGGCGGGGAGGAGTGCGCCCTCGATGAGGATGTCCTCGCTGATCTCGATGCGTGTCGCTTCGTTCGCTCCGGGATTCCAGATCGAGTCGTAGGGGACGAGCTCGCCGAAAAGGACGCGCCCGCGCGCCATGGGGCGTCCGTACACGACCCGAAGCTCCGTGGAGCCCATCCGCTGGGCCACTTCAGCGGGTTGGCTCCCGCGGTCCGAGCCGTCGGGGAGGCCTCCACAGGCCGAGAGCAGGGTGAGCGCCGCGAGGGTGGAGAGCAGGCTTCGGATGATGGGGCGCATGGGCAGGGCGGGTTCGAGGAGCTTCACCACATTGAGGGAACCGGCGTAGCGGCTCCCGGGTTCCTGACGCGAGGAGCGCCGCCGGACGTAATGCCGCGGGACGATGCGTCGCGGCGACCACGCCCGAACAGAAAGGAGACCCTGTCATGGCCCACATTCCGTACGTCCCCTACGACGAGGCCGAGGGGTTGCTCGCGGAGCTCTATGCCCGATACGGGATGAGTCGGCGTGGGTGGGTGGACAACATCATCCGGATCCACTCCCTCAACCCGCGCTCCATGCGCGACCATGTGGATCTCTATGCGCACCTCATGCGCGGTCCGTCGCCGCTTACGCGCGTCCAGCGCGAGATGATCGCTGTCACGGTGTCCGCCGAGAACGACTGCTTCTACTGAATCAACCATCACGGGGCGGGTCTCCGTACGTTGCTCGGGTCGGGCGAGCTGCCGAGGGCGCTTGCCCTGGATCACCAGTCCGCTGCTCTCGACGCCTCCGATCGGGCCATGCTCGACTACGCGGTGAAGCTCACGCGTGCACCGCACGCCGTCGGCGAGGCCGATATCGACCGTCTCCGGGACGCGGGCTTCGACGACACCGCGATCCTCGACATCTGTCAGGTGGCCTCCTACTACAACTATGTGAATCGGATGGCCGACGGGCTCGGCGTCGAGCTGGAGGACGTGTGGAGCGACGAGGAGCTGGTCGTCACGCGGGAGGAGCTCGCACGACGGCCCGGTCGGCGCTGACCCGCGATCGGCGGAAGCCCCTCCGGTCACGGTGGCCGCGCCCTCGATGTTCACTGGACCGAGCTTATGTGTGATGGACATAGGCACTCCTCGTGACGAGGCGTTCGGGATCCAGGCGGTGCGCAGCCGATCCGGGGTATGTATGCACGGGAACCGTATTCCCCGGCCGTCGGTTCCGGGAACGCGGCGACGCGTCGCTCCCATCCGTTCCTCTCAATGCTCCGCACACACATGACCGGTATTAATGCGCACATGCGCTTTAGCAGGCTCTGCTTCGACATCCGACGGGTGGTGAACGGATTCCGGACGGCTTCACTGACCCTGTTGCTTCTCGGAGGCTCAGGGCTTCCGGAGCGCGTCGCCGCGCAGGCCGGTGCCGGCTCCGTGAGGCTGGAGGGCACGGTGCTCTCTCAGGGAGCCGGGCCCATCGAGGGGGTGCGGGTGACGTTCCGTCCCGGAGACCTCATCGCCACATCGGGGGCCGACGGCGCCTTCGAGCTGCGCGTCCCCGCCGGCCGTGCCGGCACCCTGACCTTCGCCCACCCCGGGCACTTCGCAGAGGAGCGCGCCATCCCCGCGATGCAGGCCGGAACGACGACGCGCGTCGCCATCACGCTCGCCGCCGTCTACGACGTCGATGCGCTCAGGGTCGTAACGCCACGCCAGCGGCCGCTCCTGAACACCGACGACGCGGAGACCGGCGGTACCGTCGAGCCGTACGAACTGCGGGCGCTTCCGACCGAGGCGCGGCAGCCGCTCAACCTCGCTTTCAGCGTCCCGGGCGTGTCGCAGGCCACCGGCTTCTTCGGAGACGCGCCGCCGCTCACGATCCACGGCGACAACGCGCTGTACACGCAGTACACCATGGACGGGCTCGACAACAACGAGGGCTTTCTTGGTGGGCCTCGGGTGCAGCTCCCGCTGGCCGGGCTCGAGCGCCTCACGGTGCACGCCGGGGCGTACCGGCCGGCGTTCGGCCGTACCACCAACGGCGTCGTGGACGTCGAGACCAGGGCCGGCGGCAGCGAGTGGTCCGGGGAGCTGTTCGTGGTGAACCGTCCGGGCACGCCCATCGACGCCAGCCCGAAGTTCACGCCAGCGGGCGTCGATCCCGAGGGCTTCGAGCGCACCCAGTTCGGCGGCGCCGTCGGTGGCCCTGTCGTGTCCGATCGAACCTTCGTGTTCGGCGCGCTGGAGTACACGAGCGAGCAGGAAGACCGCATTGGCTCGACGGCGCGCACGGCGTTCATCGGGACCGAAGAGCGCGAGACCTGGAAGGCGTTCGCCCGGGTGGATCAGGGCTGGTCGCCGAGCCAGACGACCACGCTCCGGTTCGCGCTCAGCGACGAGCGACGAAAGGGGCAGGGCGGGGGGGTGATCGTGCCGGAGGCGGACATCACCACACGGCGTATCGGGAGCCTCACCAACGCCACGCACCGTACTTCGCTCCGTGCCGGTCGCGCCTCCAACGAGCTCTCGTTCCAGGTGGGCACGTTCGTGTGGGATTTCCCCCCGACGGCCAGTGATCTGGAGACCCCTCGGGTCGAGATCCGTTCGCCGGACGGCGTGACCCAGGCGATCGTGGGCTCGAGCAACTTCATCTTCGACGAGTCGGAGCTGCAACTGCAGCTCAAGGAGCTCTTCGAGGCGCGACTCGGTGACGCGCATACGCTCCGTGCCGGCTTCGACGTCGTGCGATCCTCGTTCGAGCTACTCGGCGCGAACACGAATCCGCAGGGCGCCTACGTCGTCGTCGACGAGGGCAACATCGACGCCTCGGGCGCGTTCCTGTCCATCACGGACGTTCCGGCGGACGTCCGCGTCTTCAGCTATACCATCGACGCCAACCCGCAGCAGGTCGATCTGACGCAGACGCTCTGGAGTGCCTTCGTAGAGGATCGGTGGCGAGTGAGCCCGTCGCTCACCGTCCAGGCCGGACTCCGCTGGGACTACGACGACATCACCTCCCGCGGCGAGAGCGACGCCGATCTGGACAACGTCCAGCCGCGAGCGTCGTTCAACTGGTTCGCCACACCGGAGAGCGTGGTGCGCGGTGGATGGGGGCTCTACACCGGCAAGTTTCCGTACGCGGTGTACTCCGATGCCGTGCAGTTCGGTGAGGAAGGGAATGCCGTCGTCACCTTCACCGAGGGGACCGCGTTCCCGCCCCCGGCGTTCGGTGAGGGCCCATCGGCCGCCGACGTACAGGCGCTGGCGGGCGACCTCCCACCTCGGGAAGTGCGTCGGATGTTCGCGCGGGGTCTGGAGCAACCCTACGCATCCCAGGCTTCCCTGGGGTACCAGCGTCGCTTCGGGGATCTCTGGAGCACCTCGGTCGATGGCGTCTGGGTAGAGACCCGGAACCTGCCGAGGTCGTGGGACATGAACCCCATCGACCGCCGGCTCCAGCCCGGGGACACCATCGACCGTAGCCCGGAGTTCGGGGACGCGTTCCGGCCCGTCGAGCCGACGCCGGGGGGATTCCGGCGGCTCACCACCACGGATTCCGGCGGCGAGAGCCGCTACCTCGGACTCCACACCACGGTGCGGCGCTTGCTCTCGGACGGGTTCGGCATCGAAGCTACGTGGGTCTGGTCCAAAACCGAGAACGATACGGAGGACATCAACTTCCATGCGACGCAGGGGAACGACTTCGACGCCGAATGGGCATCCGCGGTGAACGACCGCCGCCATCAGGTGACCGCCCGCACCGTGTGGACGCCTCTCGACGGCCTCGAGATGGCGACGGTCTTGGATTGGCAGACCGGCACGCCCATCAACCGGATCGCGTTTCAGCGTGACCTGGACGGCTCCGGCGGCATCTTCGGCAACGGGTTCCTGGGGAACCACGACCGGTTCCCCGGTATCGCACGCAACGGCGAGCGGCTCCCGCATGCCTGGCAGATCAACCTGAGCGCTGCCTACGACCTGCCCGTCGGCGAAGGGCGAGTCGGACTCAGGGCCGAGGCGTTCAACGTGCTCAACCGCACGAACTTCACCGGCTTTGCGAACGGGATTCCCGGCGGGGGGCCGAGGACGCAGGTCGGTTGGCCCGGAGACGAGGTCGAGTTCACCACGGCGGCACCGCCGAGGCAGTTCCAATTCTCGGCGCGGTGGCGTTTCTGAGGACGATGGCGGCTCTGCTCGGCGTGCTCGCGCTGACGGTGGCCTGCGGGACTGACGGAGCGAGGTCGCCCGACGCGGTGACGCTTGCGGAGCTCCCGTGGGACAGCGTGGTGGAGCGGGCGCGCGGCTCGGATGTCGTGTGGCGCATGTGGCGGGGAGATCCCGCCATCAACGCTTACGTCGACGACTGGGTCGCCCCCCGGCTGGAGGAGCGATACGGCATCCGGCTCAGGGCTACCCAGGGGCAAGGGGCGGAGCTCGTCAACGCCCTGGTGGTGGAACGGGAAGCGGGCGCTCGCGGCGTCGGCGATCTGGTGTGGATCAACGGCGAGACGTTCCACAATCTCATGCAGGAGTCGCTCCTCCAGGGACCGTGGGCCCATCGGATCCCAGCCGCCGAGCTCGTCGACAGCGCGTCCGCCATCGTCATGCGGGACTTCGAGCAGGATCTGGCGGGCTTCGAGTCTCCCTGGGGCCGGGTCCAGTTCAGCCTCATCTACGACACGCTGCGCACCCCGGAACCGCCTCGCACCGTCGAGGAGCTCGGCCGCTGGATCGACCGGAATCCGGGACGCTTCACCCACGACCAGTCCTTCACGGGGATCACCTTCCTGAAGGGGCTGATGTACGCCCTCGGGGGCGGCGTCGACGAGTTCCGCGGCGGCTTCGACCAAGAAGCGTATCTGTCTGGGCGGGATACGCTCTTCGGCTGGCTTCGCGCGCGAACACCGCACTTCTGGCGGGAGGGACGCGTCTATCCGTCGGGCGTCGCGGACCTCCATCGTCTCTTCGCCAACGGCGAGGTCGACTTCTCGATGTCGAACAATCACAACGAGGCGGTGACCAAGGCGCGCCAGGGTGTGCTGCCGGCATCCGCCCGGGCTCTGGTGCTCCGGGACGGCACCATCGCGAACGCGCATTACGTGGGGATACCGTTCAACGCGCCGAACCCCGCCGGAGCCATGGTCGTCGCGAATTTCCTGCTGTCTCCCGAGGCTCAGCTCGAGAAGGATCGTCCCGACGTCTGGGGCGACGGGTCGGTGCTGGCCATCGAGCGGCTGCCCGCCGAGTGGCGGGCGCGCTTCGAGGCCACCGAGCGTGATCCGAGAGCGGTGCCCATGGATACGCTGACCCGCTACGCCAGGCCGGAGGTCGCACCCGAGTATCACGAGCGGCTTCAGGCGGATTGGCGTACGCTGATCCGTGCCGGAGGATGACCAGGCCGTCGGAGAAGTCCTTCGGGATCGCCGCGGCCCTGGTGCTGGCCGCACCGGTGGTGGTGGGGACGGGCTATGCCACCGCAGCCGCCTTGGGTCTGGCGGGCGCCGGCGCGACCGGACAGGCTTCGCTCGATCGTGCGGTCGCGGTGCTGACCGACCCGGTCGTCTGGGGCGGCACGCTCTGGATCCTGTGGGTGGCGGCCGCATCGACCGTCCTGTCTGCGGCCATCGCCATCGCCATCGCCGTCACCTTCAGGGGAGCCGGTCGTCTGGACGCCCTTGGGCGAACGCTCGCGGTCCTGCCGTTGCCGGTTCCTCATCTGGTCGCGGCCGTGGGCGGGCTCCTCGTGCTGGGCCAGAGCGGCCTCATCGCCCGGGTCGCCTTCCATCTCGGCTTCATCGACGGGCCGGCCGCGATGCCGGCGCTCGTGTACGACCCTGCGGGTATCGGGCTGGTGCTTGCACTGACGTGGAAGGAGGTGCCCTTCCTCACGCTCGTCGCCGTGTCCGTGCTCGCCACCCGCGGTGACGCGCTCGAGAGGACGGCGCGGGGATTGGGTGCGGGGCGACGCGACGTGTTCTGGCGTGTGACGTGGCCGGTGCTCTGGAGGGGACTGATGCCCGCGGCCGTGGCCGTGTTCACGTTCGTCGCCGGTAGCTACGAGGCGGCCGTGATCCTGGCACCGAGCGATCCGCTGGCGCTTCCGGTGCTGACCTGGGAGCGCTTCGTCGATGCGGGGCTGGGGCAGCGGGCCGACGCGTACGTGCTCGCGCTGTTGGGATTCGGAATCGCGTTGGCGGCCGTCGCCGTCCATGAATGGGTGAGAGCTCGTATCGGGCTTCTGGATGGGGGGTCGGCGTGAGCGCCCGGGTCCGCTCCGCGCCCGGGGTCCGACCGGGGGCAGGGAGCACCTTCCGATGGTCCGTCCTCGTCGTCCTCGGTGTCTGGGCGCTCGCTCCCCTGGTGCTTCTCGTCGTGGTCTCCGCCAGTGGTGGATGGCGATTCCCCTCGCTCCTGGGGGCCGATCCCGGATTGGGCGCTTGGCGTGCGGTCGGTGCCGCGTCGGGGTCACTCTGGGCGGCGCTCGGTACCAGCACGCTGGTGGGTGTGGGCACCGGGGTGGCGGCGGCGGCGCTCGGACTCCCCCTCGGTCGTGCATTGTCCAATCTCCGGGGCGCATGGCGGATCGTCGGCGCGGGGTGCGCGTTCATGCCCGTTGCGGCTCCTCCCCTGGCCCTGGGTGTCGGACTCCAGTACAGCTTTCTGCGCATGGACCTCGGCGGCGGCGTGGCGGGGGTCATCCTGGCGCATCTGATTCCTGCGCTGGGGTACACGTCGCTCTTCTTCCTGGGGGTGTTCGCGGTGTTCGACCGTGAGATCGAGAGCGAGGCCCGGCGCCTCGGAGCGGATGCCTGGCAGGTGCTGACCCGCGTCACGCTGCCCCTGCTGCGACGTCCGCTGGCCGAGGCCTTCGTGCTCGGATTCCTGGTGTCGTGGGCCCAGGTCCCGCTCACCCTGCTCGTGGGACAGGGGCAGGTTCGAACGTTGACCGTGCAGGTGCTCTCGTGGGTTCAGGCGGGCCAGGATCCTCTGGCCGCCGCCGGGGCCGTGTTGCTCGTCGTGCCTCCTCTCCTGCTCATGGGCGGAGCGTCGCTGGCCTTCCAGAGGGCGCAGGTGGTGGCCCCGTGAGCGCCCTGGTCGTCGACGCCCTGGACGTGCCGTTCGGAGACGCCGCCGGGCTCACGGACGTCTCGTTCCGGGTCCGGTCCGGAGAACGCCTCGTCGTCGTCGGAGCGTCGGGTGCCGGCAAGACCAGCCTCCTCGGTGCGTTGGCCGGATTCGTGAGCCCTTCCGGTGGGCGCATTGAGATGGATGGGCACGATGTGGCTTCGAGGCCGCCGGAGCGTCGGCCCTGCGTGCTCCTGACCCAGACGCCGCTCCTCTTTCCCCATCTGACCGTGTTCGAGAACGTGGCGTTTCCGCTCAGGGTCCGGCGCGTCGTCGGGCGAGACGTTCGAGCGAGGGTCGACGCCGCCCTCGCTGCGGTGCGCCTCGAAAGCTTCGGTGACCGACGCCCGGCGACCCTCTCGGGGGGACAGGCGCGTCGTGTGGCTCTAGCCCGTGCCATGGTGTCTCGGCCGAAGATCCTCCTCCTGGACGAGCCGCTGGCGGCGTTGGATCCGTCGCTGCGGGAAAGCATGCGCCGGATGATTCTGCAGATGCACGCCGACTATCGTCCCGCCCTGGTGATGGTCACCCACGATCTCGCCGAGGCGGGCCGCGTGGCCGACCGGATCGGTGTGCTCGTGGGTGGCGGGCTCGAGCAGATCGGCACGCCGGAGGAGGTGTTCCGCAGGCCCGCGACGCTGCAGGTCGCCCGGTTCATCGGTCTGCGGAACGAGCTGGTGGGCGAGGTGCGTTCCGGCACCCAGCTCGTGGTGGGTGAAGTCCGGCTGTCGTTGCCAGGCTGCCGAAGCCCCCGTCCCGAGACGGGGATGGGCGAAGGTCCGCGCGACCGGCTGCCCGTGAGCCTCGTGTTCGGCGTCCAAGGGGCGCGGCTGGTACCAGACGGCTGCCCGGCGTCCTACCCCGTGGACCGGATTCCGGCGCGTGTGGAGTCGGTACTCCATGCTCCCGAGGGCACAACGGCTCGCCTGACGACGGACCACGGCCCCGTGGAGGTGCGCGTCGATACGGCGGAAGTACCAGCGGCGGGAACGGCCGTCCAGCTTCAGATACGCCTCGACGAGGCTCACGTCTTCGAACGATCTTCCGGTTCCCGCTTCGGTGCGCGCCCGGGGTTGGACGGCGGGGGACTGCACCGAGCGTAAGCGGGCTCGGCCGCGGTCCAGGGCTGGCAGAGCACAGATGGGGAACGATGCTCGGGAACCGGTGCGGGCGAACTCCGGTTCGGGCCGTGAAAGGCGGGAGGCCGGAACGACCACGTACCGCAGCCTCTGTCATACCTGCCCGACTTCCATCGGAGATGCCATGATCTCGGCCACACGGCTCGCCACCGCATTCACGCTCGGCATGAGCGCACTTCTCATCGCCTACGCTCCTGCGACGGCCCAGTCCAAGGAGGCGTTCACCCAGGAGCGCTTCGAGAGTCTGCAGGCGGAGGGTGCGTTGATCCTCATCGACGTGTTCGCCGACTGGTGCCCGACCTGCGCGGCCCAACAGGACGTCTTGACCGCGTTCCGCGCAGACATTCTCTATCGCGGCGATGAGCAGGTGTGGTTCAGCGTCGCCGAGACGCGGTCTGATCGGATCGCGAGCCAGATCCTCGCCGCTGCCGGTCGCGGATGACCCTGGAGCTCGCGGCGATTCCCCTCGCGTTCCTGTCCGGAATCCTCGGCGTCCTCTCCCCCTGCGTCTGGCCGCTGGTGCCGGTGGTCACATCCTCGGCGGCGACGGGTGGCCACGGAGGGGTCTACTACCTGGCCGGGGGATTGAGCCTGTCGTTCGCTGTCGCCGGGACGCTCGTGACCTGGCTCCTGGTGAGCACCGGTCTCGATCCGGAGCTGTTCCGATACCTTGCGGCGGGCATGATGGTGCTCGTGGCGCTAGTGCTGCTCGTGAAGAGTTTCGGCGACCGGCTCGCCTTCGCGCTTTCCTCCCTGACGGGGCGCTTCAGTGTTCCGGCCGGTGCAGAGGTTTTGTCGGCTTCTGGTCAGTTCGGGATCGGCGCCTTGCTGGGCTTCGTGTGGCTCCCCTGCGTGGGACCCACGTTGGGCGCAGCCATCGCGCTGGCTTCCCTCGGCCAGAGCTTCGGCATGGCCTTCGTCGTGATGTTGGCGTACGGCGTAGGAACGGCCGGTGTTCTTCTTGGCGCCGGAATCCTGTCGGGTAAAGCGCTCGCCCGGTGGCGTAACGGTGCGCTGTCCGGAGGGCGTTTGGGAAAGAAGGTGCTCGGGGGAGCGCTGTTGGTCCTCGGGCTGCTGGTTTTCACCGGGGTCGACAAGGTGCTGGAGGCCCTTGCCGTCGACCTTCTCCCGGCGTGGGTGTTCATGCTGTGATCCTGGGAAGAACCATTCGAGCCGCTGACCGGTTGGGAACGTATAGGCCGCTGAGAACTCCCCTGAAGGTCGACTGCCCATGACGCGAACCATCGAAGATCAGGTGAGCCTGGAGCTGGATACGCTCTGGCAGGCCGCGCTCTTCCTCGCGGGTGGGGAGCCGCGAGGCGCCGAGTCCCTTCTCGTGGATACGGTCGTGGCTGCGTCGGAGGACTATCTCCGAGTGGCGATGATGGACGGCGCCAGCGATGCGGTCGAGCGGCTCATGCTGCGTCGGTTCTTCGACCATACGCCGTGGCTGCCTCAAGGTCGCGCTCTTCGCGGATCCAGGGACGTGCCGGAGGACGTGGATGACCTGCTGCGCAGCGCGGGATCCATTCCTCCCAGATCGAGAGCCGCCCTCTGGCTGGTCGTCATCCGGCGCAAGCCGTATGTGGAAGGCGCCGACATCTTGGGGATCGATGGAGAGGAGCTCCGAGGACTGCTCGAGCATCGTGAGACCCTGATGGCGGGAAGCCACCGGGTGGTGACCCGACGGAAGGAGGGCAGCCCGTGACGTGCGACGAAGCCAGAGAGCTGCTCTGGCCACCGGAGCGTCCGAGGCTACTCGCGGCGGATGTCGAAAGGGCCAGGGAGCATCTTCGGACCTGTCCCGAGTGCGTGCGTTATCTCGCCCAGGACCGGGTCTTGCTCGACGCGTATCATCGTCTCCGGAAGCTCGAGGCGCCCCTCGAGGTCCGTGGTCGCGTCTTCGACTCGCTCGCGCGCGAACGGGCGAAGCCGGGTGCCGAGACCAACCGAACGAAGACCCCCAGCGGCTGGAGCGTGGCGCTGGCCGCCGTCCTGGTGGTTTCGGTGGGGGGCGTGCTCTGGTCGGGGCCCGGGAGCGACGAAGCAGCCGCGCCGCAGATGGCCGAGGCCACGGACGCGGATGGTGGCACGGGTGTCGAGGCCGCGTTCGTGGAGGACTATCTCCGTCGGGCCGTCGGTGAAGACTATCTCGAGAGCACCGATGTCGAGGAGATCGTGCAGTTCCTGACGCGTGAGCTGGGCCAGCACGTCACGCTCCTCAGGCTGGCGGAGCTGATGCCGGTCCGGGTCGAGATCTGTCTCCTCGAGGGGCGAAGGGGCGCGATGATCGTGTACCAGTTCGATGGGAAGCGCGTGACGCACTATCTGGTGCCGAAGCCGGCAGACGCCCGGCCTCCGAGCGTCGCTCGTGAGCACGGTGATCTGGCGGTGGTCACCTGGGCCTCCGGAAGCCTGGAGGAAGCCCTGGTGGGAGAGGTCTCGTCCGACACCTTGCTCTCGCTGGTCCGGTCCGGGCGGAGCGACTGACCGCTCCCGGACGAGGCGTCGGATCCGGCGCGTGCAGGCCGCGCCGGTGGAGCCGGGAACCTTCTGGATGGGGTGTTGATTGTACTGATTGGTACACCCAATCGCTTCAACCACCCCCGAGAAGGAGATTCCATGTCGGACTTCAAGCTCCAGAATCCCGAGACCGCCAAGCCCGAAGGTCGTGAGGCCATGGAGAGGGCGGAGGCCGGATTCGGCTTCGTACCGAACCTCATCAATGTCCTCGCCAACGCGCCCGCCGCGGCACACGCCTACCTCGACGTGGGAGGCCGACTCGACAGCACATCGCTCGCGCCGGAAGAGCGTCAGGTCGTGCTGCTGGCCACGAGCTTCGAGAACCAGTGCGACTACTGCATGGCCGCGCACTCGACGGTCGCCAACATGGTTGGAATCGACGCTGCCGACCTCGAGGCCCTCAGAGATGGCAGCGAGCTGCCCACGGCGCGCCTGAACGCGCTGAGGAACTTCACCCGCGCGGTGGTCGAGAAGCGCGGCAACGTCACCCAGGACGACCTGCGGCGTTTCCGGGAGGCCGGGTTCGAACAGGACCAGGTGCTCGAGGTCATCGTCGGTGTCGCCATGAAGACGCTCTCGAACTACACGAACCACATCGCCGGAACACCGGTGGACGAGGCGTTCGAGGCCCAGCGATGGTCTCCGCCGACAGGCGCGGCGACCGCCTGATTCCGCTCGACGTCCAGGAGCCTAGACCGAGAGCCGGGCGGTGTTCTACCGTCCGGCTCGTCGGCTTTTCGGCCACAGAGGACTAGCTTGCACCATGGATCCGGTTACCCGACGCGGCAGGGAGACACGCCATCGCATCGTCGAGGCCGCCGCCCGGCTCATGTACCGGGACGGGGTCGCCGCGACGAGCGTGGACCACGTGCTCGAGGAAGCGGGCGCGGGTAAGAGCCAGTTCTACCACTACTTCGGATCGAAGGACGAGCTGGTGGACGCGGTGTTGTCGTTCCACGCGGCAGGAGGGGAGTCGGAGCAGGCCGCGATCCTGGCCGAGAACCCCGGTTGGGAGGGGATCCGTGTCTGGCTGGACGCCGTAGTGGCCGGGCAGGCGGGCTCCCGTGACGCACGGGGGTGCCCTATCGGGTCCATGGCCGCCGAGTTGGCCGAGCGCGATCCCGCTTTGCGCTCCCGGCTGGCTGACGCCCTGGAGCGTAAGCGGATCGTCCTGCGGGAGCGACTCCAGGAGCTTCTCGACGCGGGAGCGATGTCGCCCGATGCCGACCCCGAGCGGCTCGCCACCTTCACCATGGCGGTGCTTCAGGGAGGGCTCCTCTTCGCCAGGACCTACGGACGACAGGCCGACCTCGAGCGCACGGTCGACGAGGCGTGGGTCCACCTGACGTCGTTTCGTACGTCCGTGTGACAGGTCCGCGCGTCAGGACGACTGCGGAAACGCGTCCACGCGGAAGATCCACCCTTCCTCGAGTCCGCCGATCCGGACGCGGAGAGTCCCGTCGGCGAGCACGCTCTCGATGAAGCATGTCTTGTCCCCGAAGGCGAACCACCAGTTCTCCCCGTCGGGGGTGTAGCTACACACGAGGGAGGGCGGGCGCTCGAGGGTTCCGAGCCTCGCCGGGAGGTCGATGAACGCCGACCCGTCGGGGCCGGCTGTCACGGTTCGCGTTTCGACTTCGATGGCACGCTCCGGGGCGGAGTCTCCCGTCGTGCCTCCCCCCGGAGCCACGATGTCATCCGAGCAGCCCACGAGCATGATGAGCGCGCCGATGACGGCGAAGACACGGATCCAGCGGTAGCGTCCCGGCGTCCTCGAGCCTGTTTCCACGGCTTCAGCCCGGGGGCGCATCGGCATCCCTGAGAAGTTGACGGAATGCTTCCGGGGGCAGGGCGCCCTGGACCTGGAATCCGTTGATGAAGAACGTCGGCGTTCCCCGGACACCGTCCGAGCGGGCCGCCTCGTTCGCCGATTCGGTGCGGGACTCGAACGATTTATCGTCGTAGCAGGCGCGGAATCGTTCCGCGTCGAGACCCTCGGCGCCGGCGAGGGCCACGAGTTCGTCCTCGGGGTTGCGCTCGTCCACCCACGTGGAGCGTTCGCGGTAGAGGGCTTCCTTCATGCTCCAGAAAGCGTCCTGATCGGCCGCGCACTCGCCGGCGCGGGCCCCTTCCTCGCTGTTCCTGAAGCCGAGCTCGAACGGCACGACCAGCCACCGGACCTCGCCGGTGGCCACGAACTCTTCGTGCAGCACCGGCCAGGTCGTCGATGCAAACAGTGCGCACGCTCCGCATGCGAAGTCACTGTATTCCACGACGACGACGGGTGCCTGCTCATCGCCGATCCAGTGTCCGACACCGTCGAGGTCCGCTTTCTGGGCCGACCCGCCGGTCGCCGCGAAGAGCAGCCCGAGCAGCGTCATCGCAAGGTGCCGCACGCGCATCGTCGGCGAAGGGTACAAAGCTCGCGCCCTCATCGTCCGAAGACGAGTCGGTATCCGACGCTGAGTCCATAGGACGCCGGGAGGTTTCGGCCTGAGACGGGTATCGGCGCGGACAGCTCCAGCACGCCGGGGCCGGTGGGGGCCGCGAGAGACGGAACGATCTGAATCAGCCTGCGTTGCTGCCGGGTCAGACTGAGTCCCTGGTCGGTCGGGGTCTCGCCCCACAGCGCGTCGACGCCCACCTGCCATCCGACGGTTCCGAGCGCGCCTCCCACGGCCAGATGGGCGAACGTCTCGTTGCCCGGTCGATGACCGGTGTCCGTGTTCTCACTTCGCCACCGATATCCGGCCCAACCGGCGACATACATCGGAAGCGCGTCCGGCTGCCAACCCGACTCCAGGCTCGCTTCGAAGTCGTTCTGCCCTTCCGTGAGGGGGAGTTCCGTCGCGTCGACCGGAAAGTCCGCGCCGGGGACCTTGTAGCCGAGTCGAAGCGCGACCGGTGCCTCGAGACCGAACAGGGCGGGGCTGACCCGCAACGCCGTCCGGATGTCTCCGATGCCGGTCTTGCGACTCTCACCGTTCGCCGCGTCCACCCTGAGATGGTGGATGGGCATCTGCGCCCAGACCTCCACACCCTGGTGGATTCCGTAGGCGGCCGTCACGTAGGCCGAACGCGTGTGGAAGACCGAGTTGGCCAGGAAGTCCTGCCGGTCGCCGAACGGGTTGAACGTCTCGGTCGCCCGATTGAAGGAGCTGGAGAATTGAACCCAGCCTTGGCCGTGCGGCAGCGTCCGGTTCCCGGCGCTCTCGAACAGGGTCGGCGAAGAGTGTGGGGCGCTACATATGGCCTGTGCCGAGCCCAGCTGTGGTGTCACGAGCCAAGAGCCCGCGATCAGGGTCAGTGCCGTCAGCAGGCGGGCGGAAAAGCGCTCAGTCGTTTTCATTTGCGAACCTCCAGGGTTCGATGTCCGGGTAGAAGAGGGGCCAGGAGAACCAGAACGCCACGAAGGCTTCGTGCACCGGCTCGAGGCGGCTGCCGACGAGCGGACCCGACGTGGCGACCCCGTTGATGTTCCAGTTCGACTCGGTCTCGAGGTCGATGATGAATCCGCTCGACGAGTCGAGCGTGAGGGGCTGGCCGTCGGCTACCGGCCGGTACGCCATGGCGCCCTGCCGGGCCCACTGGAAGAGCACGACGTACTGCTCCTCACCTTCCCCGACCGTCACGGCGACGTTGTCGCCCATCTTCGCGAGCTCCGAATACGCGAAGGCGCGTCCTCCGGTGCCGGACGGCACCCCCAACACGCGCTCCTTCGGGGGGAAGCGGTGGTCGACGGCCTGCGGCACCGGGAAGAGCAGCTCCGGATTGTCGGGCTGGTCGTAGTCGCCGTAGGGGTATCCGGTGTCCGAATAGTTTCTCGAGCTCAGCCCGTTCGTGGTGGCCACCAGAGTGTTCGGGTGCATCTCCACCCATCCGCGGTAGGTCGTTTCCACCAACGCGAGCATGTCGAGCTCCGTACCGGACTGCGGGCCGCAGCGCGCACCACGAGACATCTGGGGCCAGAACGACTCGGTGTCCCCGCTCCGGTCGTACATCATGAGATTGTTGCGGTAGAGGAGGCCGGACACGCCGAATTCCACGCCACCGAGGGGTTCCCGGTCGAACGCCAGGCTCGATCCGGTCAACGGACAGTGGGTGATGGCGATGGACTCGCCTTCGAAGTCCAGGTTCACGATCTCGTGCCACCAGAAGATGTTCAGCGGGATGGCGATGGGTTGGTCGCCGACGATCATGCCGATGACGCGGTCCTGCTCCCGCCATGTTTCGGTGCCCTCGGAGCCGAAGAAGCCGAAGTCGAGCTCGCTCAGGGCGGGGATCCCGTCTCTGATCTGGCCGGCGAAGATCTCGGACTCGGGGATGGTGCAGGACAGGTCGGGCTTCGAGAAGCCGCGGGGATTGGTGGGCGAGTCGCCCGAACAAGCGCCGAGCAGTACGAGCCCGGCGGTCGTCAGCGTCAGCCTCAGCGGTGTAGAATGTCGGAGCATCGGGTGGCCTCGTGGTCGTCTGGCTCGGATGGGATCGACGTCGGTGTTCTCATCGCACCAACCGGATAAAGTCGTCGACGGTTCCCCGATGCGACGGCTGCAACCAGGATCCAAGGCCGGTTTCCGGCTCACCCGGAACGTAGGATGGAACCCGGGACCTGGATTAGGCGGTTGGGAACTCGACAACGGGGGCTGCCGCCCCCGACCCGCACACTCATGAGATTCGAGGATGGTCCATGCCGAACGCCGAGAAACGTGATCTTTCGCCAGACGAGTCCTTCGACGACCTGAGCGCGCTCTTCATCAATTGCACGCTCAAGCTCTCCCCGCGGCAGTCGCACACGCTGGGCCTCATCGATAACGCACGCGCGATCATGGAGAAGCAGGGGGTGGCCGTGGACGTGGTGCGAGCCGTCGACCACGACATCGCGAACGGCGTCTACCCGGACATGACCGAGCACGGGTGGGACCGCGATGACTGGCCGGCCATCCAGAAGAAGGTCATGGATGCCGACATCCTCGTGCTCTGCACCCCGATATGGCTCGGCGACAAGTCATCGATCTGCACCAAGGTCGTCGAGAGGCTGTACGGGTATTCGGGCGAGTTGAACGACAAGGGGCAGTACGCCTACTACGGGCGTGTCGCGGGTTGCCTGGTGACGGGGAACGAGGACGGCGTCAAGCACTGTGCGATGAACATCCTCTACTCGCTGCAGCACCTGGGGTACGTGATTCCCCCGCAGGCGGACGCGGGCTGGATCGGAGAGGCCGGCCCGGGTCCGTCGTACCTCGATCCGGGGTCCGGTGGGCCCGAGAACGAATTCACCAAACGGAACACGACGTTCATGACCTGGAATCTCCTGCACCTCGCCCGCATGCTGAAGGACCGCGGCGGTGTGCCCACGCACGGGAACCAGCGGTCCGCGTGGGACGCGGGTGCCCGGTTCGATCATCCGAACCCGGAGTACAGATGAGCGCGGGGGCTGACGAGCTCGTCCGAAACGGTGGCGCGGGCCCCGCGACGGATCCGGAGCGTAGGCTCCTCGACAACGTCCGTCCGCCCGACTGGCGGAATCCAGAGCCGTCCGGGACGTACGACCTGGTCGTGATCGGGGCGGGTACGGCCGGGCTGGTGAGCGCCGCCATCGGCGTCGGCCTCGGGGCCGGCGTGGCGCTGATCGAGCGAGACCGGATGGGAGGGGATTGCCTGAACTTCGGCTGTGTGCCTTCCAAGGCGCTCCTGAGAGCGAGCCGATCGTGGGCCGAGGCGCGAGCGTCGAAATCTCGCTTCGGCGGCCCCGATGCCGTCGGCCCGGGTGACTACCGAGCGGTCGTCGAACGCATGCGGCGGATCCGTGCGGACATCAGCGAGGTGGACAGTGCGGAGCGGTTTCGGTCGCTCGGCATCGACGTCTTCCTGGGGGAGGCCCGGTTCGAGTCCCGCGATGCGGTCACGGTCGACGGCGCGCGCGTGTCGTTTCGACGAGCGATCGTCGCCACGGGGGCGCGGGCCGTCGTGCCGCCCATCCCGGGCCTCGACGGCATCGACTACCTGACGAACGAGACGATCTTCGACCTCGACGAGGTTCCGGACCGCCTGATCGTCCTGGGCGCCGGGGCCATCGGTTGTGAGCTCTCCCAGGCCTTCGCTCGCTTCGGCAGCGAGGTCACGCTCGTGGACATGGAGGAACGGATCCTACCGAAGGAGGAGCCCGCCGCGGCGGCCCTCGTGCTCCGGGCCATGGAGTTGGATGGGGTCCGATTCCTGGGAGGGGCGAAGGTCGTCGAAGCCGGGGACGGCGTCGACGGACTGAAGCGGATCGTCGTCGAGAGGGACGGCGAGCGACACGAGCTCGACGGGGACGCGGTGCTCGTGGCCCTCGGCCGGGCGCCCAACGTCGGACTCGGTCTCGAGGCCGCGGACATCGGGTACGGACGCCAGGGCATCGAGGTGGACGACCGGTTGCGTACGACGAACCGGCGTGTCTACGCGGTCGGAGATGTCGCATCCCGCTACCAGTTCACACATGCCGCGGATGCGCAGGCGCGGCTGGCCGTGCGCAACGCGCTTTTCTTCGGCCGGCAGAAGTCGGGCGATCTCGTCATTCCCTGGGCGACGTACACCAGTCCCGAAGTCGGGCGCGTGGGGATCTCGGAGGGGGAGGCCCTCGAGCGCGCTGTCGAGATCGAATCCGTCACCATCGATTTCGAACATCTGGACCGTGCCCGCCTGGACGGAGACGAGGAGGGCTTTCTTCGTGTCCACCTCGCCAAGGGCTCCGATCGGATCCTCGGCGCCACGGTCGTGCATCCCCACGCCGGTGAGCTGATCGCCCAGGTGAGCCAGGCGATGACCACCGGGGTCGGCCTGGAGTCACTCAGCGACGTGGTCTTTCCCTATCCGACGGCGTCCGAGGCGCTTCGAAGAGCCGCTGACGCGCGCAAGCGTAACCGGCTCACCTCGCGTGTTTCGTGGCTTTTCAGCCAGTACTTCCGCCTCTGGCGTCGTCTCACTTGAGTCGCAGGGAACCACTCGGGCAGGACATCCGGTTCGGTCACCGAATCTCTCGAACAGACGCTGACCCAAGGAGTCCCTATCATGTCGAAGCCCCACAACCTCGCCCGAAAATCCCTGATCTTGCTCGGCGCCGCGCTGGTCACCACCGGTGCCTGGAGCGGATCGCTCATGGACTGGGAGGTCGATGAAGACCACACGGAGATCAACTTCACCACGAAGCATTTCTTCACCCCGGTGACGGGCAAGTTCGGTAGCTACGACGTCCAGCTCGACTACGATGCCGAACGGCCCGAGCGCAGCACCGTCGCGGTCAGGATCGACGTGGCGAGCATCGACACCGGGAACGAGCGGCGCGACGATCATCTGCGGACGGCCGACTGGTTCGACGCCGAGCGTTGGCCGAGCATCACCTTCCGCAGCACCTCGGTGCGACGCGTGGCGGAAAATAGGCTCGTGGCGGTCGGTGACCTCACGATCCGCGGTGTTACCAAGCAGATCGAGCTCCCGATCGAGATTCTGGGAGTCCAGGACATACCGTCGGAGATGCAGGAGATGCTGATGGGCGCCGAACGCGTGGCGAGCTTTCACTCCACGCTGACCATCGACCGTGGCGAATTCGAAGTCGGTTCGGGGAGCTGGGCCCAGACGATGATCGTGGCAGGGGACGTGGACATCGAGATCGCGCTGGAAGCCGCGGATCGCTAGA
>JBBDSM010000079.1:0-6853 GCA_040904945.1 Gemmatimonadota bacterium
CTGGGCGAGGCTCTCGCGGTGGCCGGCATGCCCGTGGTAGGGCTCGTGGACACGCGGAACGCGTACGGTGGCCTGACCGACAGCGCGGCGGGCGCAACGGCGCTGTCGACGGGGGTGCGGACGTTCAACAGGGCCATCGCGGTCGCGCCCGAGTGCCGGACGCTCCTGGAACAGGATCCGGACCTCGCCGAGCGCGATCCCGCCAACTGTGCGCCTCTGCCGACGCTGCTCGAGCGCGCGGAGGAAATCGGCAAGTCCACGGGGCTCATCACGACGACCGCGGTCACGGACGCGACGCCCGCCTCGTTCGTGGCGCATAGTCCGAGTCGGTATCTGCACCGATCCATCGCGCCCCAGCTTCTCGCCTCCGGAGTGGACGTCGTGCTCGGCGGCGGGCGTGAGCACTTCGACGGCTCGGAAGAGGACGGGGCCGGCGACCTTCTGGATGCGGCGTGCGCCGCGGCAGACTGTCCCGCCGACGCGGCGGAGCTCGCGGCGGCCGCATCGGGTGAGGGCCGGTTGATCGGGCTCTTCGCCGCGGACGACATGCCCCGCGCCGGCTCGCGGACGCCGGATCTCCCGACCATGACGCGCGTGGCGCTCGACCGTCTCTCCCGGAACGACGAGGGGTTCTTTCTGCTCGTCGAAACCGAGGGGACCGACTCCTATCAGCACGACAACGACCCCCTCGCCTCCATCGAGGCGGAGATCGTCGAGCTCGACCGGGCCATCGCCGTGGCCCTCGATTTCGCGGACCGGGTCCCCGGAACGCTCGTGGTCGTGACCGCGGACCATGAGACCGGCGGGCTCGCCATCACGGGTGAGGCGTCGTCGCCGGAGCGTGAGCTGCACTACACGACGGGTGGCCATACGCATGCCATGGTGCCGCTCTTCGCCGCCGGTCCGGGCGCCGAGCGGCTCGCGGGCATCCGCGACAACGACGAGGTCGGGCGTATTCTACGCGAGCTGTTCATCGGCTGGTGAGGGCTCGAAGGTTACCGATCGGTCGAATCCACCTGAGGAACGACGGCGTCAGGCGACGAGCGGATCTCCACTGATCCGCGGCTCTCCAGCAGGCCGGAAACGGCTCTACTGCCCCAACCCGGATTGCTCGATGACGTACAGGGCGGCCTGCTCGTGGGTGGCGAACCACACGTCCGGCCTCGACTTGATGTGCTCGATGAGGCCCTCCAGGGCGAGGATTCGGGATCGAGGTCCGATGCGATGCGGGTGCATCGTGAGGAGGAACATCGTGCCTTCCTCCCAGGCCCGGTCGAACTCGTCGATCCATACCTGCATGAGGTCCCTGGGCGACGAATACCGCGCACCCAGGGGATTCAGGAGCGGGGCGTCGTCCAGGACCCATGACACCGGGAGCTCCAGCAGTCCCGTCGGCTCCCCGTGCTGCATGAGCTCGTACGGGCGGTCGTCCGCCATGAGAGAGCTCTCGTAGAGGAACCCCATGTCGCGCACGATGCCGAGGGTGTTGGGGCTGAAGTTCCACGAGGGGGCCCGGTATCCGCGAGGGCGCTGTCCGGTGATTTCGGTGAGGGTCGCCACCGCCTGCTCGAGTAGGCGTCGCTCCGTCAGGCTGTCCAGAAGCGCGTTTCTCTCGTGGATCCATCCATGAACGGCGATCTCGTGTCCCTCCTCTCGCTCCTGGATCATCGCGGCCTGCTCCGGCGCGATCTTCAGGCTCCATGCCGGGAAGAAGAACGATGCCGGAACATCCTCCTCGTCGAGGAGCTCGAGAACCCGGGGAAGGGCCCGGCGGTGCCCGTACTCACCCTCGGAGAGCGGACCGACGCTCACCTCTCCGTCTCGGAGGCCGTGCACGGTTTCGTTGTCCACGTCGAACGAGAGGAGCACCGCCACCCGCGACCCGCCCGGCCATTCCGCAGGGGTAAGGTCTCGTCCCGCCCGGACCTGGTTCACCGCATCGAACACCTCCTGATCGGTCCACTCCCACGGCGGTGGATCTCCACCCTCCCCAACGGTCATGTCGTCGGCTGCGGAACATCCCGCCGCCAGGAGCAATGCGGTGACGGCCACTCTGGTCACCGATCTGCCCACGAGAACATCTCCGAGTTTCTCGGCACGCCGTGATCTCCGCATTTCTTCGCCTCGAGCCGAAGTGGTCCAGGTCGGGCGACGCTGGACGGAAGGTTCTGATGAGGGCGAAAGGGTAGGGCACGGGAAGCCCGAGAGCCAGAATGGCGGAGGCACGACAGGTGCAGCTCCCCACCATGAAAGGCGGAGAATTCCCGACGCCGGGCCGTCCGGCAACCTCGTAGCTTGAAGGTGCGTTCAACCCACACGGCACCAAAGGATGGCGATCATGAAGACGACGGCAACGGGAGTTATCGCCCTGATCACGCTGGCGACCGCCTGCTCGCCCGGTATCCGGGCCGGAGCGGACTTCGCGCCCGATGTGGACTTCGGCTCCTTCGCCACATTCACCTGGGACGAGCCGGACACCCGCCCGGTGGGTGATCCGCGCCTGGAGAACAACCCCTTTTTCGAGGCCAGGCTCCACGATGCGATGGAGCGGGAGCTGAACGCGCGCGGGTTGAGGGTGGGAGACGCGGGGGCTGCGCTGACGGTCCACCACCACGCGACCGTGCGTGACCACGTGGAGGTGTACGAGGCCGACCGGGAGGCAGGCTACACCACCTCCGATTACGGGGAAGGCACTCGGGTGCTGCAGTACGACCAGGGCACCCTGATGGTCGACATCGCGAACGCCGAAACCCGCGAGGTCATCTGGCGCGGATGGGCGCAGTTCGACATCACCGCGGCGCTCAACGATCCGGAGCTCATGTCCGAGCGGATCGACGAGGCCGTGGCGAGGATCTTCGAGTACTTTCCGCACTCGCCATGAGGGAGGGCCACGACATGCCGGAGCAAGTGGGAGTCGTGATCGTCGGATCGGGCACGGCCGGGCTGTCGGCGCTCCGCGAAGTCCGTCGGGCCACCGACGACTTCCTGGTCGTCAATGACGGGGATTGGGGGACGACGTGCGCGGCCCGGGGGTGCATGCCGTCCAAGGCCCTCATCGAGATCGCCAACGCCTACCATCGCAGGAAGGCGTTCGAGGCCTTCGGTATCAGGGGGGGCGAGAGTCTTTCCATCGACGTTCCCGCCGCCCTCGCCCGCGTGCGCCGGCTCCGGGACGGCTTCACCGAGGGGCCCCGCGCCGTCCCCGGCGAGTTGGGCGATCGCGCCCTTGCCGGTCGCGCCCGTCTCCGGGGACCCGACCGCGTGGTCGTCGGGAGCCGGGAGATCGGGGCTCGCCGGATCATCCTCGCACCGGGGAGCCGTCCCGTGGTCCCGGCGGCATGGGAGCGGTTCGGAGATCGGGTGCTCACCACCGACACCCTCTTCGAACAGGCCGATCTCCCGGGGCGGATCGCGGTAGTCGGACTCGGAGCCATCGGGGTGGAGATGGCCCAGGCGCTCTCGCGGCTCGGCGTGGAGGTAGCGGGCTTCGACGCGATAGAGGGGATCGCCGGTCTCTCGGATCCGGAGGTGACCGCCGCGCTGAGAGGCGCTCTGGTACGTGAGTTTCCGCTGCATCTCGGATCCCCGGCGGAGCTCACGGAAGGCGAGGCCGGTGGCATCGTGGTCCAGAGTGAGGCCGGTAGCTTCACCGCGGACGTTGTCCTGGCCGCGCTGGGCCGCCGTCCGAACGTCGACGGGCTCGGTCTGGATACGCTGGGGGTCCCGCTGGACGACAAAGGCCTGCCCCCGGTCGATCCCACCACGCTCCAGGTCGGAGATCTTCCGGTCTGGCTGGTGGGCGATGCGAACGGGCAATCGGCCGTCTTGCACGAGGCCGCCGACGAGGGTCACATCGCGGGGAGGAACGCCACGGCGGAGCACGTGTCCTCCTACTGCCGCCGCACCGGCCTCGCCGTGGTGTTCTCTTCTCCCGGCGTGGCTCGCGTGGGAGCTCCCTGGGCCGACCTGGACCGAGCGAGCACGGCGGTGGGCGCGGCGGACTTCAGCCGACAGCCTCGGGCCAGGACCGCTGAGCGGGCCGATGGTGTTCTCCGGATCTACGCCGACAAGACATCCGGGAGGCTCACCGGTTCGGAGATGTGCGTGCCGGGCGCCGAGCATCTGGCGCATCTCCTCGCTCTCGCCATGTACCGGGAGCTGACGGTCACGGAGCTCCTGGGGACGCCCTTCTACCACCCCGTCCTGGAAGAGGGCCTGCGGAGCGCGCTCCGTGACGTCAGCCGACGAATCGAAGGACCCGCAGGGGACCAGGACGACCTTTCCGAGTGCGCGGAACCGGGATTGCGGGTCCCTGCGTGAGTCCAGGCCGAGGCCTCGGCGTCACTCGGAGCGCAGCGCCACCGACGGATGCACCCCCGTGGCCCGACGAGCCGGAAGCAGGCTCGCCGCGATGCCCACCGACAGGGTGAGCAGCACGACGCCGCCGAACACCAGCGGGTCGCGGGGGTCGACCCCGAACATCAGGAAGCCCAGGAGGCTGGAGAGGCCGAACGCCATCGCCAGCCCGACGACGAGGCCGACGCCCATCTGGGTGAGCCCCTGGCGCAGCACGAGGCGCATGACCTGCGCGCGTCCCGCACCGAGGGCCATCCGGATGCCCATCTCGTGGGTGCGGCGGCTCACCGAGAAGGCGAGGACGCCGTACAGGCCCACGGACGCCATGAAGAGGGCCACCGCGCCGAAGATCACGAAGACCGACCCGAACACCCGGTAGAACCAGGACGCGCGGTCCACCGCCTCCGTCACGGTACGCACCTCGTACAACGGCAGGTCCACATCCACGGACCGCACCGCCTCTCGAAGCGCCGGACCGAGCGCCGTGGGTGCCGTGCCCGGCCGGCTCCGGGCCACGACGGTCATGAACGAGGGGTCCGCCTGAGCCACCGGAACGTAGTACCCGTCCGGCACTGCCGAGGGGGCGCCCGGAGGGCTGAAGCCCTGCATCTGGAGGTCCTCGACTACTCCGATGACGGTCGTCCACGGGATCGTATCCGCCGTGCCGGCGCGGAACCGCCGTCCCAGGGCGCTGGCGTCCGGCCAGAACCGTTCGGCGAATGAGCGGTTCACCACCGCCACGGGCTCGACGTCCATGGTGTGCTGCTCACCGAACGCTGTCCCTTCCAGGATCTCGGCGTCGAGGAGGTCGAAGTACCCCGGCGTGACACGGTCGACGTGGGCCAGGGGCTGATCCTCGGGCTCGACGTAGCTGACGCCTTCGAGGGCGACGCGGGTTCCGCCCGAGCCTGCGCCAGGAACTCCGCCGGCTAGGGCGACGGCCGCGACGCCGGGCGCCACCCGGGCGCGGTCCTCCAGCTCCCGCCAGAACTGCTGGCGGTCTTCGCGCTCGGGGTAGTCGGCCTCGAAGAGCCCCACCCGGCCCGTGACGTACGCGTCCGCGTCGAAGGGAAGCTCGAACGCTCCGAGCTGGACCATGCTCCGGGTCATGAGGCCCGCGCCGACCAGAAGAGCCACCGAGAACGCCACCTCCACCGTGACCAGCACCTTGCCGAGGCGTCCGGCACGGAGGCTCGACGAGCCCCGTCCCTCGTCCTTCAGGATCTCGTTCACGTCGGCTCGCGAGACCTGGAACGCGGGCGCCGCCCCCGCCATCAGAGCCGTCAGCGCGGTGAGCCCCACGGCGAAGAGCAGCACCGGGAGATCGACCTCGAACGTCACGAAATACGGACGGCCCGTGAGCGCGGGGTCGGTCACCCGGTCGAACCATCCGACGCCGACGTACGCGAGGAGCGTGCCCAGCACGGCCCCCGCGGCGGACAGGAGGAGGGCCTCGGCCATGAAGGGTACCATGACCCGGAGGCGCCCGGCTCCCATGGCGACCCGCACTCCGGCCTCCCTCATGCGGGTGGCCGCCCGGGCGAGGAGGAGGTTCGCCACGTTCGCGCACGCGACCAGGAGGACACACACGACGGCGACCATCATCGCGAGGAAGACCAACGTGATCTCGCCGCCGTTCTGTTGCTGGGACACCGTGAGGAGACGGGCCGAGAGCCCCTCGTTCTCCTCCGGATAATCGGCCGTGAGCTGCTCGGCGATGCGCGCCGCTTCCAGGTTGGCCTGGTCCCAGCTGACGCCGTCGGCCAACCGGCCCATCACCCAGTAGGACGGACCCTCGCCGCGCGCGACCGCCCTCGGGTCGTCGTCCACCGTGATCCACAGGTCGTGATTCGAGGGCCACTTGAAGCCTTCCGGCATCACGCCCACCACCGTGCCCTGCCGGCCGTTCACGCGGACCGACCTTCCGATGACGCCCGGATCGCTGCCGTACCGGTCCTGCCACACGTGATGCCCCAGCAGGACCGTCGGCGGTAGTCCGGGCTCGTCCTCGCCCGCCGCGAAGGTGCGTCCGAGCACCGGCTCCACCCCGAGCACGTCGAAGGTGTTCGCCGTGACCCATGCGCCCGAGTAGCGCTGAGGTGCTTCCTCGTCCGCCAGATTCACCGTGCCGCCGAAGTAGCCCAGCAGCCCCTCGTACGAGCCCGAGCGCTCGCGGAAGTCGAGGAAGTCCTGGCCCGACATGGGGTCCGCGTCCTCGTCGCCACCGCGCGTATCGATCCTGGCCAGCACCGCGACCCGGTCGGGCTCCGGGACGTCCAGTCCACGGAGCAGAACGCCGTACACCAGCGAGAACATGAAGGTGGAGAGCCCGATGCCCAGCGCCAGGATGAGCACGGAGATGATGGCCGATCCGGGTTGCCTCGCCAGAGAGCGGGCCCCGGCGCGGAGGTCGTTCAGGAGGGCGTCCAAAGAGATCTCGACCTAGTCGGAGGGAGCCAGCTGTGTGGTGGGCTCACCTACGACCGCATGGACGTCG
>JBBDSM010000080.1:0-1642 GCA_040904945.1 Gemmatimonadota bacterium
TCCATCATCGGCGCGTCGGGACTCGGCTACCGGATCGGGCTCTCGGCCTGGTGGTGGGTCGGCTCCGCCGGGATCGGCTCCCTCCTCCTCGCCTTCTGGCTGGGGCCACGGATCTGGCGAGTGGCGAAGGAGCACGGTCTCTACACGGCGGGCGACTACCTCGAGCACCGCTACGGCAGCCCGGTTCGAGCCGTCGTCGCCGTGCTGCTGTGGGCGCTCACGCTCGTCATCCTGGCGGCCCAGCTCATCGCCATGTCCCAGATCCTCGAGTGGGTGCTGGGAACGCCGCGCTGGACCGGGGCTGTGATCGGTGGACTCGTGATGACCGCCTACTTCACCGCGGGCGGGCTGCTGACATCGGCGTGGGTGAACCTCGTCCAACTCGTCGTCCTCCTCACCGGCTTCGCCATCGCCGTGCCCATGGCGCTCGGCCGCGCGGGCGGCTGGGACGCCGTGGTAGCGGCCGGTCCTGGCACCGGGGAGTACCTCGACTTCTGGGCCGCGTCGGGGTTGGTCCTGGTCGTGCTCATCGTGCCGGCGTTCATCGTCTCGCCCGGCCTGCTGCAAAAGGCGTACGGCGCCCGCTCGGAACGCGCGCTCCGCCTGGGCATCGGCCTCCAGGGCGTCGTGCTGCTGGCGTTCGCGTTCGCCCCGCCGCTCATCGGGATGATCGCGCGGGTCTACGCACCCGATCTCGCCCAGCCCGAGCTTGCCGTCCCCACGGTGCTCACCCTGGGCCTTCCGCTCGCCCTCGGCGCCCTCGGTCTGGCGGCGGTTTTTTCGGCTGAGGTCAGCTCGGCGGACGCGATCCTGTTCATGCTGTCCACCTCGCTCTCCAAAGACATCTACAAGCGATACGTGGCCCCTGGCGCCACGGACGCCCAGGTCCTGAAGGTCGCGCGCATCGCGGCGGTCGCGGGCGGGGCACTGGGGGTCGCGCTCGCCGTCGTGATTCCGTCCGTCATCGCGTCGCTCACCGTCTTCTACGCCGTTCTCAGCGTCAGCCTGTTCGTACCGGTCGCGGCCGGCCTTCACACCCGCCGGGCGGGCGTCCCCGAGGCGCTGGCCGCGATCGGGGCGGGGGTGGCCGTGCTCTTCGCCGCGCGCATTGCCGGGCTCGCCGTGCGGCACCCGCTCCTCGATCCGACGCTGCTCGGCATCGTCGCGTCGGCCATCGCCTTTCTTCTTGTGCGGACAGCGCGCGGGCTCTACCGTCGGGTAGCACCCTGACCAGGAGGAAGACGATGTTCGGACGTACGGGAGAGTCGGGTAGGCTCGCGGTCGCTGTAACCTTCACGCTGGCGATGCTCGCATCGGGATGCGCGCAGAATCTCCGCACCGAGGCGGGAGAGACCGGCGTGCAGAGCTTCCCCACCACGGTGCGGATCACGGACAACGCCAACGCGGTCTACGGGGACATGACGTACTACTTCGACGAGAACGTCGTCGTGAGCGAGATCCCGGCGACCCCGAACGACGCGTGGGCGCATCTGCTGACCGCGTACGAGGCGGTGGGCCTCGAGCCGAGCATCCAGGACGTCGCGAGCCTGACTGTCGGCGTGCAGGAGGCCCGGGTGAGCCGGTCGCTCGGCGACCAGCGGATCAGCACCTATCTGAGCTGCGGCCGTGACATGACCGGGAA
>JBBDSM010000080.1:1742-37690 GCA_040904945.1 Gemmatimonadota bacterium
CGGGGGAGGACTTTCGCGCCGGATTCCATAGATTCCGTGCGCTCGACACACAGGTCCACGATCAACCCCCGACATCATGCCGATCGCGACGCCCGCCCAGTTCCGTAGCATGCTCGACGCGGCCCAGGAAGGCGGCTACGCCTACCCGGCCATCAACTGCACGTCCATCATCACGCTGAACGCGGCGATGAAGGGCTTCGCGGAGTCGAAGTCCGACGGGATCATCCAGTTCTCGACCGGAGCGGGACAGTTCGCCTCGGGGCTCGCGAACAAGGACGCGGCCTACGGCTGCATCGTGCTGGCCGAAGCCGCGCACCGGTTGGCCGAGCAGTACGACGTGCTCATCGCGCTGAACACCGACCACTGCCCGCCGGACCAGGCCGGGACGTTCCTGAAGCCGCTCATCGAGGCCACAGCCGAGCGTCGATCCCGGGGAGAGAACAACCTCTTCCAGAACCACATGCTCGACGCTTCGAATCTGCCCCTCGACGAGAACATCGCGCTCTCGAAGGAATACCTCGCGCTCTCGGCCGAGCACGAGATCGTCCTCGAAGTCGAAGCCGGGGTGGTGGGCGGCGAGGAGGACGGTGCGTCCGGAAGCGACGACACCCCGGTCGACAAGCTGTACACGACGCCCGAGGACATGCTCGCGGTTTTCGAGGCGCTGAACGGTATCGGGCGGTTCACCTTCGCGGCGACGTTCGGGAACGTGCACGGCCACTACAAGCCGGGGGCGGTGAAGCTCAAGCCCGAGATCCTCAGGGAAGGCCAGGCGGCCGTCATGAAGGCCCACGGCACCGACGCCGAGATGGACCTGGTCTTCCACGGCGGGAGCGGGAGCCTGCTGTCGGAGATCCGCGAGACCCTGGACTACGGCGTCGTGAAGATGAATGTCGACACCGACACCCAGTACGCCTTCACGCGTCCCATCGCGGATCACCTGCTGAAGAATTACGACGAGGTCCTGAAGATCGACGGCGAGGTGGGCAACAAGAAAATCTACGACCCGCGGTCCTACCTGAAGAAGGCCGAGGAAGGCATGTCGCAGCGCGTGAAGGTGGCGTGCTCCGACCTGCTCAGCGAGGGGCGGACGCTGTTCGGGAAGGACTGACCGGAAAGCGGATCTCCGAGACGGTGGCCTTGAAGAACGGGAAGTAGTCTTCGGTGCCGAAGAAGTTACCGGCCTCGGCCCGCGTCGGGAGCCGGTAACCTTCGAACTCCCGGAACCCGGACAGCTCCCCACCGAACGGCTGAACACGGAAGACCCTCTCGGGGTTGGCGTCGGTCCAGCGCGGGAAGCTCACCACCACGGGCCGTCCCTCGTCGTCCACCTGCACGTCGACGGTCTGCGTCACCCCGCGATGGGTCACCGTCGCCCGGGCGACATCATCGTCTACTTGCTCCCAGGACGTGCCGTTCTGCGGCAGAAGCGCGGCAGGGACCCAGAATGATGAGCAGCACGACGAGGATCTTCACGGAGCACTCCCCACTTGAACGGACAACCGCCATCCGGGGGCGCCGCGCGCGAGGCTGACGGCGCCTTCTCGGGATCCCGTTCTCACGAAGAGGCCGGTCCCGACGTCGACGAAGGTACCGCTTCCGTCCCCCGCCCCGCGACGTCGTGCATGGGCCGCATCGACGAAGAGTGCGGCGCCGATCCGGAAGGGCCCGACTCCTCGGAAGACCCGGTGCTCCACCGTGCCGTACAGCAGCTCGCGCCCCAGAGTCGGCCCCTCGATGGCGCCGTCCTCGACCAGGCCGTGCGCCCGCAGCAGCGGCTCGCGCACGCCGTCCGTACCGGCTCCGGGCCAGAGCATCCGGGGTGCCTCGGCTGAGACCGCCGTCGCTCCCCCGCGAAGCCGCCACTCACGCCAGGTGCCGTACGGTACGTCGGCACCCGCCTCTATGCTCGCCCGACCGAACGACCGGCCCGCGCCGTTCCAGCCCGCACCGCCCAGGGCGAACCAGGATCGATCGTCCTCCGCGGCCCAGCGCGCGGTCAGTTCCAGGTTGCCGAGCCGGGCCGGCTCGTCGGAGGCCTCCGGGCCGAGGGCCCAGTCCGACACCTTCCACGACTCGAGCCCCAGGGCGGCCCCCAGACGGAGGCGGGGGTGGACCCACTCCTCGACCCCCAGGAAACCGCGCGAGCGCTTCTCCGTCAGGATCTCCCGGGGCGCATCGGCGCCCGGAGCCGCGCGGCCGAACCGTTCGCGGCGCCACTCCATGCCGACGGTGGCGACGCCTGGCAGCGGAGGGGCCGGAGCCGACATCGACCAGCCCAGGTAACGCTGAGCGGAGGCCCACCCCCCCGTGACACGCCACCGGTCGCCCCCGGCGAGGAGCGGCCCGACCTCCAACGCCACACGCTCGCTGGCCAGACCACGAGCGCCCTGGGCGGCCAGGGCCCGAAGACCGGGCACGGGGCTCCGCTCCACCACCGATGCCTGCACCTCCACGGTGCCGTCCGGCAGGGGACGATACCCGATCCGGGAGGCCTCGACGGCCGGAAGCTGTTCGAGACGTCGGCGTGCCAGGCCGAGTGACCGCGGGGTCAGCACGCGGCGGTGCTCGAGCGACATGCGGGAGGCCGCGACCTGGTATCTCGTCGCGGCGAGCCCCTCGATGCGGACGAGATCGACGAGGGGCTCCCCAAGCGCGTTCCACTCCGCGAGGGCGCGCGCAGGCTCGCCATCGAGGAACCACGACGTGGCCAGAACGCGCCTGGCCAGCTGGGCGTCGGCGCCCCCCTGCTGCACGAGCGCTCCCGCCGCGGCGCGCGCGCCCGACGGGTCGTCGTTCCGGAGGCGCTCGAGGGCTTCGGCGAGCGCGGGAATGGGGGTGGGGGTGGGGGTGGGCACAGGCTCCGGCCCAGCCTCGGGGAGCCGCCGGTCCGGATCGTCCCGGCCGGGGGCACGCGGCCCGGTCCCCTCATCCGGCACGGCCAGCAACGCCCAGCCGTCCGACGCCGCCCAACGCCGGGCCAACGATTCCAGCGACACCCTCCGCCGCGGCCCGAAGTTCGGATCGTGGATCCAGGCGTTCCGGTCGTCGACCTCCACGAGCACCACGTAGTGCAGGCGAGTGGCCCCCGACTCCAGGAGCAGGATCGGGGGCACGCCGCGGTCGAGCGCGGCGAAAACCCGCTCGGGATCGCCGGTGACGACGTCCACGTCGTACCCGCGGTCGCGCATCGCGGAGGTCAACTCCGAGGCTCGGATGCCCCCTTCCGACTCGCGCACCAGGTGCTGGTAGTCTTCACCATAGACGCCGCGCGCCCCCCAATATCGCTCGACCATCGCCGCCGCGGCCCCGCCGCAAAGGAGCGGCCCCTGGGCCACGAAGGGCACCTCGCCCCCCGCCGTGACCAAGCCCGGCAGGGCCGCGAGCAGGGCGACGACACCAGCCCACATCAGGTCACGAGAATCAGGACCAGAAGGATGATGATGATCGTGGTGGTCGAGATCACGACGGTGTTGCCCCCGATCAGGTCCCCTTCCTGATCGATGCTCTCCACCTGCTGAGCGAGTTCGGCGATGGCACCGTCATCGAGCGTGCCCACACGTGCTGCGAGGCGCTCCCGGTCCAGACCGGACGAGGCGATCGCCTCTTGGACATCGACCCGGTCCAGGAAATTCCGCACCACCTGATGATCGCGATCCACGGTCGACGGCTCGACGACCATCATCCGAAGCTCGTCCTCGAGGTGCGTCGACGTCTCCTGGGCTTGAAGGTCGCCACCAAGGACGAGGGTCAGGGTCAGGGCACAAACTGCGGTGAGCGCTCTCATACGGATGCCTCCGATACGTGGATGGATTATGCCGTTCATACCCGCGACTCGTGGGAACGATCGGCGGGCAACTCGCGACCCTACCAAGTCTGGCGCCGGTCCGGCTCTCGGCGTTCCACTCGTCGACGCCCTCGGATTCGGCTGAGACCTGGGGGAGATCATGGTGCTCTTCTGGGCCGAGAGCGGGATCATCGGCTTCTATTCCCTGCTGCGACTCTGCTACGTGGCCGGGTGGAGCGCCATCTTCCTCGGTCCGTTCTTTCTCGGCCATTTCGGTGGGTTCATGGCCGGCCACTTCTTCTTCATCTACGCCCTCTTCATCGAGGGGCTGGAGACGGACGGTACGGTCGCGGCAGGAGCGGACGCGGGCGTCCTGGGGACCATGAGCGACATCTTCGGTCCCCTATACCCGGCTCTCCTCGCCCTTTTCCTCAGCCACGGAGTCTCCTTCTTCACCAACTTTCTCTGGCGACGCGAGTACGCTGGGCGGGATCCGTCGGAGCAGATGAAGGAGCCGTACAAGCGGATCGCGGTCATGCACATCTCGATCATCTTCGGTGGCTGGTTCATCCTGGCCCTGGGGACGCCGGCCTGGGCCCTGGTCCTGCTGGTGGTACTCAAGACGGGGGTCGACCTGGCCGCACATCGGAAGGAGCACGGGGCGCGCGATAGCGGACCCCGCGAAACGACGCCTGCTCGCGGGAGTGCCTACGGCAGATAGTGCGTAGTCATGCGGCGGGCTGCGTAGAGCCCAATGCCGGTGCCGACGACGCTGACGAGGAACGCGGTGAATACCGACACCCAGGAGCCGATCATCCACCCGATCCAGCCTCCAGCCGACATCGCCATGAGATCGAGGAGGCGCTTCATGGGGCCGCTCCCAGTTCGAATTGGTTCAAAGCACGCCCGTGCCGTACACCGTCGGTCCGAGGATCTCACCTGCTTCCTATCGAGCCCAGATCTCGCGAATGTCGTCGGTGCTCCCATGTTGGAGAGCCCGGCTCCGGCGAGGTGTCCGACTCGGGTGGAGACCCCGAGTATAAGCTTCGCGTCCCCAAGGTGGCAATCGAGCAAGGCCGCGAGCATGGCGAAGCGGTCCGCCACGGCGCCCCGCCGCCGGGACTTGCCCCGCCGTCCGTCACCTCGCCTTTTGGCGGAGCATCCCATCCCGACTCCAGGAGCCCGTAAATGCCGCGGACCCACCGCCTTCCGGCCACCATGGCCATCCTCGCCAACTTCGCGCAGCATCTGCTGGGGGACTGACGGGAGGCGGCGGACGTGGTGGAGCTGGGCGGGAGGAGCTGAGAGGAGCGCTGTCATGTCACTACTCGACCTGTTTTTCGCCGTGGCCGTGCCCTTCACCATCGTCTGCGTCGTCGTGGCCGGCGTCGTCCGGTCCTACGCAGCACGGAAGGGCATCTACGACGAAGAGGAGGGTGCGGCGCGGCGGGACGCCATCAACCAGAACTTCCGCACCAACACCGGCGCCGTCGTCATCGCCGTGATCTTCTTCGCGCTGTGGGGCTTGATGGTGGCGGGTCTCGTCGAGCAATGGGGCGCGATCCTCTTCACCTTCGTGGTCTCGGCCCTCCTGCTCATCCCCTTCTTCACCGTCTGCCTCGGCGTGATCATGGTGTACATGTTCGCGGTCCACGCGTACGTCAAGCTCAGGGATGGGTAGACGAGGGTGAACCATCTGACCCTCTCCATTCCGCACTGCGCCACCCATGACGAACCTTCTCGACGCCTCCACGCGCTCCGCCACCTTCGCCCGCCTCGACGCGCTCGATCCCGACTCGGACCGGCGGTGGGGCCGAATGAACGTCGGGGGTATGCTGTGCCATCTGACGGACAGCTTCCTCGCGTGCATGGGGGAGCGAGAGACAGGAGACCGCACGTCCATCGTCTCGAAGACCGTAATGCGCTTCATCGCCGTGTCCACGCCCCTTCCCTGGCCCAAGGGCCTCCCCACCCTTCCCGAAGGGGATCAGGAGAAGCAGGGGACGCCGCCGGGCCTATTCGAAGCGGATCGCGCCCGGCTGCGGGAGGTCACCGAGCGCTTCCTCGACGAGCTCGATGGCGCACGGTACTTCCACCCCCTCTTCGGACGCATGCGCCGCGGAGAGTGGGGCCGGTGGGCGTGGCGGCACATGGACCACCACTTCCGGCAATTCGGAGTCTAAGGGCCGCCACGGGTATCGTTCAGGGAGCGCGAAGTAGCCACCGAATCCGCTCCATACTCACAGCGTAGTGGATCACTACTGCGACCATGAGCGTTCCTCCCCGAAGTCGACGCCATGCTTCCTCCGGTTCGACTCCGCCTTGGCCGGATCCCACTCGAATTGGAGCATCAGACTCCTGGTGTCAAACGGACGAGGTTAGCTGCGCTCCCCAACGTCCTGTGCGTAACCTGCGAGCGCCGCGCTTTTAGCGGCTTCTGATGCATCCGATCCCTGCTGCGGCGATCGTCAGGTTCACGCACTTGTTGTGCCGCGACAACCCCAGCTATCCACGAGAGCTTGCATCGAGTTGATCTGGCAGTCCGGGAATAGGAGGCCGCCCAACGCCGTTTCCGTGACGGTTGAGATTCCCGCGGGTGAGCCAGACAACGACGACCACGGCGAACAGGGTGATGCCAACCCTGAAGAGGTCCGAAAGAGTATCCTGCGGAATCAGGCTTCCGGCAACGTTAGTGCCCGCGTGGGCCAGAATGGCGATCAGGATGCTCCCGCGAGATCCGTTGCGCAGCCAAACGTAGAGAACGCTCAGCAATAGCAAAAAGAAGTTGAACAGCCAGAACCGCGCTGACCCGAACCCAAGGGCGTGCTGATAAGTACCCTCTAGGAAGAACAACGGGAGATGCCACACGGCCCACGGGATCCCGATGAGAATCGCAGCCACAGCGGGAGCAATTCGGATCCGCAAGAGATCCAGCGCAACTCCCCGCCAACCCGGCTCCTCAACAGCTCCCGCGGCGAGGCCGAAACCGACGCTGAATGCGACAGTTCCAAACGTGACCGAGGTCTCTGCGATTGGGGGACGACCTGCCGCGGCCGCAGCCAGGTAGCCTGCGAAGGCGGGAACGCCGGCAACGGCCGCCAAGGCGAGCCACCAAAGTCCCGAGATCCGTTTCGGATCCCACAGCCTTCGGACAAATTCTCGCCGATAAGCCGGATCGATACCGCGGATGACGAAAACCGATCCGACCGTGGGACCTAGACCGCCCAGCACGAAGAGTAGCGACAGCGGCAGCTCGACCGCAGCTCGCCCAGCGAACACGGCGATCCACCAGACTGTCCACGTCCACCCGAAGGTCACCAAGAGATACTGAGCAAGGGGTGGCATCGTTCGCTTTCTCGCGGTGGGGGAGTCCTGTGAGGTCATGTGATGCATGGCCCGCCCGGTGGCCGGTCAACAGCGGGAGCGAGATCTCGAGGCAGATTCTCGTCAAGCAGGACGCGCATCGGCCAGCACTGATTCCCGAGCTAGCTCGATCGCAGCAACCGCCTGCTCGCGGCGGACGGACGGGAACTGGCACAGGAACTCATCGAGCGTCTCTCCGCCCTCGAGGTACTCGAACAGAGACTGAGCGGGCACTCGCGTGACGCTGTCGGCCAACGGAAGCTTGAGCGAAGCCCCCAACTCGGCGGCCTCGATAGCCAACCCCTCGTCCAGGTCCACGACTCGTCCCTGGCGCATGGTCGCCGCCGCCTCAAGTGCGTCTTGTCTCCCACGCTGCCGAAGGACGTATCGGTATACCTCGAGGACGGTGATGTACGGGACGACGAGATCGCTCGCGTCGTGGATCGCTTCCTCGAACCACTTCGCGTTTGGACCATCGACGAAGAATTCGATCCAGCCTGAGGAGTCGACGCCGACGTTCACAACTCGCGATCCGGCTCGCGTTCGAAGTCAGGGTCCATCCCTTTGAGGAATCCCCGCATCTCCGAAATCGGGCGGACGGGGACGAGTTCGATTCGGCCCCCGATCGCGAAGGCCTCAACCTTCTGGCCCGGCTTGATCTTCAGCCGCTCACGGACGGCCTTGGGGATCACCACCTGGTACTTGCTGGAAATCGTAACCGTGGACAAGAAACCTCCTCGATCGATGCCATTTACGTCTTACGGTACAAATACGCAGCCTTCGGCTCGAGAGTTCCGGATGGGCGCACCCGACCCATGATTACGCCTCCGCTACGATGGTCCGCGTAAACCGCCTCGCCATATCCGTAAGTTCCGACATCTGGCGTCTCCCGACTTTCGGTTTATCTTCGGTACATGCCCTACGTCGAGCTCCACTGCCACTCCGGCTTCTCCTTCCTGGACGGCGCCTCCCACCCGGAGGAGCTGGTGCTGCGCGCCAAGGAGCTGGGCTACCCCGCCCTGGCCCTGACCGACCACGACGGGCTCTACGGCTCCATGGAGTTCGCCCAGGCGGCGAAGCACTGGGGGCTGCAGGCCATCACGGGAGCGGAGGTCACGCTGGAGGGCGACCAGCACGTCACCCTCCTCGCCGAGAGCCCCACCGGGTACGCCAACCTGTGCCGGCTCGTCACCGAGGCGCACATGATCTCCGAGCGGGGCTCGCCCCGGCTGCCCCTCTCCTCCCTGCTGGCCCGGTCCGAGGGCTTGATCCTCCTCACGGGATGCCGCCGGAGCCCGCTGACCGCCGCGCTCGCCTCGTCGGCGGCCGACGCCGAGGCGCTGGTGCGGCGGCTGATGGACGCGTTCGGGCCGGGGAGCGTCTTCGTCGAGCTCCAGGACAACGCCGTCCAGGGCGACGCCGCACGCAACCGCGCTCTCGGCCGGCTGGCGGGACGCATGGGGCTGGGGGTGGTGGCCACCGGGAACGTGCACTATCACCGCCCGGAGCGGCACCGCCTGCAGGACGTGCTGGTGGCCATCCGGAACCGCACCACCCTGGACGGCGCCCACGGCGTCCGGCGGGCCAATCGGCTCTTCCATCTCCCCGAGTCGTGGGAGATGGAGCACCGGTTCGACAGCCGGCCCGAGGCCCTCACCAACACGCTCCTCATCGCCGAGCGGTGCGCGGGCTTCGACCTCACCGAGGACCTGGGCTACGAGTTTCCGGACTTCCAAGGGGCGGCCGACGCCCGCGGCGATCGCGCACTCCGCGCCCTCGCCGCCATCTGCCGCGCGAAGATCACCGAGCGGTACCGGCCCGGAAGCCGGGAAGCAGAGAACGCCGAAGCCCGCCTGCAGAAGGAGCTCTCACTCGTCGACCTCCACGGGCTCGCCGGCTTCTTCCTGGTCTACCGCGACATCATGGAACTCGCCTCCCAGGTCGCCCGGGAGGTGCGCGGCGACGCGCCCCGAGCCCGCTCGGGGCTTCCGCCGGGGCGGGGGCGGGGCTCGTCGGTATCGAGCATCATCTGCTATCTCATCGGGCTCTCCCACGTCGACCCGGTGAAGAACGACATCGCGCTGGGCCGCTTCCTCAACGAGGCCCTCCGGAGCGTGCCAGACATCGATCTCGATTTTCCGCGAGATATCCGCGAAGAGCTCATCCTCCGGGTCTACGAGAGGTACGGCCACGACCACACGGGGCTGGTATGCAGCTTCCCCACGTACCGCCTCCGCTCGGCGGTGCGCGAGATCGGCAAAGCGCTGGATCTCCCCATGGGTGAGCTCGAGAAGCTCTCCAAGCTGGCGGAGCACCGCTCGGCATCGGGGCTCGCCGAGGAGATCGCGGCTCTCCCGGAGTTCAAGGACCGGGCCGACGCCCCCCTCTGGAAGCTGCTGGGCTCGCTCGCCGAGGACGTCTCGGGGCTCCCCCGCCACATCTCCCAGCACGTGGGGGGCATGATCGTCTCGAGTCGGCCGCTCCTGGAGATCGTCCCGCTGGAGCCGGCGGCCTGGGAGGGCCGGGTCCTCTGCCAGTGGGACAAGGACTCGTGCGAGGACGCGGGCTTCATCAAGATCGACTTCCTCGCCCTGGGGATGCTCTCGGTGGTGGAGGAGAGCATCGACCTCATCTCGGAGCGACACGGGGAGGCGCCGGACCTGTCGCGCATCGATTTCGAGGACGACGCCATCTACGATCGGCTGTGCGACGGCGACACCGTGGGGATCTTCCAGGTGGAGAGCCGCGCCCAGATCCAGATGCTCCGACGCACCCGCCCCCGGAACCTGGAGGATCTGGCCGTGCAGGTGGCCATCGTACGGCCGGGGCCCATCGTAGGCGGCGCGGTGAACCCGTACGTGCGGCGGAGGGAGATGCTCCGGGAGAACCCGGAGTACGAGATCCCCTACGCCCATCCGCGGCTGGAAGACGCGCTCGGCGAGACGCTCGGCGTGGTCATCTACCAGGACCAGGTGCTGGGGGTGTGCCAGGCGCTGGCGGGGTTCACCGACGGACAGGCCGAGTCGCTCCGACGGGCCATGAGCCGGAAGCGATCGCGGGAGGCGCTCGAGGCCCACTGGGAGGCGTTCCGCGACGGCGCGGCGGCCAACGGGGTGGACGAGACGACGGCCCGCGAGGTCTTCGGCCAGGTGACGGCATTCTCCGAGTTCGGCTTCCCCAAGTCACACGCGGTCGCCTTCGGGCTCCTCGCCTATCAGTCGGCGTGGCTCCGGCACTACTATCCCGTCGAGTTCTACGTCGCCCTCTTCAACAACCAACCCATGGGCTTCTACTCGCTGGATGCACTGGGCCGGGACGCGCGCCGGAACGGACTCCGCACCCTGCTGCCCGACGTGAATCGGAGCGGGGTGCGGTGCACCGCGGACGGCTCCGCAGACGGCCCCGCCCTCCGCATCGGGCTCGGGTTCGTACGGGGATGGGGTGAGGAGATTGCCGAGCGGGTGGTGGCCGAGCGGGACCGGCGGGGCCCGTTCCAGTCGCTGGTGGACTTCCTCCGGCGCACCCCCGCGGCCCTCAAGCGGCCGGCCGTCGAGAACCTCGTCTGGGTGGGCGGGTTCGAGGGGCTCGGCCTCACCCGCCGGGAGCTCCTCTGGCAGACCGGGCTCTGGCTCGGCCCCGACGGCGACGGCGAGCGCACCGGCGGCCGGGACGACCACGCCCAGACCGAGCTGCTCCTCGACGACCCGTACGCCGGCCGTGCCTTCCCGGACCTGGACGACGGCGACCGCATGGTCGCCGAGTACCGCATGCTCCGCTTCTCGGCCGAGAAGCATCCGCTGACCCTCCTCGCCGACGTCCTCCCCGAAGGAACCGTCCCATCGCGCGCGCTCCCGGACCTCCGCCAGGGGAGCACGGTCCGGGTGGCGGGGCTCGTCACCACGCGGCAGCGCCCCGGCACCGCCAAGGGATACGTCTTCGTGCTCATGGAGGACGAGGACGGGCCGGTGAACGTCATCGTGAAGCCCGACGTCTACGCCCGTTTCCGGAACGCCGTGCGGCTCGAGCCATTCCTCTCGGTGCGCGGCCGACTCCAGAAGGACGGCGCCACCCTGAACGTCATCGCCGAGCACATCGAAGCGCTCCGGGTGCCGGGGCGGCCGGTGTCGAAGCGGGGGCTCTCCCACGCCTCCCTTCCCCGCACCACGGAGTACTGGGCGGACCGGGAGGAACAGGCGAAGGCGGAGGCGGAGGCGGAGCCCGCGACGGCCGGTGCGAGCGCGGGCGCGAGCCACGCCCGACCCTACCGCTACCTCACCGCCCTGCGCGAGCACGCGCCGGGGATCAAGAGCTGGGGCTGAGATCGCCCCCACGCCCACCCCTTCACCACGACCTCCCTCAGGAGACCGTCATCATGAAGAAGCTCACCCCCATCATCACCGTCGACGCCATCGAGCCGTGCCTTCCGTTCTGGACCGAGGCCCTCGGCTTCGAGGTGCCCGTCACCGTCCCGCACGAAGACGCCCTCGGCTTCGCCATCCTGCAGAAGGACGGCGTGGAGATCATGTACCAGACCCGCGCCAGCATCGACGCCGACCTGGGCGAATCCGGCGCTTCGGCGGGGTTCGGCGCCGAGCTCGCCGCGGGCCGCTCCCTGCTGTTCGTCGAGGTCGAGGCCATCGACGCCCTCCTGCCGAAGCTGGAGGGCGCCGACGTCGTGATCCCCCGACGCCAGACCTTCTACGGCATGGACGAGATCTTCGTTCGGGCCCCGTGCGGCACCATTGTGGGCTTCGCCGCGAAGGTCGACGGCTAGCACGGTCCGCGAGCGGCGCCCCGAGCCACGCTCAGTCGAGCCGCTCCACCACCTTCGCCCCCCAGGGACAAAAGCGCTCGACCGTCTCCAGCCAGTAGTCGAGATCTTCCTCGACCATGCTGGGCCGGCCGTCGCACAACTCGATGGCCACGTCCGGAGCGTGGACCGTGGAGGGGATCATGTGCCAGCTCCACGGGGCGTTGTAGCCGCCGTCACCGGCAGCCAGCTCTCCGGAAAGCACTCCCTCTTCGCCGGACGTGAGGCGGGCTTCCAGCTGCTGGGCCTGGTCGGCGTCCGTCACCCGGACCACGAACGTCTCGCCACTGACCTCGACTTCGTAGCGCGCCGGCAGCTCGGGCAGAGTCGGGTCGTCGTCGCAAGCCGGCAGCATGGCAACGGCCGGGGCGACGAGGAGGAGGACGAGGGTGCGAGACTTCTGGAATCGGTACTTCATAGCGTATCTCCATCGGGTGATGTCGTTGTTTGCTTGTCGGCTAGCTGTGGAATACAGAACGATCATCGCCCCGGGATCGTGCCGTGGACCCATGCCGTGAACCCAATCCGTAGCATCACGCCGCGGAGTCGGATGCCCCCTCCGGCTTTCGCAGCACGTCGATGGCGAACCCGACGTCGAGGGGTTCTCCGGCCCACCTGGGGGTGGGCGTCCACGCGTCCGGATGCACACCTCGGGCTCGGTTGCTGATCCGGAGCGGCCGGGCAGAGTCCTCCGTATCCAGCCGAGGGGCGCTCACCCCCGGAGGAGCCGACCCGGGGAGCACCACCCACCTGCCGTACCTCGGGGCCATAAACCGGAACTTCCCGTCCTCCGCCAGCTCCAGCCGCACCGCTCCCTCATGCACCGCTCGATGATGGTGGCGGCAGAGCAGCACGAGGTTGTCCAACGACGTCTCACCCCCGTCCGCCCAATGCCGGATGTGATGGGCATCGGTATGACGCACGCCGCATCCTGGGAAACGGCAGCCGCTATCCCGGAACTCCAGGGCCCGGCGCAGGGCCGGCGGCACCGTTCTCGCCCTACGCCCGACGTCGAGCACGCCTCCTTCTTCGTCATGCCGCATCTCCACCACGGTGCCGTCGCACGAGAGACGCCGAAACGTTTCAGCTGAAACGTGGATGTCGTCGGGCCCGCCGCCGAGGACGCCCAGGGGGCCCGTGTGCACCACCACCTGGTACCGCTCCGCCCGGCGGGTCGCTTCGCGGGACGCCAGGGCGCGCTCCGCGACGAGTCCGATGGCATCGGCGAGACGCTGGCCGTGCGAAGCACCCTCCGATCCGGCGGCCGCTTCCGCATGGGCATCCCTATCGGCGGCGCGCGCGTAAAGTTCGGTCGCCGCCGCCTCCAGCGCCTTTCGAAGCAGTGCCCCGACCGCGGGATCCAGTCGCCCCCGTACCACCCAACTCCCGTCCTCATCCTGATACACGGTGAGCGAACGAGCCTCGTGACGCGCCTGGTCCAGTTCCACCGCTTCGTTGCGGTCGACCTCCCGCCAGGCCCGCACCAGCCGCTCCACGTGAGCGGTCGTGCCGTGGCGCGCGAACTCGAGCAGATCGGCCTCGTTGTCGGGGGTGGCGACCCGCGTCAGCGCGCGCACCTTCGAGTACGAGAAGGCACCCACGCGCATCCTCGACGAGATCTTCGGAAGCTGAGGGAGAGCCCGTGCGACCCGGACCTTCTCCCGCGCCGCTCCGAGGGCGATCCCGGTCCGCCACGACAACCAATGCGCGCAACTCCGGAAGCCTCCACCCCACCCTTCACCCCGGTCGAACTCCACCAGCAGCTCGAGCAGGCGGTAGGTGGCTGCATGGATGTGCGCGGCCAGCTCGGCGATCTCGTCGCCGATCCGTTCGGTGTCCGCGGGAAGGTCGGGCGTCGCGGGTATGGTTGACGGCGGCGGTGAGGCTTTCAGCGTCGGTGGCGGCGGGGCGTGCGTCGGTGGCGGTGGCGGTGGGGCTTGGGCGGGCATCGTCGGCGGCTCCGGGGCTCGAGGGGCTCGGGAGGACGTCGGAGTCCGGCTCGGATCGAGCCCCTCCGACCATCCTCGCACCCTGAATATAAGAAGCCGAATTCGGACCTCTCCGCTTGCCCCACAACGACCAAAGCGACTGTCGGACAACATCTTCGGTAGCCTGGTGGGCCGGCGCGGCACCAGGCGCGAGTGGTGCCCCGGGCGGCCCATCCTGGGGACCCGTCCGAGACGCCGTCGACTCCGCGTCCGAAAAGCTGTCAAGGGGCGAATGAGCCCGGCGAACCCCGCCGTCCGTCAGCCGCCCAACGGAACCCGGAGGGGGTGCAGCGCTCCTTATACGCCCGATACGCCCGCCCTTCACCCCCGCGGCCAGATATTGTTACGGCGGTCCACGTCCGGCGCATATCCGCTCGGATCGAGCTCGACCCGGGTCACCCGGCCCGCCGAATCCGGCAGGACGTGCTCGTGCACGCTCGCGCCGCTGAGCCAGTGATTGACGGGAATGTCGTACTCGATGGTCTCGCCGGTGGTGGTGCGCACCCGGACCCGCGCCGGATAGATGGCGTTGCCGCGGTCCTGCACGACGACCACACTCCCACCGTTGGTGGGGGTACGGACGTTCTCGACGGAGTGGTCCAGGGTCCACGTCTCGTAGTAGAACGAAGTCCAGAACCAGTCGAGATCCCGCCCGGCGACCCGCTCGAACGTGTTGAAGAAGTCCCAGGGCGTGGGGTGCTTGTACGCCCACTCCGACATGAACGTACGGTACCCCTCGGTCCATGCCTCCTGGCCGATGACCTCCCGCAGGGCGACCATCAGCGCGGCGGGCTTCGCGTACGAGGCGATGCCGTAGCCGGGGCCGGGCTGGTAGTAGTCGCCATGGAGCATCATGCTTTGCTCGAGCTCGGCGGCAGCGACCTGCAGATAAGGCTGCGCCTCGACACGGTGGTGATCCACCCCAGGCCAGTACTCCATGCGGCTCTCACCCTCGAGAAAGGTCGTCATGCCCTCGTCCATCCAGGCGTGACGCTTCTCGTTGGTGCTCACGATCATGGGCACCCACATGTGGGCAAGCTCGTGGGACGTGACGTTGAAGAGCTCCTGTTCGCTCCGACCCGTGTACGGCCCGATGACGGTCATCATGGGGAACTCCATGCCGCCGCCGATGATGTCGGCGCCTTCCACCGAGGTCATGTGGGACCAGGGGTAGGCGATGCCGGTGTAGCGCGAATGGAATTCGATGGATTGCTTGCCGTAGAGCCACTGGTCTTCCCAGAGCGGCGCCCGGTCTTCCCGCCAGAACGAATGGATGAGCACGCGGTCCTCCTCGCCGTCCCCGTCGCGGTCGGCCACGACAGCCGACGTGGCGTCCCAGCGCTGCACGTTCGATGTCGTCCAGGCGAAGTCGCGCACACTATCCACAGCGAACTCGTACGTGAGCCAACCGTCCACGCCCTCGGTCGTGACCGTGCCGGCGTCCCGCTCTCCCTGCCCAGCGATCAGAACGCGCTCATCGGAGGCCGCGGCCTCCTCGATCCGTCCGAGCGTGAGCGCGGTGTAGACCTCCCCGGGATTCTGAAGCTCACCAGTCGCCATGACCGACCAGCCGGCCGGCACCGAAAGCGAAGCGGTATAGTCGCCGAAGCCGTCGTGAAACTCGGCGTTCCCGAGATAGGGTTCCGCGTCCCATCCGCGAATGGCATCGAAGGTGGCCATCTTCGGGAACCAATAGGCGACGAAGTACATCTCGCGCTCGGAGTGACCCATGCGTCCCGCTCCGTCCTGGGGCAGGACGACGCTCCACGCGATCTCGAGGTCGAGCGTGTCACCCTGCTCCATGAGCTCGGCGGGCCGCACTTCCATGAGCGTGCCGTCGACCCGGTAGGCTGGTCCCTGCGCAAGCGGGCCCTCGGTCAGCGTGTCTCCCGCGGCGATCACCCGCGTGATCTCCACTCCTCCGGTGATCTCCTGAGCCTCGTTCCGGGGGGCCCCTTCGTCATGGAGGTTCTGATGCAGGTGTAGCCACACCGTCCCGAGGCGGGCGGGCGCGTTGTTGGCATAGCGGATCCGCGCCGTGCCTTCGAGACGTCCAGTCTCAGGGTCCAGCCGGCCCTCGAGGTCGTAGTTCGTCCACTGCTGCCAGTAGGACTCGGTGGGAGCGCCCTCGGCGGTCCGCCATCCGCGCTCGACGGAGTTCCGGTAGCCCCGGTGGGGCTGCACGGCCGCCGGGATCGCTCGTACGACGCCCACCGCCGGGGAGTCGCTCGCGGGCTCCTGAGCGGTGGCGGCGGTCGGAAGGATCGCGGCGGAAGCGAGCACGAGGCCGACTGCGATCGCACCCGCGGCGAATCCGCCCCGTCGCCGCGGCCCGGCACCGGTCACCTGCTGCAGTGCCTGCCGACGCTTCCCTTCCGATCGCTCGCTCATCTCGTCCTCACCCGTTCCGTTTCAGATAGAAGGCCACGCCCGCCCAATCGGTCGCGGCCGAAAACATGTCGAAATACCGGTCCACCTGCTCGCGGCCCATGAACGGCGCCAGCTCCTCGCGGACCTCTTCCTCGAAGCGCGCGGCGTCAGTCTCCTCGTCGCCCGCCTCGAGCGCCACCCGCACCCGCGCTTCCAGAGCGGCCAGCCTCGCCTCGAGCTGCGCCCGCCTCGTCTCCACATCCTCGTGGATGCCGAAGTGGGTCACCGCCGCCCGCTCTGGCCCGATCTCGCCAATCTCCTTCAGCGTCCCCTCCCATGCCCGCAGATCCACGGACGGAGGAGGCGTCGCCGGGTGGGTCGGACCGCCACCCAGCACGATTCCCAACGAATCTCCTGAGAACAGCGTGCCGTCCCGCTCGTCCAGATACCCGACGTGATGCGCGATGTGGCCAGGCGTGTGGACTGGCCGGAGCCCCTTCCACGGTCCCGGCTCCCCCTCCCGCCAACCGCGGATCCGGTCCTGGGACACCGGCTTCACTTCACCCCACAGACGGTCGTGCGCGTCTCCGAACGTTCGCCGCGTGCTGGCGACCAGACGCTCCGGCCTCACCATATGAGACGCCCCGTCCTCGTGGACATGCACAACCGCCTGTGGAAAGCGCTCCACCAGGTGGCCGGTCCCCCCCGCGTGGTCGAGGTGCACATGGGTCAGCATGACGTGCCGCAGGTCGGCCGGCCCGATGCCCCGTTCCGCCAGCTCCTCCGTGAGCTGATCCAGCGTGGTCGTGGGCCCTGGATCCACGATGGTGGGCTCGGGGCCGTCGATCAGGTAACACGCAATCGCTCCTTCCAGATCCAGATGGAGGAGGTCGATGCAGTCGGGACTCTTCATGGGCTGAGCTCACTCCGTTGCTGGGGGTTCAAAGCAAAAGGGGCGCCCACTCGGGGCGCCCCTTCGTTGTTCGCCGCGAGCGGGTCGCTCGACGGTTCGTGACGACTCAGCGCTCGCCGATCGGAACGAAATCCCGCTCGTCCGCGCCGACGTAGACCTGACGTGGGCGAGCGATCTTCTGCTCGCCGTCCTCGAGCATCTCCTGCCACTGGGCCAACCAGCCCACTGCCCGCGGAATCGCGAACAGCACCGGGAACATCTCGACGGGGAAGCCCATCGCCTGATAGATGATGCCCGAGTAGAAGTCGACGTTCGGGTACAGGTTCCGCTCGACGAAGAAGTCCTCATTGAGCGCGATCTTCTCGAGCTCGAGCGCGATATCGAGGAGCGGGTTCCGACCGGTGACCTCGAAGACTTCGTCGGCGGTGCGCTTGATGATGCTCGCGCGCGGGTCGTACGCCTTGTAGACCCGGTGCCCGAAGCCCATCAGGCGCTCTTCGCGGTTCTTCACGCCTTCCATGAAGTCCGGGATGTTGTCCACGCTGCCGATGCGCTTGAGCATCCGGAGCACGGCCTCGTTCGCACCGCCGTGGAGCGGGCCGTAGAGCGCCGCCATGCCGCCGGCCAGCGCCGAGTACGGGTCGGCCTCCGACGAGCCGATCACCCGCATCGCCGTCGTCGAGCAGTTCTGCTCGTGATCCGCGTGCAGGATGAAGAGCGTATCGAGCGCCTTCGCCAGAACGGGGCTCGGCTTGTAGTCCCGCGAGCCGATCCGGAACAGCATGTTGAGGAAGTTCTCGGTGTAGGAGAACTCGTTCTCGGGATACACGTACGGGAGGCCGCGATGGTGCCGGTACGAGTAGGCCGCCAGCGTCGGCATCTTCGCGACGATGCGCACGATCTGCTCCCAGCGCATGTCGGGATTGCGGATATCCTTCGCCTCCGGATAGAAGGTCGACAGCGCGGAGACACCGCTGATGACCATCCCCATGGCGTGGGCGTCGTAACGGAAGCCCTCGAACAGGTCCGTGATGTTCTCGTGCACGTAGGTGTGGAACGTGACGTCGTGCACGAAGTCGTCGAGCTCGGACTGGGTCGGGAGCTCGCCCTTCAACAGGAGGTATGCGACCTCGAGGTGGGAGCTGCGCTCGGCGAGCTGCTCGATGGGATAGCCGCGGTATCGGAGGATCCCCTCTCCGCCGTCGATGTACGTGATCTCGCTCCGGGTCGACGCCGTGTTGGTGAACGCGGGGTCGTAGGACATCATGCCGAAGTCGGAGTCCTCGACCTTGATCTGGCGGAGATCCATCGCGCGGATCACGTCGCCTTCCAAGATGTCGATCTCGTACTCCCGCCCGGTGCGATTGTCCCGGATCGAGAGGCTGTCCTTCCCCTCGCTTCCGCTCTCTCCCATGAAATTCTCCGTTTGATTGCCTGAGGCGCCGGTGTGCGGCTTGGGGTCGTGCACTCCCCCGAGGTCGTCGGAAGAGCCTGGTATTATACCGATCTCGGGGCGTGGCCCCAAGTAGGGGCGCACTGATGCCGGGGGCGGGATTCGAACCCGCACGCCCTTGCGGACAGCGGCTTTTGAGGCCGCCGCGTCTACCGTTCCGCCACCCCGGCCAGGTCCGGCGCGCCATCGTCGAGCCCCGATGGCTGCCAGACCCGCAAGCTAACGCACCGCGCCCTTGCGGCTCAATAGACGTCGGGCGACGCCGACCGGACCTCCCTGGCACCTGACAGGGGGGCCAACTTGACGCATCATTAGTGTTCACTCAGGACAGAACCTTTCGGGCGCCAGGCGCGCCCGGTGCACGACGAACAGGAGCCAACGTGGCCGACCACAAGCGCGATCCATTCGGAGCCCGGAAGACCATCGACCTGCCGGAGGGCAAGACCTCGTTCTACCGGCTGGGGCGGCTGGAAGAAGAAGGCGTCGTCGATTCGCTCGACCGGCTCCCGTTCTCCATCCGGGTCCTGCTCGAGAACGTGCTCCGGCACGCAGGCAGCCCCTACGTGACCGAAGATCACGTGCGCGCGGTCGCTCAGTGGAGCCCCACCAACGCCGGCGCGGACGTACCGTTCATGCCGAGCCGAGTAGTGCTCCAGGACTTCACGGGCGTGCCCGCCGTGGTCGACCTCGCCGCCATGCGCGACGGGCTCAAGGCCATGGGAGGCGACCCGTCCCGCATCAACCCTGTGGTGCCCGCCGACCTGGTCATCGACCACTCGGTGCAGGTCGACTTCTTCGGCACGGCTGAGGCATTCGGCCTGAACGTCGCGAAGGAGTACGAGCGGAACCACGAGCGGTACGCCCTGCTCCGCTGGGCCCAGGAGGCCTTCGACAACTTCTCGGTGGTCCCGCCCGGCACCGGCATCGTGCACCAGGTGAACCTCGAGTATCTGGCGTCCGTCGTGCACCGGCGCGAGCACGACGGTGAGTTCCTGGCGTATCCGGACACGCTCGTCGGCACGGATTCCCACACGACCATGATCAACGGCCTGGGCGTCGTGGGCTGGGGCGTGGGCGGCATCGAGGCGGAAGCCGTGGTCCTCGGTCAGCCCTACTACATGCTCATGCCCGAAGTCGTCGGCATGAAGCTGACCGGCCAGCTGCCCGAAGGTGCGACCGCAACCGACCTGGTACTACGTGTCACGGAGATGCTCCGCGAGCACGGCGTCGTCGGCCGCTTCGTGGAGTTCTACGGAACCGGGCTCAGCAAGATGTCGCTGCCGGACAAGGCGACGCTCGCCAACATGGCTCCGGAGTACGGAGCGACGATCGGATTCTTCCCGGTCGACGACACGACGCTCGAATACCTCACCGGGAGCGGCCGGAGCCCCGAGCTGGTTCAGCGCGTCGAGCGTGTGTCCCGCGAGCTCGGCCTCTTCCGCACCGACGACACGCCCGATCCGGAGTTCACCTCCACCCTGGAGCTCGACATGTCGACGGTCGAGCCGAGCCTCGCCGGACCGAAGCGCCCCCAGGACCGGATCCGCCTGGTCGACATGCGCGCGCAGTTCCAGCGCGACCTTCCGGCGCTGGTGCCAGCCGGGTTCGAGCTCCCCTCGCGTGAGGAGGCGGAGGCCGAGGGCGAGCCACGGGACTCGGAGAGCTGGGCCGGGGAGGGCGGCAACGAGCCAGTCACCGTGGCCGGGCACGTGACGAGCGCACACAACGGCCGCGCCGTGACGATCAACCACAAGGGTCAGGACGTCGAGATCACCGACGGCACAATCGTCATCGCAGCCATCACCTCGTGCACGAACACGTCGAACCCGTCCGTGATGGTCGGCGCCGGGCTCGTGGCTCAGAAGGCCGTGGAGCGCGGACTCGAGGTCCCACCGTGGGTGAAGACCAGCATGGCGCCGGGCTCGAAGGTCGTCACCGATTACCTCGAAGGATCCGGGCTGCTCGACCCGCTCGAGAAGCTCAACTTCCAGGTCGTCGGATACGGCTGCACGACGTGCATCGGCAACTCGGGTCCGCTCCATGAGGACATTCACAAGGCGATCGAGGAGAACGGGCTGGTCGTCGGCGCCGTCCTCTCCGGGAACCGGAACTTCGAAGCGCGCATCCACCCGCTCGTGCGAGCGAACTACCTCGCGTCTCCGATGCTGGTGGTCGCATACGCGCTCGCCGGCCGGGTCGACATCGACATGTACAACGAGCCGCTCGGACGGGACAGGGACGGCAAGCCCGTCTTCCTGGCCGACCTCTGGCCGACGCAGAAGGAGGTCCGTGACACGGTCGCCGCGGCCCTCAAGCCGGAGATGTACAGGGAGCGCTACGGCGAGGTCTTCGAGGGTGACGAGCATTGGCGCGCCCTCCCGCTCCCGGAAGAAAGCAGCCTCTACGAGTGGTCGGACGACTCGACCTACGTCCGTCGCCCCCCGTTCTTCGAGGGAATGGACCTCCAGCTTCCCGAGCCCTCCGACATCCACGGTGCGCGGGTCCTGGCCCTGCTCGGGCAGTCGGTTACAACCGACCACATCTCACCGGCAGGCGCGATCCCGAAGCACGAGCCGGCGGGCGAGTACCTGAAGGACCACGGCATCGAGGTGAAGGACTTCAACACGTTCGGTGCCCGCCGTGGGAACCACGAGGTCATGATGCGCGGCACGTTCGGGAACGTCCGTATCAAGAACCTCCTGCTCGACGGACGCGAAGGCGGCTACACGCTGCACTTCCCGACCGACGAGGAGATCCCGATCTTCGACGCTTCCATGCGCTACCAGGAAGCGGGCACCCCGCTGGTGATCCTGGCGGGACAGGAGTACGGAACGGGTAGCTCACGTGACTGGGCGGCCAAGGGTACCATCCTGCTCGGCGTCACGGCGGTCATCGCTGAAAGCTACGAGCGCATCCACCGGAGCAACCTGGTGGGAATGGGCGTGCTGCCGCTCGAGTTCCCGAAGGGCGAGGGCGCCGAGTCGCTCGGGCTCACCGGGCGCGAGACCTTCGACATCGTGGGCATCACGAGTGATCTGACGTCGGGGGGTACCGTCGCAGTGACGGCCACCGCCGAGGACGGAAAGGTCACGACCTTCGAGGCCACGGTCCGACTCGACTCCGACGTGGACCTCGAGTACTACCAGAACGGCGGCATCCTGCAGACGGTGCTACGCAAGATGGCCAGCGGCGAGATGTAGGGTTAGTCGCCCGTGTCCGTGACCTTCATGGACACGGGCGGCCCCAGAACCTCCCGCAGGATCACGGCCTGCTTGAGCGCGTCCGTGCCTTCGCTCCCCCGGAGCATGGCGCGGACGCGCTCTGCGTTGCGGTTGCCCCGTTCAGCCGGCCGCCAATCCTGTTCCGACGGTGCGCGCTCCGACGGGTCCGTGCCGTACCCGAGGTGGGACCGATGCACGGGGTGTGCGTCGGCGCTCGACGGCACACGCGCTCCTCTGAACGTCCTCACCGGCCGGATGTCGTCCTCGATCCGCTCGACCTCGAGTGGCTCCAGCGAGCGCGCTTCCTCGGTGTCCATGTCTCTGGGCTCGGGTCTGCGCCGCGGCGTCTGCCCCGACGCCAGCCCTGCGATCTCCTCCCAAAGGTCCGCGGGGATCATGGTCTCCGACCGTCCCTCGCGCCCCGCACCGCGCTGCGGCATCCCGCGGTCGGTCGAGGATGAGGACCCACGCTCGACCCGCGGCCTACGCTCGGCCTTCGGCTTCGGCTGACGCTCTACAGGCGCCGGCGTCCAGCTCTCACCCTCGTCTCCACCCTCCTCCTCCGCCTCGCGCTTTTTCTTGCGCTTGGCGACGGCCTCCAGGATGGTGAAGAGAATGATGACCGCGAAGAAGACGAGCTCACCCACGGGCGGTTACTCGCGCTCCGAGTCGGTCGAGCCGCTTTCGCCCGGTCCCGCGATCGACTGACGCATGGCGGTATCGGACTCGACGTTCTTGTAGCGGACGTAGTCCATGACGCCGAGATTGCCATTCCGGAACGCCTCGGCGATGGCCAACGGCACCTCCGCCTCGGCCTTCACGACGTCGGCGCGCCGCTCGACCACCAGAGCCCGCATCTCCTGCTCCTGAGCGACGGCCATGGCACGACGTTCCTCAGCGCGCGCCTGGGCGACCCGCTTGTCGGCCTCGGCCTGATCGGTCTGGAGCTCCGCTCCGATGTTCTTGCCCACGTCGACGTCGGCGATATCGATGGAGAGGATCTCGAATGCGGTCCCCGAGTCGAGCCCCTTCGCCAACACCCCTTTAGAGATCGCGTCCGGGTTCTCGAGCACTTTCTTGTGCGATTCGGCCGACCCGATGGTGGACACGATGCCCTCACCCACGCGAGCCAGGATCGTCTCCTCGCCGGCGCCGCCGACCAGGCGGTTGATGTTCGCCCGCACCGTGACCCTGGCCAGCGCGATGAGCTGGATGCCGTCCTTGGCCATGGCAGCGACCTTCGGCGTGTTGATCACCTTCGGGTTCACCGAGACCTGCACGGCCTCGAAGACGTCGCGGCCAGCCAGGTCGATGGCCGCAGCCTGGTTGAAGCGCAGGTCGATGTTCGCCTTGTCCGCGCTGATGAGCGCGCCGACGACCCGGTCCACGCGGCCTCCGGCCAGGTAGTGCGCCTCGAGCATGTTGATGTCGAGGTCGAGCCCCGCCTTGGTCGCCGTGATGAGCGGCCGCACCACGGCGGGCGGCGAGACCTTCCGGAGCCTCATCCCGATCAGCGACCCGATCCCGACCTTCGCGCCCGCCGAGATCGCCTCGACCCAGAGTCGGAGCGGGATCGCCCACAGGATGATGAAGAGGAGCAGAATCGCTCCGATGATCAGGAACGCGTTGAAAATCAGAATGTCTTCTTGCATCTAGGGCCTCGGGGTGGTGATCAGGGGAAGATCGGGGTGGTGGTCAGGATGGAAGCTCGTGGGGTTTCACCTCGCGCACCACGTGGCGATACCCTTCTGCGCTGATGATCTTGATGGGCGTGCCCTGCGTGATCCACGGAGACTCGGACACGACGTCGATCCGCTCCTCGTCGAACAGGCCGGTCCCCGAAGGACGGAGATCCGTGACCGCGGTGCCGAGGCGGCCCACGAGCTCGGCCCTGGCGTGGGACGACTCGTAGCCGGTGGAGCGGTCGGTGCTCGAGGTGAGGAAGATGCCACTCTTGGTCAGACGGGAGCTGCGGGGCAGCGTGCGGATCATGACCCAGGCCGAGACCACGACGAAGAGCGCCGTAGTGCTCAGCACGAGCCCGGCACGCGTGAAGTCCGGTGTGGTGGGCAGCCCGCCGAGCATGCTCATATAGAGCCCGGCGAGGATGCCCATGGCGCCCAGTATGCCGAACAGCCCGAACCCCGGAATCAGGAAGACCTCGACCCCAAGGAGCGCGAGCCCCGCGCCGAAGATCAACAGGTCCTCGAGGCCGGCCAGCCCCACGATCAGGTGGGAACCGAAGAAGAGCGAAAGGGACAGAAGCCCGGCCGCTCCGGCCATGCCGAAGCTCGGCGTCTTGATTTCGGTGATCAGCCCGAGGAATCCGAGCGTCAGGAGGAACGGCGCGACCACGGGGTTCGAGAAGAACCGCACAATCTGCTCGGCCCAGTTCGCCTGTGCGTTGACCAGGGAGTTCGCCGACGTCTCCAACTCTGCCAGGAGTGCGTCCATGTCCTCGATCTCGGTGGCGTAGCCGATCCGTACCGCGTCCTCCGTGGTCAACGTGAGGAGCTTGCCCGCGTCCACCAGCCCCTCGACGACGATGTCCTCGTCCACCATGGCGGCTGCGACGTCGGGGTCGAGCCCCCGTTCCTCGGCGAGCGAGCGCATCTCGCTCCGCATGGCCGAGACGATCTTCTCCGGGGCCTTCTGCCCCGAGCCGTCGACCGGCGTAGCGGCGCCGATCACCGATCCGGGCCGCATGTAGATCCCGTCCGTGGCCAACGCGATGAGCGCCCCGGCCGAGAAGGCGCGCCGGTTCACGAGCGTGTAGACCGGGATCTCCGCGTCACGGAGCGCGTCGGTGATGCGCTGCGCGGCGTCGACACGGCCGCCCGGGGTGTCCATGTCGAGAACGACGAACGCCGCCCCCGACGCCTCGGCCTCGGCCAGGCTCCGCTCGATGAACGGGGCGATCCCCAGCTCGATGACGCCCTCGACAGGTATCCGGACGACAGCGCCGGATTCCTGGGCGGTCACGGGGGTGGTCGGCGCGACGCTCCAGAGGAGAAGGCCGAGCGCGATCCGTAGCGTAGGAACGATCATGGATGCATCCATTGCTTCGAAAGGTATGTCCGTACCCCGCATACACCAGAGCGGGGGATTCAGGACTACTCTCCATACGCGTCCCGGCCGCAAATCCTTCGCTTGACCCATTACGGCCATTCCGGGTAACCTTTCCTGCTCCCTCCGCCGAGACGGAGCAACCAGATCGCGAGTAACGAAGATCCTGAATCAAGGGAATTCCAGATGTCCGACAAGGTACTGGTCCACTACGAGGTCCGGGGCAAGATCGCCCTCCTGACCCTCGACGATCCGCCCGCCAACACGTACACCCACGAGATGATGCGTCAGATCGACGACGCGGTCATCAAGGCGCGCTTCGACAAAGGCGTGGAGGTCATCGTCATGACCGGCGCGGGGGAGAAGTTCTTCTGCGCGGGCGCGAACATCGGCATGCTCTCCGAGGCGGATCCGGACTGGAAGTACTGCTTCTGCCTGCACGCGAACGAGACGCTCAACCGTCTCGAGCAGACGCCGAAGCTCGTGATCGCGGCGCTCAACGGACACACGGTGGGCGGCGGCCTGGAAATCGCGATGGCGGCCGACCTCCGCATCGCGCGCAAGGATTCGGGTAAGGTTGGACTCCCCGAGGTCGCACTCGGCGTGCTTCCGGGCACCGGCGGCACGCAGCGCCTCGTTCGCCTCGTCGGCAAGCCCAACGCGATCCAGCTGATGGCCGAGGGCACGACCTTCGGCTTCGACAAGGCGCACGAGCTCGGGCTCGTCAACGACATCCTCGACATCGAGGACCGCGACGCCTTCGTGGACGCCGTGTTGGAGTACGCCGAGCAGTTCACGACCCCGAACAAGGCCACCAAGGCCGTCGGGCTCATCAAGCGGTCGGTCCAGACCGGCGCGGAGCTCCCGTTCGAGCTCGCCCTCGCCCTCGAGCGCGAGTTGCAGGCGCAGCTCTTCGCGAGCAGCGACGCGAAGGAAGGCCTCAACGCCTACATCGAGAAGCGGAAGCCCGACTTCAAGGGCAAGTAAGCGATCGACGGTGACACGGAGCGGGGTTCGGATCAGCGTCCGGGCCCCGCTCCTTTTTTTTTGACGTACGAAGGAGACTCGACTGATGCGTGAAGCGTGGATCATCGACGGCGTGAGGACGCCCATCGGGCGGCATGGCGGCGGGCTGGCCCCGGTCCGGCCCGACGACCTGGCCGCCCTGACCATCGAAGCCCTCATGGACCGGACCGGGATCGACCCTCACGGGATCGACGACGTGATTTTCGGATGCACCAACCAGGCGGGCGAAGACAACCGGAACGTCGCCCGCATGGCCCTGCTCCGGGCCGACTTGCCCGTGACCGTCCCCGGACAGACCGTGAACCGGCTGTGCGGATCGGGGATGCAGGCCGTGGCGTCGGCGTTTCAGGCCATCGCGGCCGGTGAGGGTGACGCCTTCATCGTCGGGGGCGTGGAAAGCATGAGCCGCGCCCCGTGGGTCATGCTCAAGCCGGAGACCGGCTATCCGCGGGGGACGCCGGAGACGGCCGACACCGTCCTCGGCTGGCGCTTTTCGAACCCGGCGCTGAACCCGGAGTGGACCATCGGGCTCGGCGAGACGGCGGAAGTGATCGCCGAAGAGTTCGGGGTCACCCGCGAGGCGCAGGATGCATTCGGTGCCGACAGCCAGAGGAAGGCTGCGGCGGCGATCGCGGCGGGGCGGTTCGACGCCGAGATCGTGCCGGTGAGCGTGCCGGTGCGGAAGGGCGATCCCCTGGTGATCGACACCGACGAGCACCCCCGCCCCGGAACGACCGCGGACGATCTCGCCCGGCTTCGGCCGGTGTTCAAAAAGGACGGCACGGTCACCGCGGGGAACTCGTCGGGCATCAACGACGGCGCGGCCGCTCTGCTGGTGGTCTCCGCCGAGCGGGGGCGCGAGCTGGGGCTCGAGCCCATGGCCCGCGTGGTCGCGAGCGCCGTGGCGGGTGTAGAGCCGCACCGGATGGGTATCGGCCCGGTGCCGGCCACCCGAAAGGTGCTGAAGCGCGCCGGCTGGTCAGCCTCCGACCTCGATCTCGTCGAGCTGAACGAGGCGTTCGCGGCCCAGGCGATCCCGTGCATGAACGAGCTCGAGCTCGACCCCGAGACCGTCAACGTGAACGGTGGCGCCATCGCCCTCGGCCACCCGGTCGGGTGCTCCGGCGCGCGCATCGTCGTCACGCTGCTTCACGAAATGAAGCGCCGCGGTGCGAAACGCGGGCTCGCGTCGATGTGCATCGGCGTAGGCCAGGGGATCGCTACGCTCTGGGAGGGCGCATGAACAAGATCGATACGGTCGCCGTCCTCGGCGCCGGAACCATGGGACACGGCATCGCGCAGGTGTGCGCCGCCGCCGGATGCGACGTGCGACTCTACGACGTGAGCGACGACGCCGTCACGGCCGGACTCACCCGCATCCAGGGCAACCTCGACAAGGGGATCGACCGGGGGAAGGTGACCGAGGCGGAGCGCGACGAGACGCTCGGGCGGCTCACCACGACGACCGATCTCGCCGGCGCGGCGAACGGCGCCGACCTGGTCATCGAGGCGGCTCCCGAATCCATCGAGCTGAAGGAGCGGATCTTCCGCGAGGTGGCGGCCGCGGCGCCGGACCACGCCATCCTGGCGAGCAACACGTCGTCGCTGTCCATCGACCGCATCGCCGCGGCGGTGACGCGTCCCGAGCGATTCCTGGGGATGCACTTCTTCAACCCCGTGCACATCATGGCCCTGGTCGAGGTCGTGTGGGGTCCGCGGACGTCCGACGAGGCCCGCGACGCCGCGGTGGCCTTCGCCGTCCGGCTCGGGAAGGAGCCGATCGTCGTGAAGGACGCGCCCGGCTTCGCCTCGTCCCGCCTCGGCGTCGTGCTCGGCATGGAGGCCATCCGGATGGTCGAGCAAAGCGTCGCGAGTCCGGAAGACATCGACAAAGCGATGGAGCTCGGGTACCGGCACCCCATGGGTCCGCTGAAGCTCACCGACCTGATAGGCCTCGACGTGCGCCTGGGGATCGCCGAATATCTTCATGAGACGCTCGGCTCCGACGCCTTCAGCCCCCCCGCCCTCCTCCGTCGGATGGTCAAGGAAGGCAAGCTCGGCAAGAAGTCCGGGCAGGGCTTCTACAGCTGGTGACCCACACGCACGACGATGACATGACAGACGCACCCGTTCTGCTCGAAAAGCGCGACGACCATGTGGCGCTTATCACGCTCAACCGTCCCGAGAAGCTCAACGCCCTGAACGCGGACGTGCGGAGTCGCCTCAAGGCGATCTTTGCGGAGCTCCGCGACGACGACGAAGTGCGCGCGGTCGTCATCCACGGCGCCGGCGACAAAGCCTTCGTGGCAGGAGCCGACATCACGGAGTTCGCGGCGCGAACCGCCGAGGAGCAGCGCGAGGTCTACAAGCAGCCCCGCATCTACGAGGCGGTGGCGGATTTCCCGAAGCCCGTGATCGCGGCGCTGCACGGCTTCTGCATTGGCGGTGGCTCGGAGCTCGCCCTGGCCTGCGACGTGCGCGTGGCCGACAGGACCACTCGCATCAGTCAGGCAGAGATCCGCATCGGACTGATCCCCGGCGGCGGGGGCACGCAGAGGCTCGCGCGCCTGGTGGGACGAGGGTGGGCCACCATCATCTCGCTGACCGGCGACTTCGTCGAGGCGGAGGAGGCCCACCGTATCGGGCTGGTCGACATCCTGGTCGACGAGGGAGAGCAGCTCGACCGCGCCCTCGAGCTGGCCGCCCGGATGACCCGGTGGAGTCCGGTTTCGCTCCGTCTCGGAAAGGAGGCGATCCGCACGGCCTTCGAGTTGCCGCTGGGTGACGGGCTCGAGCGTGAGAAGGAGCTCTTCCTGGAAGCGTTCGCCTCGGAAGACGGGCGAGAGGGCGTGCGCGCGTTCGTCGAGAAGCGTAAGCCCGACTTCAAGGGTAGGTAGGGGGCATCATGGCCGACGAACGGGAGCGCTTGGACAGCCTGCGGGAGCGTATACGCGCGCTCGACGGTGAGCTGGTCGACCTGGTGGCCGAGCGCCGCGGGATCGTCCTCGAAATCGGGCGGCTGAAAGAAGCGCTCGGCCTTCCGGTGCTCGACCCACCTCAGGAGGCACGGGTCGTGAGACGGGCCGCCCAGATGGCCCGGGAGTCGGGGACCGACGAGGAGCTGGTGCGCGACGTGATCTGGCGGATCATCGCGTCGGCCAGGGCCGAGCAGGAGGGGCGAAGCGATTGGGGCCCGCCTCCTCCGCCACCCGAAGGGCCGTCTGAGGAGTAGCTCGGGTCGGCCTGCGGCCTAGCCTATTCGGCCGTGTCGCGCCGGTCGATCGCCGCGAGGGACGTGACGACCTGCGGGGACAGCCCGACGGGCACCCTGACCCCGTAGATCTCGTTTGGCGGTGTGATCTGCCGGGTGAGGTGCGGGTTCAGCTCACGGAGCACGCTCGGATGGATCTCGAGCACCTCTGCGATCCGCGAGAGCCGCGTGCCGCCCGGCACGAAAACCCGATCGAACAGATAGGGTTCGACCAGTGACGAGGCGAAGCCGAAGTTGACGGCATCCTCGGCCAGGATGGTCGCAGCGACGATCCGCGGCACGTACTCCCGCGTCTCCGCCGGGAGATGATCGAGCACCTCCCAATAGAGGTCCTCGTCGCCGCTACGGCCGTCCGCATGCTCCCTGAGCACGGCGTGGACCCGGCTCGGGCCCGCGTTGTAGCCGGCAGCGGCGAGGTACCAGGAATCGAAGCGGCCGTAGAGCCACTGCAGATAGTCGAGGGCCGCGTCCGTGGCCCGCACCGGATCGCGCCGCTCGTCCACGTAGTCGTCGACCCGGAGACCGTACTCGATGGCCGTGGGGCTCATGAACTGCCACATGCCGACGGCGGACACCTGCGAGACGGCCCAAGGCGAGAGCCCGGACTCCATCATGGCCAGGTAGACCAACTCCTCGGGCATGCCGCGGTCCCGCAGCTTTCCGCGGATCATCTCGTCGTACAGGCCCGCGCCAGCGAGAACCCGCGCGAACTCAGGACGGCCGCTGGTCTGGAAGCGGTGCAGCCACTTCTCGACCCGCTCGTTCACGTGGAGCGGAAGGTCCGCTCCGACCGTGCGCACGGTATCCTGCACCGCCGACGCGTCCTGCGTCGGCTCGACCGCATCCAGACGGAGGTCCGCCAGGAACGGCGCCATGAACAACGGCGCCAGCCACCAACCATGAGCCAAGATCGATCTATCGACACGGACATGACGTCCGCGAAGCTTATGGGTAGACATCGTCCACCTCCTTCTCTTGTCGCCCCGCTCATCGTACCTACGTGGCCCGGATCCACGAAGTTGCGGATGGGCCCCGATGATGCTCGGAAGCGTCTTGAGCGCGTGGCCGCCGGGACGAGCCCGGTGAACCACGCCAGCGCGTGAATCTCACGCGCCTATGCGAAGAGGTCCGGTCGACAGCGACATCGCCGTCGATCCGGACCTCATCTTGCGCTTTCGGGAACTACTCCGCGGGATACACCGAAATCACGTCGCGGGCCCGCATGCGCTCGAACTTCACCACACCGTCCACGAGCGAGAAAAGCGTGTCGTCCTTGCCCTTCCCGACGTTCCGGCCCGGGTGGAACTGGGTGCCCCGTTGACGCATGAGAATCCCGCCGGCACGTACCGGCTCGCCACCGAAACGCTTCACGCCGAGGCGTTGCGCGTTGCTGTCGCGGCCGTTGCGGCTGGATCCTACACCTTTCTTGTGTGCCATCGTGTGTCCCGTTTCCTGGAAGTCGAATCACCCGCCCCTAGGCGAGCGCGACCTCGTCGATTCTGATCTCGGTGAAGCCCTGACGGTGACCCTGCTTCTTGCGGTACCCCTTGCGGCGCTTCCGCTTGAAGACGATCACCTTGTCACCACGGCCGTGACGGACGACCTCGGCCTTCACCGAGGCACCTTCCACCACGGGCGTGCCGACGTGGACCTGCTCTTCGCCGTCGCCGGCGAGCAGGACCCTGTCGAACGTCACCGCGCTTCCGGGCTCGACATCGAGCGAGGGAATACGCAGGCGTGCTCCGGGCTCGGCCCGGAACTGCTTGCCACCGGTTTGGAATACTGCGTACATTTCACGTCTCGCTTGGGCACGAAAGTTCGGTCTCTAGCCTGGTAATTTCGGTAAGACACCCGTGCTGGTCAAGGCACCCCACCCGGTCAGGCCGCGACGTACTTGTCCGTGACGTCGGTTTCCGCGGGGCCCGAGAGGAGTCGGAACTCGTCGAAACGCATGAGCGGGTCGTCGCGGAGGTCCAACTCCAGCTTGGTACGGTTGCGTAACCGTTTGAGGAGCTCGGGTTCCTCCTCCATGACCCTGAGCGCCACCTCCGGATGGACCCGGACGACGATGCTCTTCTCGGAATTGGAGGCCGCGGCGCGCCGCAGGCTCCGCTCGATCCGCCGTACCACCGTGGCAGGCGTGTAGACCCGACCCAACCCGCCGCACGACGAGCAGACGTGGGTCAGCGAGTTGAACAGCGAAGGCCGCACGCGCTGCCTGGTCATCTCGACGAGGCCGAGCCCCGAGATCTCGAACGTCTTCGTCCGCGCCCGGTCCCGCCCGAGGTGCGTCCTGAGTTCCTGGAGGACCTTGTCCCGGTGCGCCTGGGACTCCATGTCGATGAAGTCCACCACGATGATGCCGCCGACGTCCCGCAGGCGTAACTGCTTCGCGATCTCGCGGGCGGCGTCGATGTTGGTACGGAGGATGGTCTCGTCGGGATCCTTCTTGCCCTTCCCCGTGAACTTGCCGGTGTTCACGTCGATGGAGACCAGGGCCTCGGTCGGCTCGATGACGACATGTCCACCCGACTTCAGCGACACCTTGCTCCCGAAAGCCTGCTGGATCTCCTCCTCGATGTCGTGCTCGTCGAAGAGGGGAACGGTGCCTTCGTGCAGGTGCACCCGGTCCAGCAGATCCGGATCAACGGTCTTCACGTACTCGACCACCTCGTTGTAGATGGCCTTCGAGTCGATGCGCAGTGCCTCGAACTTGTCGCTGAAGAGGTCGCGAATGATCCCGCTGATGAGCTTGGCGTCCTGATGAACCGCGGCCGGCGCTTTCTGGGACCGGGCCCGGTTCTGGATCTTCTCCCAGCGGCCGTGGAGACGGTCGAACTCGCGCTTGAGGACCTCCTTCGTGACCTCCTCGCTGACGGTCCGGACGATGATCCCACCCGAGTTCTCCGGGAGGATCTCCTTGGCCATCTTCCTCAGCTTGGCGCGCTGATCCCGCCCCTCGATCTTTCGGCTGATGCCGACGTGGGACGAGAACGGCATGTAGACCAGGAAGCGCCCGGGGAGGGACACCTGGGCGGTCAGTCTCGGACCCTTGGTGCTGATCGGCTCCTTGGTGACCTGCACGAGGATCTGCTGACCTTTCTGCAGCCCCTCCTGGATGGGCGGGTATTTCCGGCTGCGGCGTCCCCGCCCCCGGCCGTTCCCATTCCCGTTTCCGTCGTCGTCGTCCTCTTCCTCCTCTTCGTGATTGAGGTCCGAGACGTGCAGGAATCCCGCCTTCTCGGTCCCGATGTCGACGAAGGCTGCCTGGATGCCGGGGAGGACTGCCTCGACCCGGCCGAGGAAGATGTCTCCGACCACCCGATTCTGATCGGGCCGGTCGAACATGATTTCCACCAACTCACTGTCTTCGAGCAACGCCACCCATGACTCTTCGGGTGTCGCGCTCACGAGGATCTCTCTCCTCAACAAAGCGTGCTCCAATGTTGTGCGCCGCTCCGCCTACCCTCGACGACGCTCCGTGCGTCCCGGATCCGCCGACCACAGGTCGTGGACAGGCGAATCAGGCGACCATGAAGCATCCGTCGTTCTCGGGCGCGATACCGAGCATGACCCCGCGATTTCGGAACCACACGTCCGGCACCGCACGAAACGGCGACCAATTGACCTTCTAGGCCGTGACCTCGGCCCGTTCGCGGGCCGGTCTGTGCTGTGACTGCAGTGGGTCGGCCAGCACCTCCGCCAACATGTGGCGGGCGATGACCAGCTTCTGCACTTCGCTCGTACCCTCTCCGATCTCGCAGATCTTTGCGTCGCGCATCATGCGCTCGACGGGGTAGTCGCTGGTGTATCCGGCGCCGCCCATGACCTGGATGGCGCCGAGCGTGGCGCGCATGGAGAGCTCCGAGCAATAGAGCTTCGCCATGGCGGCTTCCTTCGAAAACGGCGCACCCTGATCCTTGAGCCACGCCGCGTGGTACGTCAGATGCTTCCCGGCCTCGATCTCGGTCGCGAGATCAGAGAGCCGGAACTGGACCTGTTGGAAGTCCCAGACCTTCTTCCCGAACTGCTCACGGTCGTTCACGTAGCGAACGGCCGTATCGAATGCGCCCTCCGCGAGACCCAGCGAGAGCGCCGCGACGCCGATCCGACCGGCGTCGAGGGTTTTCATGAAGTTGACGAAGCCCTTGCCCTCCTCGCCGAGCCGCTGGTCCTCGGACACGTACACGTCCTGGAGGAGCAGCTCGCGGGTGTCGGAGGCCCGCCAACCCATCTTGTCTTCCTTCTCACCGGCGGTCAGCCCCTCGCTGAAGGGCAGGCTCTCGTCGTGGCCGAAGCCGATGCGCTCGGCCTCGTCGAGGTCGACGGTCGGCTTGCAGGCGATGAAGCTCGAGATGCCGCGCGCGCCCTGATCGGGATCGGTCACGGCCGTGACCACGAACACCTCGCCGACGCCGGCGTGGGTGATGAAGATCTTCGAGCCGTTGATCCGGTAGCCGTCGCCTTCGCGAACGGCGCGCGTCCGAGTCCCCCCGGCGTCGGAGCCGGCGCCGGGCTCCGTGAGTCCGAAGCCGCCGAGCACCTTCCCGCTGGCGAGCGGTGGAATGAAGCGCTCCTTCTGCTCCTGGGTGCCGAAGGCCAGGATCGGCGACAGGCCGAGCGTGGTGTGCGCCGAGACCGTGATCGAATGGCTCGCGTCGTACTTCGCGAGCTCCTCCACGACGAGGATGTAGCTCAGGTAGTCGCGGCCCATCCCACCGAGGTCGCGAGGCACGGGAACACCCAGGAGCCCCATCTCACCCATGGCTTTCACGTTCTCCCACGGGAAGGTGCAGGACTCGTCGAGGTCTTTCGCGACAGGTGCGATGGCCTCGCGGGCGAAGTCCGCCACCCGTTCCCTGAGCTTTACGTGTTCCTCGGTCAGATATCGATCCATGGTCTTGAAATCGCCCTGAATTCAATTGGAAGGAGTCCGCTGACAACGATCGCACCGGCCGCATTCGGCCGCTGCGCGCTCTCCAAAGTAACGCAGCAAGGCCCTCCGGCGGCAGCCACGGGTGGTCGCGAACTCCTTCACGGCCTTCAACTTTCCCAACACGACGTCGCGGCGGAGCAACAGCGGCGCAGGATCGATGCGGTGATCCACGTACGCCCACGCCCTCTGAGACCCTCCGGACGGGGCGTCGGTTCCAGGCCGGGTGGAGGGTCCGGCGCGGGTCGGATCGACCGTGCGGACCGCCCCGATCCGCTCCAGCGCTTCCATGACAGCGGTGGCGGCGGGCGCCTCGGAGATCAGGTCGGCGGGCACGGGGCCGGCCTCCAGGCCACCGCTCCGCGCCCATCGGCCGAGTCGCCGGAGCGCGCGCCCGAGCGTCCTGCGCGACGGGTGGGCCAGGCGGATCTTATCCCGTGCGAAGCGTAGATCCCCAGGGGCGTAGAACGTCACGCAGGCGGAGTCGAGCCCGTCCCTGCCGGCACGCCCGGCCTCCTGGTAGTACGCCTCCAACGTCGACGGGAGCGCCACGTGAACGACGGTCCGCACGTCGGCTTTGTCGATGCCCATCCCGAACGCGTTGGTCGCGACCACCACCCGACATCCACCGCCCATGAAGGTGTCCTGCACGGCCGTGCGGGCAGCCCCGGAGAGCCCAGCGTGGTAGGCCTGCGCCGACACACCGAAGCCGGCCAACCGGTCGCGGACCGCTTCGACCGTCGCTCGCGTCGGCGCGTATACGATGGCGGGTCCCGGCCGCCGAGCGAGCAGGCGGTAGGCGGAGCGCACCCGCCCAGCCATCGTCCGCTCCCGGACGACGGTCCACGAGAGATTCGGGCGGTCGAAGGAGCGCACGACGACGAGCGGGTCGCTGAGCTCGAGGCTCCCGACGACGTCGTCGCGCACGTCCGGTGTGGCGGTCGCGGTCAGGGCGAGCGTCGGGCAGGTGAGGAGCAACCGGAGACGACCGATCCTCCGGTAGCACGGCCGGAACTCGTGCCCCCACTCGGAGATGCAGTGCGCTTCGTCGATGGCGAGCAAACGGACGTCGAGCCTTCGAAGCTCGTCCTGGAAGGCGTCCAGCTCCAGTCGTTCCGGCGCGACGAACAGGATGTCGAGCCCGCCCTCCCGGGCGGCCTCGAGGATGGCCCGCTTCTCGGCAGACGGCCGGGTAGCGCTCAGATACTCCCCCCGGAGTCCACCTTCGACGGCCCGCCTCACCTGGTCCTGCATCAACGACACGAGGGGGGTGACCACGAGGGTCAGGCCGCCCAACGCCAGAGCCGGAATCTGATAGCAGACGCTCTTGCCACCGCCGGTCGGCAGCACGCCGAGCGCGTCGCGCCCGGCCAGGACCGCGCGGACGAGCTCCTCCTGTCCCGGCCTGAATCCGGGAAATCCGAAGTGACGGCGCAGGAGGTCTCGGGGATCGGCAGCCATGCCCCACGATGCGTCAGGGCGCGGGCACCGGCGATGGTGGGACGGGTCAGACCGCGGAGGTGTCGTCCCCGCCGGCCTCGCACTCCCCTTCCGCCTCGACGCCACCCGGGAGGAAGCGCAGCATCATGCCGGCCACCAGCACGCCGATTGCCCCCCAGGTCATCCAGCTCTGATTCAGCGCCATGCCGACCACCGCCAGGACCGCACCCAGGGTGAAGAGGCGCACCTTCCACTCCAGGTAGCGGCCGGCCCGGCGGAATCGGTCGAAGAACACGGCCCTCGTCCT
>JBBDSM010000081.1:0-37598 GCA_040904945.1 Gemmatimonadota bacterium
CGGCGGCCGAGTACGAGCGGCGCTTCCGACACGACGTCATGGCGCACGTCCACCTCTTCGGCGACGACGCGCCGGCGGCCCGCGGCATCATCCACCTCGGTGCCACGAGCGCCTTCATCGGCGACAACACCGACTTGATCCTGTCACGCTCGGCCCTCCGCCTGGTCCGCACCCGCCTCGTGCGATGCGTGACCGCACTCGCGGGCTTCGCACGGGAGCACGCCCGACTCGCCACGCTCGGTTACACGCACTTCCAGCCGGCGCAGCCCACCACGGTCGGGAAGCGCGCGACGCTCTGGATGCAGGACCTCCTGCTCGACATCGAGGAGCTGGACCACCGCATCGGGGTGCTCCGCTCGCGTGGCGTCCGCGGGACCACCGGAACGCAGGCGTCGTTCCTGGAGCTCTTCGGAGGCGACCACGACAAGGTGGACCGCCTCGACGAGGCCGTCGGACGCAAGATGGGCTTCGAAGAGACCTATCCGGTAAGCGGCCAGACGTACCCGCGGAAGGTCGACTTCGCCGTCCAGGCATCGCTCGCGGGCGTGGCCGCGTCGGTGTCGAAAATCGGACACGACCTGCGGCTCCTCGCCCACCTCCGGGAGGTGGAGGAGCCGTTCGAGTCCGAGCAGATCGGCTCGTCCGCGATGCCCTACAAGCGCAACCCGATGCGCGCCGAGCGCATCTGCGCGCTCACCCGGCACGTCATCGTGCTGGCCCAGGACCCGGCCTTCACGGCGGCGACGCAGTGGCTCGAGCGCACGCTGGACGACTCGGCGAACCGCCGCGTGTCCACGCCCGACGCCTTCCTGGCGCTCGACGGCGCCCTCGTGCTTCTGGAGAACGTCGCGCGCGGCTTGATCGTGAACCCGGAGGTGGTGCGCCGGAACCTTGCGGAGCACCTCCCGTTCATGGCCACCGAGACCATCCTGATGCACGCGGTCAGGCGGGGTGGAGACCGGCAGGAGCTGCACGAGCGAATTCGGAAGCACTCCATGGCGGCCGCACGTCGCATGAAGGACGAGGGCGCCCACGCCGACCTTCTGGAGCGCATCGCCGACGACGACGCGTTCGGGCTCTCGGCCGGGGAGCTCGCCGAGCTCGTCGATCCCATGCGTTTCGTGGGACGCGCCCCGCAGCAGGTCGAGCGCTTCCTGGAGCGCGACGTAGCGCCCGTCCTGGAGCGTCTCGGCGACGCCGCCGACGCGGTCGCCGACCCAGAGATCCATGTCTGAGGGCACGGGGCGCGCGGCGATGCCGCTCACGGAGTCCCGTCTGGACCTTCCCCTGCTCCACCGGGGCAAGGTGCGCGACGTCTACGAGGTCGACGACCAGACGCTCCTCATGGTCGCGAGCGACCGCGTGAGCGCGTTCGACGTCGTGATGCGGCAGCCGGTCCCCCGGAAGGGCGAGGTCCTGACGCTGATCACCGCATGGTGGCTCGAGCAGCTCGAGCACATCGTGCCCCACCACCTCATCGCCGTCGACCCCGACCGCATCGTCGCGCGGCATCCGCGCCTGGCGAAGACGCGGGACCAGTGGGCCCGCCGCGCGATGCTGGTACGCCGGACCGATCCGGTCCTCGTCGAGTGCGTGGTGCGCGGCTACATATCGGGCTCTGCCTGGAAGGAGTACGAGCGTGACGGGACGCTCGCGGGCGAGCCGCTTCGCAAGGGCCTCCGCGAGAGCGACCGCCTCGACCCGCCGATCTTCTCTCCCGCGACGAAGGCGCAGGAAGGGCACGACGAGAACATCGACTTCGGAAGCATGTGCGAGATCGTGGGAAGCGAGCCGGCGACCCATCTTCGGGATCTCTCGCTCGAGATCTACGCCTACGGTCGTGACCTGGCCGCGAAGCACGGGATCATCCTGGCCGACACCAAATTCGAGTTCGGCCGCGACCCCTGGGGGAACCTCATCCTCATCGACGAGGTCATGACCCCCGACTCCTCGCGCTTCTGGCCGGAAGAGCACTACGAGGTCGGACGCGGCCAGCCGTCGCTCGACAAGCAGCCCATCCGCGACTGGCTCGACGCCCTCGACGGGTGGGACAAGACCCCGCCGCCTCCCGACCTTCCCCCCGACGTCGTGAGCGCCGCCTCCGAGCGATACCGCCACGTGTTCGAGCGGCTCGTCGGGACGACCCTCGACGATTATCCGCTCCCGATGTTCGGAGACGACCGGACATGATGCCGCGCCCGCCCAGGCGAGAGACGCTCCAGCGGGGGGTCATCATCCTCCCGTCCGCGTTCACGCTCGGCAACCTCTTCTTCGGGATCTACGCGCTGGTCGCGGCGTCGCGGGGGGACTTCGTATGGGCGGGGTGGTTCATCGTCTTCGCGGCCACCCTCGACATGCTCGACGGAAGCGTGGCGCGCTTCACCCGCACGGGCTCGAAGTTCGGCGCGGAGCTGGACTCGCTGGTCGACGCGATCTCGTTCGGCGTGGCGCCCGGCTTCATCATGTACCAGCTCTTCTTCGCCGACACGCAGTGGAGCTGGATCCTCTCGTTCGTCTACATCACGGCGGTGGTGGTGCGCCTCGCCCGGTTCAACGTCGAACAGGGCGGCGAGGCCAAGCGCATCTTCCACGGCCTCCCCTCCCCCGCGGCGGGCGTGACGGTCGCGTCGTTCTACCCATTCAGCCAGACCCCTTGGTTCCAGACGAACCTCGCCCATCTTCCCTGGCAGCAGATCATGGGCGTGGGGCTGGTGCTCCTCGCCGTGCTCATGGTGAGCCACGTGCCGTACACGAAGTTCCCGAAAATCGGACTTCGGTCGGTGCGGGGGATCACGATGACCGTCATCGTGCTCGGCGCGCTGTTCGCCGCGCTGGCCGTCCCGCGGTACTACTTTTTCCCGGCGGGCATGCTCTACATCACCTGGGCGCTCGTCCGCTCGGTGCTCCTCGGGCTCCTCGACCGCCTCCCGGGCGGGGACCCGCTCCTCGATGACGAGGAGGACGAGGACGAAGGAAGCCGGGGGCGCACGGTCGACTACCGGGACCTGGGTCCCGGCAGCCGTCGCCGGCACGTCGAAGAGGACGACGGCAACCACATCGATACCGATACCGACATCCAACCCGAAGCCGACAACGGTCGGGAGGACCCGCTTTGAGCCGCTACAGATTGGAAGTACTCGTGACCCCCAGGCCCGGCCTGCTCGATCCGCAGGGCAAGGCCGTCCACCACGCCCTCAACTCGCTCGGATGGGACGAAGTGTCCGACGTGCACGTCGGGAAGGCGATTCATATCGACGTCGCCGCGGCGTCCGAAGAGGAGGCCCGCGAGAAGGTCGAGGCCATGTGCCGAAAGCTCCTGGCCAACCCGGTCACCGAGGACTACGAGGTGACGGTCGTCGGCGCGCTGGAAGGCACGACGTCATGAAAGTCGCCGTGGTCACCTTCCCCGGGTCGAACTGCGACTACGACCTTTACAAGGCCGTCCAGCAGGTCGAGGGGTCTCCCGAGTTCGTCTGGCACCGGGACCGTGGGCTCGCCGCCTACGACGCCGTGCTATTGCCGGGTGGCTTCTCGTACGGGGATTACCTCCGGCCCGGCGCCATCGCGCGCATGAGCCCGATCATGGACGACGTCATCGCGTTCGCGAAGAAAGGTGGGCCGGTGCTGGGCGTCTGCAACGGATTCCAGGTGCTGTGCGAGGCCGGGCTCCTGTCGGGCGCGCTCGTCCGGAACGCCGCGATCCGCTTCCGGAGCCACGACGTCTTCCTCCGCGTGGAGCGGACGGACACCCCGTTCACGTCCACGTACGACGAGGGCCAGGTGCTCCGGATCCCCATCGCGCACGGCGACGGAAACTACGAGGCCGACGAAGAAACGCTGGCTCGCCTGGAGGCGGAGCGCAGGGTCGTGTTCCGCTACACGGACGCGAGCGGCGAAGCGACGGAGGCCTCCAATCCGAACGGGTCCCACGCCAACATCGCGGGGATCATCAACGAGCACGGGAACGTCCTGGGTATGATGCCGCACCCCGAGCGAGCGATGGAGTCGGTCCTCGGGTCGACGGACGGCGTGGGTGTCTTCACTTCGCTCGTCGCCAGTCTTTCGGGCGCTGCCGGCTGAGCCGGCCCGCCACCATCTGGAGAACGACACGTTTTGAGCAAGGGTAACGATACGGTGAGCACTGCCGACGGCGCGGCCACGAACGTTCCACCCCGCCAGGGAGACCCCGAGATCACCGCCGAGCTGGTGGCGGATCACGGCCTCTCCCCCGACGAGTACGAGCGGGTCCGGCGCGTCATGGGGCGCATCCCGACCTTCACCGAGCTCGGGGTCTTCAGCGCGATGTGGTCCGAGCACTGCGGATACAAGAACTCGAAGCGCCTCCTCCGGCTCCTCCCGACCAAGGCGCCCTGGGTGATCCAGGGACCGGGCGAGAACGCCGGGGTCATCGACGTGGGCGACGGATACGCGCTCGTGTTCAAGATCGAGTCGCACAACCACCCGTCCGCGGTAGAGCCCTACCAGGGGGCCGCGACGGGCGTGGGCGGGATCCTGCGGGACATCTTCACCATGGGCGCACGGCCGGTCGCCGTCCTCGACTCGCTGCGATTCGGCGACCTCGACTCGCCCCGCGTGCGCTACCTGTTCGAGGGTGTGGTGCGAGGCGTGGGTGACTACGGAAACTGCGTCGGCATCCCCAACATCGGCGGCGAGGTCGTCTTCGACCGCGGCTACGAGGGGAACCCGATCGTCAACGCGATGTGCCTGGGCCTGATGAAGAAGGAAGAGCTCATCACCGCATCCGCTTCGGGGGTCGGGAACACGCTCATGGCCGTCGGCGCGCGCACGGGCCGTGACGGCATCCACGGCGCCACCTTCGCCAGCGAGGAACTCAGCGAGGACTCGGACGAGTCGAGCCGTCCCAGGGTGCAGGTCGGCGATCCGTTCACCGAGAAGCTCCTGCTCGAGGCGAGCCTGGAGCTGATCAAGAGCGGCGCCATCGTGGGCATCCAGGACATGGGCGCGGCCGGCATCACGTCGTCCGCTTCCGAGATGGCCGGCCGCGGCGGCACCGGTGTCGAGATCGACATGGCGCTGGTCCCGGTGCGTGAAGAGGGAATGACCCCGTACGAGATCCTCCTCTCGGAGTCGCAGGAGCGGATGCTCGTGGTGGCCGAGAAGGGCCGCGAGGACGAGGTCCGCCGCATTTTGGAGAAGTGGGAGCTCGAAGCCGCAGTCATCGGGGAGGTGACCGACGACGGCCGCTTCCGGGTCCTCGAGAACGGGGCGGTGGTCGCGGACATCCCGGCCCTCCCTCTCACGGACGGGTGCCCGACGTACGAGCGCGAAGGCGTCGAAGGTGAGGACATCAAGCGGCTCCGGGAGACGGACCTCTCCGAGCACCTGATTCCCGAGGGGGATCTCACACCGACGTTCCTGAAGCTGCTCGGCTCGCCGAACGTCGCGTCCAAGCGATGGATCTACGAGCAGTACGACTCCACCGTGCGGACCGGAACCGCGGTTCGGCCGGGAGGCGACGCCGGGGTGGTCCGGATCCGCGGCACCAAGCGCGCGATCGCGGCCACGACGGACTGCAACGGGCGCTTCGTCTACCTGGAGCCGCGGACGGGCGCCATGATCGCGGTCGCCGAGGCGGCGCGGAACCTGGTATGCGTGGGCGCGCTCCCGACGGCGATCACGAACAACCTGAACTTCGGGAATCCGCTCAAGCCGCACATCTACCATCAGCTCCGCGAAGCGGTGCTGGGCATGGCGGAGGCGTGCGGACGCTTCGAGACGCCGGTCACGGGCGGGAACGTATCGCTCTTCAACGAGACCGACGGACGGGCGATCTACCCCACGCCGGTGATCGGGATGGTGGGCGTCATCGAAGATGTCGACACGATCCTCAACCACGGGTTCCGTGAGCCGGGCGACGACATCGTGCTGCTCGGGGAGAACCGTGGCGAGATGGGGGGCTCCGAGTACCTCTACGTCACCGCCGACCTGGTCGCCGGCGCTCCGCCGACCGTCGACCTCGACCACGAGCGGGCGCTCCAGCAGGTCGTCTTGAAGATGATCCGCGAGCGGCTTCTGCGCTCGGCGCACGACTGCTCGGAGGGCGGCCTGGCATGCGCCCTCGCCGAGGCGGCCATCGGCGACGGTGAGCGCCCCCTCGGCGTGGAGGTCTCGCTCGACGACGACCTCCGCCCGGTGCAGGCTCTCTTCGCGGAGTCCCAGGGGCGGATCGTCGTGTCATGCGATCCGTCGCAGACGGAAGAGGTGCTTGCGCTGGCCAAACGGTACGATGTGCCGGCCCGGCGCGTCGGCACGGTCACCGAGCCCGACGAGGGTTTCCGGATTTCAATCCGCGACGGCTCGGTGAGCACGGAGCCGTCCGATCTGGCCCGCGCATACTTCGGAGCGATCCCGGGTATCATGGACGCTCCTCCCGCAGCCGGAGCCTAGCAGGTGGGTCTCCAAGACATCCGTCCCGAAGAGTTGGACGACCGCCCTCGTGAAGAGTGCGGCGTCGTGGGCATCACTGGTGTGGAGCATGCTGCCGAGAAGGCCTTCCTCGCGCTCTACGCGCTCCAGCATCGTGGCCAGGAGGCCGCGGGCATCGTGTCCATCGACGGAGAGGGCCGCGCCCGGTCCCACAAGGGGGCGGGCCTGGTGTCGGACGTGTTCGACGCGACCACGCTCCAGAAGCTGCCCGGGAGCACGGCTGTGGGACACGTCCGGTACTCGACGGCGGGCGGGAACGAGCTGGCCAACGTCCAGCCGATCACGGCCCGATACTCCCGCGGCGATCTCGCGCTCGCACACAACGGCAACCTGACAAACCAGCTCGACCTCAGGGGCCGACTGGTGGACGACGGCGCCATCTTCCGGTCGTCGTCGGACTCCGAGACGCTCGTGCACCTCATCGCGAAGTCTCGGCGCGATACCATCGACGGGCATGTCGATGACGCGCTCTCCCAGCTCGAGGGAGCGTTCTCGGTGGTCATCTCCGTCGGCCAGTCGGTCTACGCCGCGCGGGATCCGCGCGGCTTCCGGCCGCTCGTGTTGGGCAAGCTCGGAGACGGCCACATCGCCACCAGCGAGACGTGCGCCCTCGACATCCTGGGCGCCGAATACGTGCGCGACATCCGCCCCGGCGAGGTCATCCGCATGACCGGCGGCAAGGTCGAGCAACTCCGGTCACTGCCGCCCGCCGACAAACCGGCCCCGTGCATTTTCGAGCTCGTCTACTTCGCACGCCCGGACTCCCGGCTGTGGGGGGTGAGCGTGGACCGCGCGCGGCGCGCGTTCGGACGTCGGCTCGCCCGTGAGCACCCCGTGGACGCGGACGCCATCGTGGCCGTGCCCGACAGCGCCAACTCGGCGGCATTGGGCTACGCGGAAGAGAGCGGGATCCCCTTCGAGCTCGGGCTGCTCCGCAACCACTACGTCGGACGTACCTTCATCAAGCCGTCCCAGAAGGACCGTGATTTCGGAGCGCGGATGAAGTACAACCCCGTGCGAGAGGTGCTCGCCGGCAAGCGCGTGGTCGTAGTGGACGACTCGCTGGTGCGCGGCACGACGAGTCGCAGCCTGGTGCGCATGTTCCGCCAGGCCGGCGCCACCGAGGTCCACTTCCGCATCGGGAGCCCGCCCGTCCGATGGCCGTGCTTCTACGGCATCGACATGCCGACGCGGAACGAGCTCCTCGCGTCGTCGCTCGACGTCGCGGCCATCGAGAAGGAGCTCAAGGTCGACTCGCTCGGCTACCTGTCGCTGGAGGGGATGGTCGAGGCTGTCCAGGAGTTCGGCCCCTTCTGCACGGCCTGCTTCTCGGGCGATTACCCCGCTCCGCTCGTCGACGTCGACAAGGGACTCGCGTCGTCGGAGGGACCGGGCGCCTGTTGACGGCCACCGGGCCGTCCGACGCCCGGCTGCACGACCTCCCCAAAGCCGAGCTGCACGTCCACCTGGACGGGTCGCTCCGCCCCTCCACCATGATCGAGCTGGCCGCTGAGCGCGGCGTCCCCCTCCCGTCCGGCGAGGCCGAGGAGCTCGGGCGCCGTCTGGTCGCGAACGACGCGCGCAGCCTGGAAGACTACCTCACCGCGTTCGAGGTCACGGTCTCGGTCATGCAGGACGCTCCGGCCCTCGAGCGGCTGGCCTACGAGCTGGCCGAAGATCAGGCGGCAGAGCACGTGCGTTACGCCGAAATCCGGTTCTGCCCGCTCCTGAACACCCAGGGCGGCATGGAGGCGGAGGACGTACTCACGGCCGTCCTCATGGGCCTGGAGCGCGCGAGAGACCGGCTGGGCATCGACTCCCGGGTCATCGTGTGCGCCCTTCGGCACTTCCCGTCCTCGTCGTCCACCGAGCTGGCCGAGCTCGCCCTCTCCATGAGGGACCGCGGCGTGTGCGGTTTCGACCTGGCGGGTCCCGAGGCAGGACACCCCGTCCGGGACCACGCGGAGGCGTTCGCGCTCGCCCACCGGCACGGGCTTCCCGTGACCATCCACGCCGGCGAGGCCGCCGGGCCGGAGTCGATCCGGGAGGCCCTCGACGTCGGCCACGCCACCCGCATCGGGCACGGGACACGTCTCTGGGAGGACCCGGAGTTGGTGCAGCGCGTGTTGGACGACGGCGTCGCCTTGGAGATCTGTCTGACCTCGAACGTCCAGACGCGGGCGGTCGCGGCGTACGAGGCGCACCCGCTTCGGCGCTACTACGACCTCGGCCTACCGGTCGCGCTGTGCACGGACAACCGCTTGGTGTCGGGGGTCACGCTCACCGGAGAGTACGCTCGGGCGCGCGACGCCCTCGACTTCTCGTGGGACGAGTTGGTCGGAATCGCCGTAACGGGGTTCCAGCGCGCTTTCGGTCCCGCGAACGAGGGCCGATAGCCCCCCCACGGCTCAGCCCTCCCGGTCCTCGCGCAGATAGCGCTCCGCCATGTCGACGAACTCCGACGAGCCGACGTAGAGCGGGGTCTTCTGATGCAGCGATGTAGGCTCGATCGCCGAAATGTCGTCACATCCGTCGGTCGCCCGGCCGCCCGCCTGCTCGGCGATCATCGCGACCGGCGCCGCCTCGTAGAGGAGGCGCAGCTTACCCTCCGGCCTGTCGCTCTCCCCGGGATACATGAAGATCCCACCCTGGAGCAGCGTCCTGTGGACGTCCGAGACGAGGGAGCCGATGTAGCGGGATCCGAAGCCGCCGTCGGTCTTCATGTGGCTGACGAGCCGCTGCTGACCCCGGCTCCACCGATGGTAGTACGCTTCGTTGACCGAGTAGACCTTCCGCGGAGGCTCGGGAAAGCGCATCTGCGGATGGCTGAGCAGGAACTCCCCGATGGAGGGATCCAGCGTGAACCCGTGCACGCCCGCGCCGCTGGTGTAGACGAGCATCGTCGAGGATCCATAGAGCACGTATCCGGCGGCCACCTGGCGCGACCCGGCCTGCAGGCAGTCCTCGAGCGTTCCCCGCTCGCCTTTCGTGATCTTCCGGTGGATGCTGAAGATGGTCCCGATCGAGACGTTCACGTCGATGTTCGAGGATCCGTCGAGCGGATCGAAGATCACGACGTAGTCGCCGGCCGGGAACTTGTCGGGAATGGGGATGAACGTCTCGTTCTCCTCCGACGCCATACACGCGACCAGCCCGGTGTGGTCGAGCGCCCGATACATGACCTGGTTGGCGAAGGCATCGAGCTTCTGCACCGTCTCGCCGTGCACGTTCTCGTTCCCGGCGGCCCCCAGGATGTCCACCAGCCCGGCCTTGTTGACCTCGCGCCCGATCATCTTGGCTGCGAGCGCAATGTCGTGGAGTAGATTCGTGAACTTGCCGGTCGCGTTCGGATGCTTCGCCTCCTGCTCGACCAGGAAGCGGGAGATCGTGAACACGTGGCTCTCGGGCATCGTCGCCATCGTTCTCTGTGCTGGGGGAAAGGAGCAGACGACGATAGGGATGGCCGGGAGGACGGTCAACGGACGGACCATCGCCCGTCGCGCCGTCCCACGACCGTCACGGTGCCGTCCCGGTCCGTCCGCCAGATGTCGATACCCCGGCTCCGAAGGCTCTCCAGCACCCCGGCTGTCGGGTGACCGTAGCGGTTCCCACGTCCCGCCGAGACGAGCGCGACGCTCGGCCGGATGGCGTCGAGCAGCAGCGGATCGGTGGACGTGTCGCTGCCGTGGTGTCCGACCTTCAGCACCTCGATCCCGGCCGGCAAGCCGGCGGCCAGGGCACGCTCGAGCGGCCGGTACGCGTCGCCGGTCAGGAAGGCCTCGAACGATCCATAGCGGGCCAGCAGCACGACCGACGCCTCATTGGCCTCGGGCCCCGCCATCCGCAGCGAATCCGAGGGACTCAGCACCTCGAGGACGAGGCCGCCGAGTTCCAGGCTCATACCGGTCGTCGCCGCGAGCCATGGCACGTCGGCCGCGCCGGCCGCCGTGAGGACGTCCACGAACGCCTCCTTCCCCGCGGGGAGCGCGGGATCGTAGACGACGCCGACCTCGAACGACTCGAGGACCGCCGCCGCGCCCCCGATGTGATCGAGATCCGCATGGGTCAGCACCAACGCCTCGAGCCTCCGGACGCCCCGGGCGCGGAGGGCACGCACGGCAGGGTGCGCCCCCGGATCGGGATCGCGTCCGGGCGGTCCGGCGTCCACGAGCACCCAACCACCGTTCGGTCCCCGGACGGCGATGGCGTCGCCTTGACCCACGTCGATCATCATCACCTCCACCGACCCTCGGCCCTGGAGGGAGAGGAGCACGGGCCAAGCCGCGACGGCGGCGCACACGTACGTCCCCACGAGCCCCCTTCGTGCCACCCCCCCGATCCAAGGCCGCCGGGCCGTCCAGGTCGCGACCGCCAAGCCGACGAGGGTCGCCATGACGGACGTGCGCGTGGCCCAGACCGCGGCCCACGGCAGGGCTCCGAGGGCCTCGGCCCCTCCCGCCAGGGCCGTGAGGAGCACGTCGACGCCCCCCGCCAGGAACGCTCCGAGCGTGGGCGAGACGAAGTCCGCCGCGATAGACGCGATGGCACCGGGGAGCGCCACCGCCACGAGAGGGCCGGCCACGAGCGTGCCGGGGATGCCCACGATGGAGACCTGCTCGAAGTGCCAGGCCACGATGGGCAGGGTCGCGACCGTGGCCGCCACCCCGGACGCCAGCGCCCCCACCAACCCTTCCGGTACCCTCCCCCGCCCCCCTCGGCGAATGAGCGCGGCGACCGGACCGGACCAGGCGACGAGCCCGGCCGCGCCCGCGAAGGAGAGTTGGAAGCCGACGGACGCAACGCGGCGCGGATCGAGGACCAGCAGCACCAGAAGCGCCGAAGCCAGCGCGCCCCACCGCGCAGGCGGGCGGCCCCGGGCCTTGGAGGCCGCCACGAAGGCGAGGATGAGCGCGGCACGGCATGCCGCATCGGGGAAGCCGATGAGCGCGACGTAGGCCCAGGCCCCGACCGCCGCGCCCACCCGGGCCCGACGCGGTCGGACGCGGGCGAGCGCGAGGATCGCGTAGAAGAGCCCCGCGATGACGCCGACGTGGAAGCCGGAGATGGCCAACAGATGCGCTAGCCCGGTGCGCGCGAAGGTCTGGCGGAGCTCGGGATCGAATCCCTCGCGCCGGGCCAGGGTGAGCGCCGCGACGAGGGGAGCGCGCTCTCCGTAGAGCCTTTCGATGCGGTCTACCAGATGGTCGCGCCAGCGGACCGCCGCCCACCGGGGAGATCCGTCGGTCGCCTCCGGGACCGGTCGCCATCCGCCGGCCATCAGCCAATGGGTACGAGCGCCCTCCCGCCACCGGCCTTCTACGCGCACGGACCGCCCCGCGGGCGCGTCCGGTGCGTCGATCACGACCGTCACCGTGCCGCACCCGTCGGAACGTTCGAGCGGGGCCGAGCCGGCGCGGGGCGCCGCCAGGAAGCGGCCCTCCAGCAGCGCTGGGGCCCCGGCCTGCGGCGGCGGACACCCTCCGGCGGCTAGGGCGGCGCGCGCCGAGAGCGCGCCGGCGAGCACCACGATGGGCCAGAGCGCGCCGGCTCTCAGGGACCCGAGGGCGCTTGCTCGGACGGGCCTCGGAGATGCTCCGATGGGCCTCATCAGGAAGGGAGCCGCCGCGAGCGGCAGGAGCCAGAGCGGCGCGCCGAACACGGTCCAGGCGGCCCCCGTGCCGAACGCGACGGCCAGCCTCACCACGGGGGGAGCGTGCCGCACCGCGACTCAGCTCCGCCCGGGGTCCCTTGGGGTCAGTCCACCTCCGTGTGCGTCTCCTCGAACAAGTCCTGCTGGCTGCGGTCCACGAAGCGCTCCCGTTCCTCTCTGGCCTCGTCCTCGAGCCTGGCCCGCAGAATGCTTCGTACCTTCAGGTCGGAGCGGATACCGGCGACGAGCATGATCAGCATTCCGGCGATGACGCTCCCGAAGGCGACCACCGTGAGCGGGACGCCGTAGAAGGTTGCGACACCGAGCCGCAGCGTGACCCGCTGACCCGAGTTGAGCGACGCGAACCCCATGGAGAGGAACAGGACCACGAGGACCCCGAGCGCGCTCACGAGCCGGCTCACGACGTGGCCATCACCTTTCGGGCCACCTCCCGGCCGGTGAAGGTCGCCCCGGTGGTATGCTCCAGCTTCACGCGCGTGTAGCCCCCCACCCGGTCCACGTCGCCGTCGAACACCACGACCTTGTTCCGGCGCGTCCGCCCCAGGATCTGACCGGGATCCCTGCCGGCCTTTTCGATCAACACCTCTTCGACGCGCCCCACCTCGGTCCGGTTGATCTCGGCCTGGATGCCTCGCGACACCTCGATCAGCTCGGCGAGTCGGGCCTGCCCCTCTTCGGGATCGATGAAGTCGCCCTCGGGGAGCCTCGTGGCCGGCGTCCCGTCGCGCGGAGAGAACCGATACGTGAACGCGTCGTCGAACCGTGCGGTCCGCATCAAGTCGAGCGTGGCGCGAAACTCGGGCACGGTCTCGCCCGGAAACGCCACGATGATGTCGGTGGATAGCGCGATGTCGGGGATCGCGTCCCGGACCATCTGCACCTTTTCCAGGAAAGACTCGACGGTGTAACGGCGCAGCATCCGCTTGAGCGTCCGGTCGCTCCCGGACTGGGCCGGAAGGTGCAACTGCTCGCAGACGGCCGGTTCAGTCGCCATCACCTCCACGAGCTCGGGGGTGACGTCGTTCGGGTGCGGGGACGTGAACCGAACGCGCCGAATCCCGTCGACACGGCCCACCGCGCGGAGCAGCCGCGGGAAGCTCCACTCGTCCCGTTCGTAGGAGTTCACGGTCTGCCCGAGGAGCGTCACCTCCGTGACGCCGCGCTCCACGAGACCCCGGACCTCGTCCAGGATGACGTTCGCGGCCCGGTTCTTCTCGCCCCCGCGGACGTACGGCACGATGCAGTACGTGCAGCGGTGGTCGCAACCGCGCTGGATCGGGATCCAGGCGCTCGGACCCTCGGAGCGGAGCTGCTCGAGCCCTTCGTAGTTCTCGCCCATGTTCAGGTCGAGCACGGTGAGTTGGCGCGACCGCTTCGTCGTGCCTTCGGTGGTGCCCGCCGAGGCTTCCGTGTCCTCAGCGATGTCCACGTCGCGGTCGGGCCGGAGCCGTCCGAGCGCGTCCGGGAGGCTACGGTATCCATCCGGCCCCATCACCAGGTCGATGTAGGGGGCGTCCTCGAGCAGCTTGTCGCCCAGGCGCTGGGCCATGCAGCCCGTCACCCCGATCACCATGTCGGGACGCTCGCGACGGAGTCCATTGAGCTGGGCCACGCGGCCGAGCACACGTTTCTCGGCGTGCTCGCGGATCGCGCAGGTGTTCACCAGGACGACGTCGGCCTCTTCGGGGGTCTCCACGATGCGGTAGCCGCCGTCCGCGAGGACGCCCTGCATCAGCTCGCCGTCGCTGATGTTCATCTGGCAGCCGTACGTCTCGACGTAGGCGCGCTTCTTCGTCGCTGTAGTGCTCATGCCTGAATTCACAACCGGGTTCGGGGCGCCGCAATATACAGATGGTCCGCGTCTCCCCGCAGGGTCCCTTCCACGAAGAGCACGTCGTCGGGCGCCGCCGGGCCGGACAGGTCGACCCGCAGGTAATCCTCCGTCAGCCCACTGAGCCCGGCTCCCTCGGGGGCAACTCGCGCCGAGCTCCCGACCCGCCCCTCCCGGTATGTCGCTGCCTTCTCCTGGGCGAGATCGCGGAGCTCGCGGGCGCGCTCGCCGGCCACGCGCTGGGGGACCGGCATGTCGCGAACGAGGTCGGCCGCAACGGTGTTCGAACGGGGCGAGAAGGGGAAGACGTGGAGGTAGGTGAACGGGAGCTCGTCGACCAGGGCGCGCGTCTCCTCGTGGTCGTCCGGCGTCTCGCCGGGAAAGCCCGTGATCACGTCGGCGCCGAGGCCGAGGGGATACACGCGCTCGGCGATCTCCAGAGCCCGCGTCCGGTACTGCTCACGAGTGTGCCAGCGGCGCATCCGCCGAAGCACCGCGTCCGCGCCACTCTGGAGCGGCATGTGGAGGTGGGGCGCGAGACGCCCTCCCGACGTCGCCAGGAGCTCGAGCAGGAGGTCGTCGATCTCGGTCGCTTCCACGCTGCCGAGACGAAAACGGGCATCGGGCACCCGCTCCAACAGCAGGGCCACCAGACGGCTCAGGCTCCAGCGCGGATCGAGGTCCAGTCCGTAGTGACCGATGTGGATGCCCGTGACGACGAGCTCACCGTGGGTGCGGGCCAGGACGAGGGCTTCGGCCACGACCTCCTCGGGATCGCGGGAGCGCGACGCCCCGCGCGCCAGACGGGTCGCGCAGAACGAGCACTTCCGGTCGCAACCATCCTGGACCTTGAGCCAGCCGCGCGTCGCGCCCCGTCGCTCGCGCAGCAGCTCGGCTCCGATGGGCTCGGTGTCGACCCGGTCGAGGGAAGCCGCCAGCTCCAATCGAACCAGGCCATGCCCACCGACGCCCTCCGCCACCGCCACGGGATCGTGCCCCGGAACGACCGCGGTCACGCCTTCGAGCGCCTCGTACGCTTGGGCGCGCAGAGCGGCGGAGCAGCCGGCCACGACCACGCGCGCGTCGGGCTGCTCGCGCTGCACGCGGCGGATGAAGCGACGGGCCTCGGCGTCGGCCTGATTGGTGACGGTGCACGTGTTGACGACGACCACGTCAGCGCCCTCCCGCGCGTCGGTGGTGAGGGCACCACGCGCCTCGAGCTCCTGCCGCATCCGCTCGGTGTCGTACTGGTTCGCCTTACAGCCGAACGTGTGGTAGTGGACACGCATGGGAGGCCGAGGCGGAGAGGAGCGTGACGGCGCTAGAAGCCGGCGACGCGGATCGTGCCCGTAGCGCGCCAGAATTGCTCGGTGAACGAGCCGGAAATGCGCTCTCCGCGCTCGATCCCGATGTCGACGCCCGCGAGGGTCACGCCGTTGGTCTCGTTGAGGGCGAATCCGAGCCCACCGGTGAAGACGCGCTCGTAGCCCGAATCATCGTTTCCGGCTCCGAACGGCAGGCCGGTGCGGCGATACCCGACCCTGAGCGGAGCGCTCCGACCGAGGAACCGCACGCGGGACAATTCGAGTCCGACCCCGTATCCGCTCGCGTCACCGACCGGCACGGTCGTGGTGAAGTCGTCCTGCATGTCCGACCAGTCGGCCTGCACCGCGCTCGCCACGACGAGAAGACCCGGCGCCAGCACGGCGCTCGCGCCGATCCGGAGCTCGAGCGGAAGATCGTAGGATCGATCGCCTCCGGGCGTTCCGGACGTCGCCTTCGCCTCCAGAGCGCTCGACCACCGAACGCTCCCCGCGATGTGGACCACGTCGCGGATGTCGGTCGAGGCACCCGCGGTCACCGACGTTCCGGCGTACCCCCAGCGGCCCTGCGTTCCGAACGGCTGTGCGCCTTCCAGATCCAGGTCACCGAAGTCGCGCGTGAGGGTGCGCGTCACCGAGCCGGTGTAGCGGCCGAGGGCGACGCCTACCGCCAGGCTGGACCCGATACTCCGGGCGAAGCCGAGAGATGCGTTGGAGACACCTCCTTCCTGCAGGAAGTTGTCCATCACGTCGTACGACGTGCCGCCCAGATCGACGCTCACCACCCGTTCGCTGCTGAAGCCCTGATCGAGGACCGATGCGAAGTGGATCGTCCCCATCCCGCCGAGCAACGGATAGGCGATCCCGAGCAGCGGGAAGCGAGTCCCCGTGAAGTCACCGGCCGGCACCCCGTCCTGGCTCATCTCGACCCAGCTCGGCTGCGCGACCATCACCGCGCTCGCGAACCCGAGGCCTGCGGCCGCAGCCGGATCAACCGGTGAGATCGAGCCGCCGCGCAGCCCGATGCCGACGCTGCCGAGAGCGCGGCTCCGCCCGTCGATCGCCTCGACCTGACGGCCGAGGCCCGCCGAGTTGAAGACGGACTGGCCGTCGACGGCCGTGGGGGTCAGAGCGAGGGTCGTCAGCGCGAGCAGACGCAGAGCGTTCTTCATGGGAGCTCCACCGAGGGTCCGACCGTCACGATGAGCTTCAGGACCGGCGCGAAACCGGTGCCCGGGCCATGGAACGATCCGTAGGCGATCGAGAGCGGCTCGAAGGGAGATAGGAGGGCGAGCGAATTCGGATACGGGCGCCCCGTGGTCGGGTCGATGCCGCGGAGGATGTTCCGTACCAGTGAGGTGATCGGGATCTCGACCTGCGCCTCCGCCTCATCACCGAAATAGGCGGCCGGCAGGCGGCGTCCCAGCGAGCCCACCACCGGAGCCCCGAGCGGCGCCTTCGGGAGCGCATCGCGGCTCAGCACGGCGCGCGCATCCAAGCCGAGCGTGTCGAGGGGCTGGAAGGCACCGTCGGTCTGGCGGGTGGTGAGCACGAGAGAAGCGAAGCTGATCTGCCCCGGCTCGAGCGTCACCGGACAGCCGGCGGCGGCGCACAGCTCCGCAGGACCGGTGAGCTGGGTGGGGACCCCGAGGTCGAGGACGGTGCGCCAGGCCGGAGCGCCCCCGACCCGTATACCGTCGACCGGCGCCGTCGAAGCCGGATCGTAGATGAACGTCACTCCCGACTCCGACGCCGAGACCGTGACCAGGGTGTCCGGATTCACGCTCGGCCGCGCCGAAAGCCTGAGGGCCACGGAGCGGACGTCCAGCCGATGTCCTGCGGTGAGCAGGTCGATCCGAGCGCCGAGCGCCCGCGTGGCGACGTCATCCCACTCCGCCACCTGCGCCGAGTCGAGGGCAAACGACACCGAGTCTCCGACCGCCGGATCCCAGGTGACCGTGTCGATGGGAGACACGGTTCCGCCGCCCGGCTGACTCCACAGGACGCTGTTTCCCAACGTGTCGACGGCGTGTGTCCAGGTCGCCGACCGGCGGTGCCACGCTTCGTCCATGAAGCCCAGCGTGAGCGAGACTGGAGTCTCGGCCGAGCTCGCCGGCCCCGAGAAGACCGCGACCAGCTCACCTCCAACGAAGGTCAGGTCTGAATCGGTCACGGTCGTGCCCGTGGTGTCCCGCACGGAGGCCGAGGTCGGCAGCGTCCCGAAGCGAAGGAGCGTGCGGGCGTTCAGCGAGCCGTCGAAGGCGTTGGCGAGGACGCCCGTTCCGAGGTCGCCTGGAGCGCCGTAGCCCCCGAACACCTCGAGATTCGAGCCGAAATCCTCCCACGGGATCTCGAGCTGGAGCGTGACAGGAGCGCCGGGGAGCACCTCTTCACCAATGGAAGTGGGAGTTTCGTCCCCGCAGGCCGTCACGACCAGCGCGGCCGCGGCGAGGAGAACCCCCGCACGCGTCCCGATCCGTCTATCGTTCGAACGTATCACGTACCCTTCTCGTTTGTTCTCGACAGCCAACCCGGCGAGCGCCCGAATCGTTCGGGCAGCAGCTCGCTCAACGACCACTCGACGTGCGTCCCACTCCCACCCGAGATCACCTGGAGCTCAGGAGAGAACTCGGAAAGTACCTGAAGGCAGGCGCCACAAGGAGGGACCGGTTCCGCGGCCTCCGTCACGAGCGCCAGAGCCTCGAAGCTCCGCCGACCGGCGGCCACCGCACCGAACACCGCCACCCGCTCGGCGCATACCGTGAGTCCGAACGACGCATTCTCGACGTTGCACCCCGTCCAGACGGTTCCGTCCGAGGCCAGCAACGCCGCGCCCACACGGAACCGCGAGTACGGGGCGTATGCCGACGACATCGCCTCACGGGCCGCATCGAGAAGACGCTCAGCTTCCATCCTTCCCCTTCCCCTCCCACACCCGCGGAAGCCGCGTCGTGAAGCCGGTCAACACCTCGTAGGAGATGGTCCCGGCGCCCTCGGCGACCTCGTCGAGCGTGATCTCTTCAGCGCCGTCCCGCCCGATGAGCGTCGCGACGTCGCCGACCCCTACCCCGTGCATGCCGGTGATGTTCACGACGGTTACGTCCATGGAGATCCGCCCCACGATGGCGGTCCGCCGCCCCCCGATCAGCGCGTGTCCACGGTTGCCGAGAGCCCGGGGAAGTCCGTCTCCGTAGCCGATGGACAACGTGGCCCAACGCTCGCCTCTCGCAGCCGTGTACGTGGCGCCGTACCCCACCGTCGTCCCCGGCACGGCGTCACGGACGTGGACCACGCGGGCGCGCAGCGACACCACCGGATCGGGCGCGGGCACGTCGGAGCCGCATCGTCCGCCGTACAGAAAGATACCCGGCCGCACGAGGTCACCGGCCGACTCGGGCGCATGGAGAACACCCGCACTGTTCAGCATGTGACGGAGCACGTGTGGTTCGATCTCCGCCGTCCAGGCTCCGAAGCGCTCGGCCTGCCGCTGGACGCTCTCCGCGTCGTCCTCGGCCGAGTGCAGGTGGGTGAAGATGCCGGCCCACCGCACGGAACCCGTCGCGGCCGAGCGGAAGCGGTCGAGCCAGGCGGCTCCCTGGCGCCAGTCGACACCCGAGCGCCCCATCCCCGTGTCGACGTCCAGATGCACATCCGCGACGCGGCCCGAGCGCTCCGCTGCGGCAGCGACCTCCCGCAAAGCGTCCAGGCTTCCGACCGACAACGCCAAACCGCCCTCGACCGCAGCGTCGATCTCGGCATATGGAGACGGGCTGAGCACCACGACCGGTCCCTCCACGCCGAGCTGTCTCAGCCGGAGCCCTTCTTCCACGGTGGCGACACCGAAACCCCAGACACCCGCCGCTCGGAGCGTCTCGACGACGCCCGGCATGCCGACCCCATACGCGTCGGCCTTCACCATAGGCAGGACGCGGACCTCGGGGTCGAGCGCGGATCGGAGCCGGGCGAGGTTGGCGAGCAGCGCATCGGCGCGCACGTCGAGCCAGGACCGGCCTTTCGGATTCGTTGACATGAGCGGTGAAAGATGCCAAGAAGAGGTCCCCCGGACGACCCCCGACGAGAGCCGCACCCGCATGACCGACACCCCGCCCGACTTCCGCTTCCCCGGACCCGGCACCCTCGACCGCGCGCTCGCCCTGGTCCGGTTCCTCCGGAAGGAGTGTCCATGGGATGCCGAGCAGACCGCGGAATCGCTCGTGCCTCATCTCCTCGAGGAGGCCCACGAAGTCGCGGACGCCATCCACGACGGGCGCACCGAGGACCTCGCGGACGAGCTCGGGGACCTGCTCCTCAACCTGGCCTTCCAGGTCGTCGTGGCCGAGGAGGACGGGACACTGGACGCCGGCGCGGTCTATGGGGCGCTCGAGCGGAAGATGGTCGCGCGGCACCCGCATCTCTTCGGCGGCGGCCCGCGTGAGGACTGGGAGACGCTGAAGGCGCGGGAGCGGCCGGAAGGTCAGGGCGTCCTCTCGGGGTTGGCCAAGGGGCTCGAGCCCCTGAGCAAGGCCTACCGGATCCAGGAGCGGGTGGCGTCGGTCGGCTTCGACTGGCCCGATCACCGGGGCGCGTTCGACAAGGTGCGCGAAGAGCTCGATGAGGTGCGGGAGGCGCTTGCAGGGGACGACGACGACGCGGTGGCGGAGGAGCTCGGCGATCTACTCTTCGCGGCCGTCAACCTGGCCCGGCTCGCGGGCCACCACCCGACCACGGCGCTGGCTCACGCGAACACCAAGTTCCGCGACAGGTTCGAGCGGCTCGAAGCCCTCGCGAACGAGCGGGGCATCGAATTGGAGAGCGCCGGCCTCGAGGCCCTCGATCGGCTCTGGGACGAGCTGAAGGCCGACGCCCGTCCGGATCAGTAGCCCGCGGCCTTGTCGACGACGTTGCGCCAATCCGTGAGCGGGGCGTCACGCAGATAGCACGCGAGGTTCGCGACCATCAACTCGGCCTCTCGCGTCCAGTATCCCTGCGTGACGGCGGAGACGTGCGGCGTGGCCAGCACGTTCTCGAAGCTCCATAGGGGATGTCCCTCCGGGAGCGGCTCACGGGCGAACACGTCGAGCCCCGCTCCGCGCAGTCGCCCGGAACGGAGCGCCTCCAGCAGCGCACCCTCGTCGACCAGCGCACCGCGCGCGACGTTCACGAACAGGGTGCCGGGCCGCATGAGTCCGAACGCCCGAGCGTCGATCATGCCGCGCGTCTCCAGCGTGTCCGGCGCACACACGACCACCACGTCACTCTCCCCGAGCACGGTGTCCACGCCGTCCGGTCCGTGCACCAGCTCGATCCGGTCGTCGAGACGTCCGCCCCCGGCCACCGCCTCCAGGGCGTCGTCCCCGGGTCGGGCGGGCGTCCGCTTCGAGGCGATCACCCGGCCGCCGAGCGCGCACACCCTGCGGGCGATCTCGCGCCCGATCCCCCCGAAGCCGACGATGCCCACGGTCGTGCGGACCAGCTCGGTGGGCGGCGTGGAGCCGTCGTAGAAGGGATCCGTCGACCAACGCCCTCGTCGCTGGTTGGCCAGGGCGTGATCGAGCCCCCGCCCGAAGAAGAGGATCATGGCGAGGACCGTCTCCGCCATGGGCGGCCCGTGGATGCCGGCCGAGTTCGTGAACACCACGTCGCTGGCACGCATGACGTCGTGCAGCGAGCTCCCCACACCGGCCGCCCCCGAGTGCACCCACCTCAGCGCTGAGCCGGCCTCGAGCAGCTCCGGCGGAATGCCGTAGCCGAAGTAGACGTCCGCCTCGCGCACGGCCTCCAACACCCCGGGCGATACGCGTGTGGCGCCGTCCCCCGAACCATCCGTCGGCTCGTCGATCACGACCAACTCCCAGCCGTCGGGGAGCGCGTCGCGGATGGCGTCCGGTACCCAGTCGGGCATGGCCCACACCGGACGGTGGTCCATCATGTCGAGTACGGCGCGGCGGGTCATGGCGTGCGGAGCGTCATGCCTACGGGTACAGCCGGTTCATGAGCCGCGGGAACGGAATCAGCTCCCGGACGTGCTTGCGGCCGGTGATCCACGCGACCGTACGCTCGATACCCAGGCCGAATCCCGAGTGCGGGAAGGTCCCATAGCGTCGGAGATCGAGGTACCAGGCGTAGGCGTCCTCCGGGAGACCCTCCTCACGGATGCGCGCGAGCAACCGGTCGAGGTCGTCCTCGCGCTGGCTCCCGCCGATGATCTCGCCGTATCCCTCGGGCGCCAGCAGATCGTCGCACAGCACGGTGCGTGGGTCGTCCGGGTTCTCCTTCATGTAGAAGGCCTTCGCCTGCTTCGGATAGTCGTGCACGAAGAGGGGAAGCTCGGCGCCCTCCATCAGCGCCATCTCGTCCGGGGCTCCCAGGTCGGTGCCCCACTCGATGTCGCTGCCGCCGGCGCGCAGCTTCTCGACGGCGTCGGTGTAGCTGATGCGCGGGAACGGGGGGCGCACATGCTCCAAGAGCGACGTATCACGCTCGAGCACCTTCAGCTCCTCACCGCACCGCTCGAGCGCGCGCTCGACGAGGTACGAGACGAACTCCTCCTGGAGGCGCATGTTGTCGTTCGAGTCGGCGAACGCGACCTCCGGCTCGACCATCCAGAACTCGGTGAGGTGCCGGCGCGTCTTCGACTTCTCGGCACGGAAGGTCGGTCCGAAGCAGTACACCTTCCGGAAGGCCGGGCACGCCGCCTCGACGTAGAGCTGGCCCGTCTGGGCGAGGTACGCCGGATCGCCGAAGTAGTCCGTCTCGAAGAGCGAGCCCGCGTGCTCGCCGATGGCGCCCGTGAGGATGGGCGTGTCGATACGCACGAAGCCGCGGCCGTAGAAGAAGTCGTGGACGGCCTGCTCGACCTCGGCGCGGACCCTCAGACCGGCCCGCTGGAGCGACGACCGGAGCCAGAGATGCCGGTTGTCGAGAAGGAACTCGACGCCGTGTTCCTTCGGCTGGATCGGGTAGTCCTCCGCCGTCGACAGGACTTCGAGCTCGGTGAGCCCCAGCTCGTAGCCGCCGGGCGCCCGGTCGTCCGGCCGCACCTCGCCGGTGATCGACACCACCGACTCGGCCGTGAGGGCCGCGTGGCGCTCCCAGGTGGCCTCGTCGACCTCCTTCTTGAGCAACACGCCCTGGACGACACCCGTGCCGTCCCGTACGACGAGGAACGCGACCTTCCCGTGGGCGCGGGTCGCCTCGACCCACCCCTTCACGGTCACCTGCTCACCGGCGTGCTCGCCCAACTCCCTGATCTCGACCATACGGCTTTGACCCCGATCTTCGTTCCCACGTCATTCGAGGCCCGACGGGCCCCTTCGAGGGCTCGAAGCTATCAGCCCACGGGGGCCTCCGCCTACCCCACACGCACGGGTGCGGGGCCCTCAGCCCACACCGAACATCTCCAAGCGATCCGAGTAGCGGTCGAGGAGGATCTCCCGGACCCGCGCGTGCTCCGGACGCTCGAGGTCCGGGTCGAGGTCGATGAGCCCCCGGGCCTCGCGCTGTGCCACCTCGATGATCCCCTCGTCCCTCAAGAGGCTCGCGAAGCGGAGGTTCGGATCGCGGCCGTGCTGGCGGCTGCCGAACAGGTCGCCCTCGCCCCGAATGCGCAGATCCGCCCGGGCGACCGCAAAGCCGTCGGCGGTGTCCCGGAAGACCTTGAGGCGCTCGAGCGCTTCCTCTCCGGGATCCGCGATCAAGATGCAGTGGCTCTCGGCGCTCCCGCGGCCGACCCTTCCGCGGAGCTGGTGGAGCTGAGACAAGCCGAAACGGTCTGCGTGCTCGATGACCATGACGCTCGCGTTTGCGACGTCGATGCCCACCTCGATGACCGTCGTGGCGACGAGGATGTCGAGCTCCCCGGCGAGGAAGGCGCGCATGACACGGTCCTTGTCGGCTGCGGCGAGCTGGCCGTGCAGGAGCCCCAGGCGCCGGTCGGGGAAGACCTCCGTCCGGAGCCGCTCGTACTCCTCGGTGGCGGCGAGCATGTCGACCTTCTCCGACTCGGCGACCAACGGGTACACCAGATACGCCTGGCGCCCTTCGGCCACCTGCTCCTCCACGAAGCCGTACACCTGGTCCCTGCGGTCGGGGGAACGGAGCGCCGTGACGACCGGCTTGCGGCCGGGCGGGAGCTCGTCGAGCACACTCAGGTCGAGATCGCCGTAGAGCGCCATCGCCATGGAGCGGGGGATCGGCGTCGCCGACATGACCAGCACGTCCGGCACGGCGTCGGCGCGCTCGAGCAGGGCCATGCGCTGACGCACGCCGAAGCGGTGCTGTTCGTCCACAACCACCAGGCCGAGCCGGTGGAAGCGCACGGTCTCCTGGATCAGCGCATGTGTCCCGACGACGAGCTGGGCCCCTCCCGACGCGACCGCGTCCGTCGCCACGGCGCGGTCCGCGGAAGCCAGACTTCCGGTGAGCAGGGCGACCTCGACTCCGAGCGGCGCCACGAGTTCACGGATGCCTCGCGCGTGCTGCTCCGCGAGGATCTCGGTCGGCGCCATGAGCGCGGCCTGATGCCCCCCCTCGACGGCGATGAGCATGGCGAAGAGCGCCACGAGGGTCTTCCCCGCGCCGACGTCGCCCTGGAGGAGCCGGTTCATGCGCCGATCCGACACCATGTCCGTCGCGATGTCGCGGAGGACCCGCGTCTGCGCGTCGGTCAGGGAGAACGGCAGGGCGTCCAGAAGCCCGCGCACCAGCTCGTTCGTGCGCCCGTGCGCGATCCCGGGCCGGGTCTCGAGGGCCTCACGCCGAGCACGAGCCTGCAAGAGTTGGAGAAAGAAGAGCTCGTCGAAAGCCAGCCGCTCCCGCCCGCGCTCGGCCTGGGCCAGATCCGCGGGTCGGTGGAGCCAGGAGAGCGCCTCGGGCAGCGTGGGGAGGCCGAGCCGCTCCCGCGCGTCGTCGGCGAGGTACTCGTCCTCGTCGGCGGAGGCCAGGAGCGCGTCGAGATTCCTCTCGAAGATCCCTCGGAGCACCCATTGGGGGACTTCGTCGCTGGCCGGGTAGGTGACGAAGATGGTCCCCGTACGCTCGGACCCCTTCCCCGGCCGGTCCACGAGCGTGAACTCACGTGGCTGCAGCTGCTTGCCATGGAAGAACTTCACGGGCCCGGACACGAGCAGACGGTCGCCCTCCCGCAGCTTGCGGTCGAGCCACGGCTGCCCGGGCCACGCGACGGTAATCAGCCCTGAATCGTCCTGGAGGACGGCCTGGAAGATGCGCAGCCCCGTCCGCGTCGGGATCACGCCCTTGCTGCGCACGGTCCCCGTCACGGTGACGTCCATCCCGACGTCCACTCGGCCTATGGGGGTCACGGTCGAGGCGTCGTCGTAGCGGCGCGGCACGTGGTAGAGCATATCCCGCGCCGTGGCGATCCCGAGACCCACCAGTGCGTCGGCCCTCTTGGGACCGACACCCTTGAGGAACTGAACCGGGCCGTCGAGGCGGGAGTAACGGCTCACCCTAGGAGCCTGTCCGAGTATTGGGGCGAGCCGCGTTACCCGCTCCACGGGGCCAGATTCCAGGCGGGTCGTCGAAGGCATAGCCATGAGCTACGTCGAGACGATCCAACGACGAAGATGGCCCCGTGCAGCCGTAACCCGCAGGGCGCAGGGGGGTTGTGCGGTTCATGCTGCGTCTCTCCTCCTCGGCGTAGCTCTGCTACGACTCGTCGTCGTTCCTGCCCTGAGGGCACCGCTCGCCGGAGGCGAGTGGTCGCACAAGACCCCTGCGCGCGGCCGCACCCCAATACTCGGACAGGCTCCTACCCTCCGAACACGCCCTCGACGAAGGCGTCGACGTCGAAGGTCTCGAGGTCGTCGAGCTGCTCGCCGGTGCCGACGAGCTTCACGGGCACGCCGAACTCCTCCTGCAGGGCGACGACGATACCGCCGCGCGCCGAGGAATCCATCTTGGCGAGCACGATGCCGCTCACGTCGACGACCTTCTTGAAGGCATCGAGCTGGCGGACGGCGTTCTGGCCCACGGTGGCATCCAGCACGAGGAGCGTCTCGTGGGGCGGGCCGCCGAGCCGACGACGCACCACACGGTCGATCTTCTCGAGCTCCTGCATGAGGCCGCGATTGGTGTGCAGCCGACCCGCGGTGTCGATGAGAAGCACGTCGACGCCACGGGACTCCGCGGCCTCGAGCGCGTCGAAGGCGACGGCGGCCGGGTCGCCTCCCTGCTGGCCGCGCAGGAAATCCGCCCCGATCCGCTTGGCCCAGGTCTCGAGCTGGGCCACGGCGCCTGCACGGAAGGTGTCGGCGGCGGCGACCATCACCCGCTTGCCGTCCTGGACGAGGAAGTGCGCGAGCTTCGCCACCGAGGTCGTCTTCCCCACGCCGTTGACCCCGACCATCAGATAGACCGTGGTGCCGGAGTCCGCGGCCCGGAGCTCGGCGTCCTTCGAGGGCGTCAGGATCTCCGAGATCTCGTCCCGGAGCGCGCCGACGAGGGCCTGGCCTCCTCTGGCCTTCCCCTTCCGCATGACGTCCTCGGCGTGATCCACGAGGCGCATGGTGGCCGGGACGCCGAAGTCCGCGGCCAGCAGCCGTTCCTCGAGATCTTCGAGGGAGGCGTGGTCCAGCCCCTTCGCGGCGACGCGCACGTCGGTGAGCGCCAAGTCGACGACCCGGCGCCAGAGTCCCTTCTTCTTCTCGAGCTTGTTCTTGAAAAGGCGTGCCATCGGCTATGTCGGGTTCAGCGTAATCCGGACCGTCTGCGGCCGATCCATTCCGCGCACAGGAGTCCGATGATCAACAGGTAGGGCCAGGGGAGCGTGCGGAGCGGCCGGGTGCCACCATCGTCTGCGGCCGCGGCCGCGCTCTCGAAGATCAGTCTCGCGGGATCGGCCGGCGCCGGAAACATGTCGGTGGATCGGTCGCTCACGTCGAAGCGTCCCCCCGCCACGCTGTCCCCCGCCGGATCGCGTACCGTGTAGCGGTAGGGCCCGGGAGAGAGTGGCTCGGTGAAAACGGTGCCACTTCCCGTGAGCGTGAGCTCGTTCGCTCCTCCCGGGTTCGCGGCGCTGTCGGGTCGGATGCCGACGGTCGCGCCGGCCCGTCCCTCGGGGACCTGCCAGGGCACGGGCTCGCCGGCGGGGACCACGCGCTCCGCCGGGCGAACCTCGGCCCCGGCCAGCGATGCGTCACGGAGCAACCAGCCGGCCACGCCCGACCATACGGCTTCATAGGCGTCGCGGTCATCCGGCCTGGCCGCCCAGCGCCAGAGGCCTTGAGCCAGCACGACGGCGGAGCGGCGGCCACCGTCGCTCCGCAGATGGAGCGGCGCCTCGGCGGGCCCGGTACGCCGGAGGCTCACGGTGAGCGGGGCCACCAGGCCCGAGGCGCCCTGGGCGACCATCACGCCGGTGAGCGGCGGCAGATCGGCTCCGGCTAGGCCGGCCAGCTCGCCGGACAGGGGCGAAGGCGGGATCTCCTCGCCCAGGTACCATTCGCCCGCCCTCGGCGCCGAGGCGTCGATGCCGAGCAGCGACGCGCCAGCGGCGTCGAAGACGAAAGCGATGGATCGGGGGGCGCGTCCGACGAGTCCTCCGACCCAGGCGTCCGTATCGTCGGAAAGCCCGTGGAGGACCAGGAGGGACGCCCCCTCGGCCGCGCGGCGAACGGTCGCCGAATCGACGGGGTCCGCCCGCTCCAGCGCCGGCCCCATGGATACGTAGCGATCGGGGCCCGCCCGCAAGAAGCCCGACCCCGCGAGCCCGGTGGTCCGCTCGAGAACGGGCAAGAGGTAGCGCGGCTCCCAGTCGGGTCTGAACGAGATGAGCACGACCCCGGCCTCTTCCGGCGCACCGACCAGCCCGTAGGCCACAGCCCGGTCGTCAGCGGCGAAGTCATCATCCACCCCGGAAAGGACCGCCTCGAAGCGCACCGCGCCGGTGTTGGCGGAGGGGGGAAGGTCGACCTCGACGGTGCTCCGGAGCCCCTGTCCCGGGGCCGCGACGCGCGCCGAACCGACCGGCATGCCCTCCTCGAGCAGCTGTACCGACAGGCTGTCCCCCGGCGCACCTCCGTAGACCTCCAGGACGGCGATGCCGGCTGCGGCGGGGGCGGCCCGGTCGCCGACGTCGAGCGAGAAGATACCGGCGTTGTCGATCTGGTCGGCCACGTTCTCGAACGTGACACCGAGGCCGGAACCCTGCAGCGCGGCGCGTACGGCCACGACATCCTCGATGCGCATGTCGGTGAGCACACGCACCTCCCGCGCGCCGCTCTCGGCGGCCACGTCGAGCGCGGGCCCGAGACGCGTCATGGGTCCCGTGGGCGCGAGGTCCACGGCGTCAGACGTCTGGTCCACGACGGCGCCGAAGGTCACGACCCGCCACCCGTCCGCGCGTAACGCCTCGGCACGCCGGACAGCCTCGGCCCACGCGGCAGCATCTTCGCCCCCCGCGGCCATACTCTCCGATGCGTCGAGCAGAACCCAACGGCTCGTGAGCCCCGCGGTGCCAGCCCACGGCACGCTCGGATCGAGAAGCAGTGCGAGCACGATCAACAGGGCGGCCGCGCGGAGCGGCCAAAGGTAGCGGGCCCCCTCTACCGGGAGGTCGACCCGGCGGTAGATCCACCACGCGTATCCGATGGCTCCCGCGCCGAGAAGCGCGAAAAGGACGGCTGAGAGACTTACCGCCGGCCTCCGTCGACGTCGAGGGCACCGGACCGCTCGAGCTGGGCGCCGAAGTCACGTTCCTCTTCGTCGACCAGAGCGGTGCGCACCGGGCCGGCGCCCGGAATCGACTCCAGGAGCGCCACGCGCTCCATCATCTCGTCCATCCACCGGACCATGTCGTCCGCCGGCACCGGGTCTCCTGCGGGAAGATCGATGGACAAGGGATCGATGTGACGACCCCCGCTGATCATCTCGTAGTGGAGGTGGGGTCCGGTCGCGAGCCCGGTCATGCCGACGTACCCGACGATGTCACCCTGCTTTACCCGGGTTCCCTGCACGACACTCGAGTTGAAGCGGCTCATATGACCGTAGCGGGTGATGAAGCCGTTCGGATGCCGGATCTCGACGGCGTTGCCGAGACCACCTTTCGGCCCGCGATGGATCACCACGCCATCCGACGTCGCCATGATCGGCGTGCCGGTGTCGGCCGCATAGTCCACGCCACGGTGCGCCCGAACCCTCTGCAGAACCGGATGGAAGCGTCCATTGCTGTAGCGCGAAGAGATGCGCCGGTACTCGAGCGGCTTCAGGAGGAAGGCCCGTCGCACGGACTTCCCTTCCAGGTCGAAGTACGACCCCTGGCCGTCCCCGTTCGGATCGAACCAGATCGCATGATATGCCGTGCCGCTGTTCACCAGCTCGGCCGAGATCAGCTGTCCGGCGCGGAGCGAGCCGTCCGGCCGCACCTCCCGCTCGAAAGCGAACCGGTACGTGTCACCGACCCGGATCTGGCGGGAGAAGTCGACTTGCCACTGGAACACGCGATCGAGGTAGTCGATGAGACGGTTCCGGTCGGCGACCGGCATGGACTGCAGCTCGGGATTTCCGATCACCGAGGTCCAGAGGACGCTCTCGATCTCGCCGGACGCGTAGAGGGTGTCGACGTACACCGGGGTCTCGACCAGATCGGCCGCCCACCCCGACAGGCTCCTGGTCAGCCGGACGGTCTCATCGCGGCTCACGGCGACGTCGATGCCACGGAGCTGCTTGTCGTTCTGCAGGTACCGGAACGTCACCTCGGTCCCGGGGCGCATGCGCCTCGGGCTCGCGTGCTCACGGAATGCGAGAAGCAACGACGCTTGTTCGTTGGCGCCCAACTCGCCGCTCAGCAACTCTCCGAACGTCTGTCCGGCGCTCATGGCGCGCACGTCCACGTGCTCCGCGGGCGGCACGTGGATTCCGGGCAGTTGGCCGACGTCCGCGACCTCCATGACATCGCAGGCCGACGACATCGCGACGGCCGCAAGGACCGCCACAAGCGTACCGGCACGCCCCACCCTCGTCGCGTCAGATCGCAATCTGTGTGGCTCCGCGCGTTTCAAGATGATCTCCTGCCCTTCGTGGCCGACCCGCCGATGTCAGTCCATCTGACGCCGGATGAAGGTCGGAATGTCGAGTCCCGCGATCTGGCTCCGTGCGATGGTGCGCTCAGGGAATCGATTGAGCGGCACCACCTCTTCCGATCCACCACCACCCACTGCAACCCTGGGCGCGTGCCGCGGCGCCTCTTTCTCCTCGGACTTCCTCATCGGCTCGGCGGACGCCTGAGACGGCTTCGCGGCCTTCGGCGTACGAGCGCGCAGGAAGCTCCCGGAGATGACCTTGTCGTCCTCGGGCTGATCGAAGCCGGTGGCGATGACGGTGACCCGCACCTGTCGTTCGAGCGACGGATCATGCACCGCACCGAAGATGATTTCGGCCTCGTCACCGGCTTCTTCCTGGATAATCGAAGAGATCGTCGTGACCTCGTCAATAGCAAGGTCCATGCCCCCGGTGATATTGATGAGGACACCGCGCGCGCCCGCGATCGAGATGTCATCCAGGAGCGGCGAAGAGATCGCTTCCTGAGCGGCCTCCTGCGCACGGTTGTCTCCCTCCCCGAAGCCCGACCCCATGAGCGCCGGACCCCGCGAGGACATGATGGTGCGCACGTCCGCGAAGTCCACGTTCACCTCGCCGGTGACGCTGATGAGGTCGGAGATGCCCTGCGTGGCGTTGAGGAGCACCTCGTCGGCCTTCTTGAGCGCGTCGCGGAACGACGTCCCCTTCGGTACGACGGAGAGCAAGCGGTCGTTCGGGACGAGGATCATGGTGTCCACGCAACGCCGCAGCTCAGCCAGCCCCTGCTGCGCCTGACGCTCCCGCTTCTTCCCCTCGAAGGAGAAGGGCCGGGTGACGATGCCGATGGTGAGCGCGCCCATCTCACGGGCGATCTCCGCCACGAGCGGCGCGGCGCCGGTTCCGGTGCCACCGCCCATGCCGGCGGTCACGAACACGAGATCGGCGCCCTCGAGAGCGCGACGCACCTCGTCTTCGCTCTCGGCGAGCGCCTGCCGCCCCACCTCGGGGCGCGCGCCGGCACCGAGGCCACGCGTGAGCTTCTTGCCGATCTGCAGCGTGACCTGCGCCCGCGACGTCTTGAGCGCCTGGGCATCGGTGTTCATCGAGATGAACTCGACGCCGTCGAGCGCCTCGTCGACCATGCGGTTCACCGCGTTCCCGCCGGCGCCACCGACGCCGACCACCTTCATCCGTGCGTTCCGGACCGGGGTTTCCTCGAATTCGAAAATCATGGTATCTCCTCCCATTGGAGTGGTTTAAAAGAACTCTTTGAGCCAGGTGCCGAGCTTCGTGAGGACGCCCGACGTGGTCGTCGAGGCTCCCCTGCCCGTCTCGGCGAAACGGTCCGCTCCCCACAGCGAGAGCCCCGCGGCGACCGCAAAACGCGGGCGTCCGACGGAATCTGCGAGCCCACCCAGGCCCTCACCCGGCACGCCGAGCCGGACTGGACAGGCGTAGATCTGTTGAGCCAACTCGACGAGACCAGGGATCGAGGCCGTGCCCCCGGTCAGCACGATGCCCGCGCCCAACCGGTCCATGAGCCCCTTCTCGTCGAGCTCCTCGTGGACGATCCCGAACAGCTCGTCGAGCCGCTGCTCGATGATGTGCGCGATCAGCTCCCGGGCCACCGCACGCGTCTGCCCCGGTGCCGGACCGGGCAACTCCACGGTCTCGCGTGGGTCCACCATCTGGGTCCAGGCGATGCCGAACTTCTCCTTGGCCCGTCGCGCCTCGGAGTACGGAATCGACAGGCCGCGCACCAGATCGGTCGTCAGCGTGGTGCCGCCCACGGGGAGGATCGAGACGTGCTGGACCTTCCCCTCGTAGTAGGCCGCGATGTCCGTCGTGTTGGCCCCGATCTCCACCATCGCGACCCCTACTTCCTTCTCGTCTTCGGTGAGGACGGCGCGGGAGCCCGCCAGCGGCTCGAGCACCATCTCCTGCACGCGGTAGCCTGCGCGGTTCACGGCCTTGCGGATGTTGGCCGACGCGGTGACCTGGCACGTCACGAGGAAGACCTCCGCCTCGAGGCGGACGCCGGCCATGCCGAGGGGGTCCTTGATGCCGCCCTGGAGGTCCACCCGGTATTCCTGGGGGATGGCGTGCACCATCTCCCGATCGGGCGGGAGCGCCACGGCGCGCGCGACGATGTGCACCCGTTCGACGTCGTCCGGGCTCACCTCGTCGTCCGAGACGGCCACGACGCCCATCGAGGTGGAGGCGCGCACGTGGTCGCCTCCGATACCGGCGTAGACACGGTCGACCGTGACGCCGGCCATCAGCTCGGCCTCCTTCATGGCGGAGCGGACGGACTCGGTCATCTCGTCGATGTTGGTGACCATGTCACCCCGGAGCCCACCCGTGCGGGCCTGACCGACGCCGAGCACCGTGAGTCCCGGCCGGCGCGGGTCGGTGATGACCTCGCCGATGACGGCGCACGTGTTCGAGGTCCCGATATCGAGTCCGGCGATGAGATTGGAGCGCATGGTTGTTCCGTCAGTCTCGGGTTCGGCGGACCACGACCTGGTCCGCGAATCTCAGATCGATCTCTTCCGGCGGATCCGTCGGCCGGGCCGCCACCGCGTCGGCGAGCGCAGCGAGCCCCTCCCGGAGTCGGACCGCGGATGTCCCCGGGGGGAGGAGGAAGTCCACCGGTGGCTCCGTCCATCGAACCCGGAGCGATCCGTCGTCCCGCCATCCCAACTCGGAAACGCGCTGCAAGAACGCGGTGTCGGCGCTCATCATCCGTCCGATCTCCGCGGCCAACTCCCGCACCGCCCCCGGTACGAGCCGTGCCCCGCGGGCGGGCGTCAGACTGGTCGACAGGACGGGAAGGTCGAGTCGGTGATGGGACGGATCGACGGGGAGGCGATACCCCTCGGCGTCGACCGGCTCGAGCGTCGGCGTAGGCGCGAGCGCGACGGGCTGCCGCTCGGTCACGGTCACGCGTAGCCCAGCGGGGAACCGGCGCGCGACACTGGCTGAACGGATCATCGGATGCCGCTCGATGCGATCCGTCCATACGCTCTTCTCTTCCCAGATGGAGCTGGTCGGCTGCAGCGTCATCAACCCCACGACCTCGTCGGCTGCCACGAATGTCGCTCCACTCACGTCGACGTTCCGCACGTGGAAGGTGCTGAGCCCCGCGAGCCATTCGCTCCCGTGTTCGACGCCCAACAGCGTCCCGCCGGCCACCATGGCGCCGAGGAGGATCTTCAAATCCCTACGCATGCGTCACCTCCCGCAGCCGCGCAAACGCGTCCGGCGCGACCACTTCGATGGAGCCCGCACCCATGGCCACGAGCACGTCCCCGTCCTCGAGGGTCTCGACAATCGCCCCGGCCAGCGTGTCGAGCGTCTCGTGGTAACGGACGTCCGCGGCACCCGCGTCGCGTGTGTGCTCGGCGACCAACGCACCCGTGATCCCCTCGATGGGGGCCTCCCGGGCCGGGAAGATGTCGGTGACCCACACGACATCCGCAGCCGCGAGGGCCGAGCCGAATGCGGCCGCGAAGTCCCGGGTGCGCGAGTAGAGATGCGGCTGGAAGGCCACGACCAGGCGCCGACCCTCGTAAGCGGCGCGCACGCCGGCCAGCGTCGCGCGGATCTCCGTCGGGTGGTGCGCGTAGTCGTCGATCACCGTGACGCCGCTCGCGTCGCCGAGCACGTCGAAGCGGCGACCCACACCCACGAAGGCGGCGAGCGCACGCTTCACGTGGGCCCAATCGACTCCGAGGTGACGCGCGGTCGCGGCCGCCGCGAGGGCGTTGAGCAGGTTGTGGGTGCCCGGTAGCGAGAGCTCGAGTGTGCCCTGGGACCGGCCTTCCTCCACGACCGTGCACCGCGTAAGACCCTCGCCCATCTCGATGTCGGTCGCGCGGAGCATGGCGCCGGCCACCGTACCGTAGGTGTAGCCGGCGTCGGCGAACTCGGGGAGCAGCTTCGACGCCCCGTGGTCGTCCGCGCATACGATGACACGGCCTCCAGGCTTCACCCCTCGGAGGAACCGTCGGAAGCCGTCCCGCACGCCCTCCAGATCTCCGTAGATGTCGAGGTGATCGGCTTCCAGGTTGGTGACGATCGCCACGTCGGGACGGAGCGTGAGGAAGGAGCGGTCGTACTCGTCGGCCTCGACCACGAAGAGCTGATCCCCGCCGCGACGGAGATTCCCGCCCCAGCCGGCCACCCGTCCGCCCACCAGGCCGGTCGGCTCGAGCCCGGCCGCAGCCAGGACCTCGGTGGTCATCGCCGTCGTGGTCGTCTTCCCGTGCGTGCCGGCCACCCCGACGACCTTGCCCACCTCGACCCACGCCCCGAGCGCTTCTGCGCGCTTGAAGACCGGAACGTCGAGCTCCCGGGCGCGTGCCAGCTCGGGATGCTCGGCGGGAACGGCGGAGGTGACGATCAGCGCCGCGGATCCTTCGACGTGCGCGGGGTCGTGACCGATGTGCACCGTTGCGCCCAACGCCTCGAGATCGACGACACCCGGCCCCTGCTTCACGTCGCACCCCGTGACGGTCACACCGTCACGGACGAGGAGCTCGGCGAGCGCGCACATGCCGGCGCCGCCGACGCCCATGAAGTGGACCGGTCCCGAGGAGGCAAGCGCCCGGAGGCGGGTGCGGTCGATCATCACGTGGCCTCCGTTCCGGAGGTCATGCTGCGAGCCACGGACTCCGCGATCCGGCCTGCGGCCTCGGGGCGCGCCAGCCCCAGCGCCACACGGCGCATCACGGCGAGGCGCGGGGCATCGGACGTCAGGCTCGCCACGGCGCTCCAGAGTCGGGTCGGCGTCATCTCCGCCTGCGGGAGCACCACGGCCGCTCCGGCCGCGGCGAGCGACTCGGCGTTGCGCGCCTGGTGGTCCTCGGCGGCGCTCGGGAGCGGCACCAGCACGGCCGGCAGCCCCTCGACCAGCAGCTCGGCGGTGAAGGTGGCACCCGCGCGCGCCAGAGCCAGGTCCGAAGCGACCAGCGCCACCGGCATGTCGTCGATGTACGGCACCGGCACGACCCACTCGGCGCCCTCGCCCATCGCTTCGAGCTCGCCCCGGATGCGGTCGTGGTGCGCAGGCCCGGTGGCCCAGAGAACGTGAAGCTCCGCAGGCCGTTCGAGCGCCCCGGACGCCACCGATCGCACGGCTTCGAGGAGCGCATCGTTCACGGCGCGAGCACCCTGGCTCCCACCGACGACGAGGAGCACGGTGGCGTGCTCGGGGAGGCCGAGCCGAGCCCGTGCCTGCCCCCGCTCGATCTCGCTCCGCGGCCGTACCGGGTTGCCGGTGACGACCGCCCGCTCGCGCCCCGCCGGCAGACGGTCCACGGCTTCGGGAAAGGCGACATGGACGTGGGCGGCCCAGCGACTGAGCAGCTTCGTGACCAGGCCGGGCACGGCATTCGGCTCCTGCAGAACGAGGGGCGTCCCGGTGAGCACGGCCGCGATGCCCGCGGGCGCGCTCGCATATCCACCGGTCACCACGACGGCCTCCGGCCGGAGCTCGGCGAAGAGGCGGAGCGTCCGGGCGATCGAGCCCACGACTCCCGCGACGCCGAGGAGGCTGCGGAAGGGGCGGGAGCGATCGAGGCCCTGCACCGGGAGCAGGAGATGCCATTCCCCGCGCTCGGCGAGGATCCGTCCCTCGATCCCCCGACGCGAGCCGATGAAGAGAGCGCGCACCTCGGGGTGGAGCGCGCGGAGCTCGTCCGCCACCGCGAGGGCCGGATAGAGGTGCCCGCCCGTGCCGCCCCCTGAGAATACGACCACGCGACGATCATGCACGGGCCCTCCTTCCCACCTGACGCCGACCGACTCCCGCACCACGACCCGAGGCACGCGCGACCGACATCAGGATCCCCAGAGCGACACACGTCACGAGCAGATTCGAGCGCCCGTACGAGACGAGCGGAAGCGACAGCCCCGTCGCCGGCAGCAAGGCCAGCCCGACCGCCATGTGCAGCAGCGCCTGCAGCGCGATGAGGCTGGTCAGGCCGATGGCGAGGAGCTCTCCGAACAGGTCGGGCGCCCGGCCGGCCACGCGGAAGCCGACCAGCACGATCGCGGCATAGAGCGACACGAGCATGAGCACCCCGAGCAGCCCCCATTCCTCGCCGATCATCGCGAAGATGAAGTCATTGTGGGCTTCCGGCAGGAACCCGAACTTCTGCCGCCCCTCCCCGATGCCGACGCCGTAGAGTCCGCCCGAGCCGAGCGCCACCAGCGACTGACGGACCTGGAAGCCCGATCCCATGGGATCGGAGAGCGGGTCGAGGAACGCGGCGAGCCGCTCCGCGCGGAAGCCGACCGCGAGCTGATCGCGAAGTACGGGCACCGCGATCAGGACCAGGAAGGCGAAATGCGCGATGCGTCCTCCGGCGCAGAACAGGATGAGCGAACCGAGCAGGCCGATGAGGAAGGCCGTCGAGAGATCCGGCTGAAGCGCGATCAGCCCCAGCACGACCGACCAGACCACGAGGAACGGCAGCAACCCGCGGGAGAGTGATTTGAACTGCGGCCCCTTCCGGACCGCGAGCGCCGCGGTCCACACCACGACCGCGATCTTCGCGAACTCCGACGGCTGGAGGGTCACGCCGAGTGTCAGCCAGCGACGCGCCCCGTTGATCTCGGGGGCGATGGAGTGGGTCCACGGCAGGACGACCAGAATCAGGGCGACGAGAGTCACGCCGAGCAACGGCCAAGCCAGATGGGCCCAGGCCCGATACGGGAGCGCGGCGCACCCGGCCAACGCGACGAGCCCCACCGCGGCGCCGATCGCCTGCCGGAACAGATAGTAGGTGTCGGGGAGATCCTGACGCATCGCGAGCACCGACGACGCGCTGTACAGGACGACCAGACCCCAGGCCACGAGGACGACCGTGGCGCAGAAGAGGACGGCGGCCTCCCAGCCCCGGCCGAGCCCCGCGTCGGGCAGCTGGACCGGACGCGCGGGGGCGACGTCGAGCGGGCGGGCGCTCACGCGACCTCCCGGGCCAGGTCCGCGAAGACGCGGCCCCGGTGCTCGTAGTTCTCGAACATGTCGAAGCTCGAGCACGCCGGAGACAGCACCACGACGTCGCCCGGGCGGGCGCAGGCAGCAGCGCGGCGTACGACCTTCTCGAAGTCGCTCCCGAGACGCTCGACGCGCACCACGTCGCCGATCTCGTCGGCAAGGCGCTCACTCACCGCGCCGAACGCCAGGACAACCCGGGCGTGCTCCGCGAGGAGAGGACCGAGCGGACGGAAGTCCTCGCCCTTGTCCTTGCCGCCCAGCAGCACGACCGCCGGTCGGTCGAGGCTCGCCAGGGCGCTCGCCGCCGCCGAGACGTTGGTGGCCTTGGAGTCGTTGACCCAGAGCACGCCGTCCCGCTCGACGATCGGCTCCATGCGGTGCGGGAGCGGGAGCGTGGTGCGGAGCCCCTCACGGATGCCCTCGACCGGCGCACCGGCGAGGCGGGCCGTCAGCGCCGCGGTCAGACCGTTCCTGAGATTGTGGCGCCCCATGAGCGGGAAGTCGGAGGCCGCCAGGAGCGGCTCGTCCGCGTCGGCCACGCGTAGCGTCAGGACGCCGTCCCGAACGAAGGCGTGCGCGCTGACGTCGTCATGGGAGAACGTGTAGCGGTGACCGGGGGCGTCCCCTGCCAGGGCTTCGACCTCGGCGTCCCCGAACGGGAGGACCCAGGCACTCGCGTCATCGGCGTTCTCGAAGAGGCGCGCCTTGTCCGCATAGTACGCATCGAGGGACGGGTAGCGGTCGAGGTGGTCGGGCGAGAGGCCCGTCACGACGCCGATGTCGGGCCGGAACGTGTCCACGTCGGCAAGCTGGAACGAGCTCATCTCGAGCACGTACCAGTCGGGTGCGTCTTCACGCAGCGCGAGCTCGGAGGCAGCGGGCGCGAGCCCACCCCCCACGTTCCCGCCCACCGCCGCGTCCATCCCCGACGAGGCGAGAAGGTGTCCCACCAGCAGCGTGGTGGTCGTCTTCCCGTTGGTTCCGGTCACGGCGATCAGTGGAGCGCCATAGAACCGAACGGCGAGCTCAGGCTCGCTGATCCAACGCACGCCCCGCGCTCGGAGATCTCCGAGCACCGGAGCGTCCGGCGGGATGCCGGGGCTGACCACGACGAGTCCGGCGCCAGCCAGCCATTCGAAGTCGTGTCCACCGAGCTCCACCCGCGCTCCCGCGGATTCGAGGTCGGCTCCACGAGCTGCAGTTGCGGCGTCAGTGCGCAGATCCGAGACATAGACGTCTCCTCCCTTGGCGAGGGCCAATCGG